>NZ_JBFRNX010000013.1:0-201978 GCF_041471165.1 Shewanella sp. 10N.261.52.F9
ACTCCCCTGATATACATCGCGCTTCTTACACAAAAAAATGCCTCGTTACTGATAACGAGGCATTGCAAATATTACGCTTCGTAACCAAATGGGTCATCGATTGAGTGCGCAGGCTTGGTGAACCATACTGGGCCTGTTTCACTCATATAGAAGTGGTCTTCATGGCGCACACCGAACTCGCCCGGTACACATAACATAGGTTCATTACTGAAACACATACCCGCAGCAAGAGGAGTATGGTCGTTAAGTACTAAATACGGCCATTCATGGATATCAAGGCCGACACCGTGACCTGTGCGATGTGGAAGACCCGGTACATCATAGCCTGGACCAAAACCTGCTGCTTCCAGTACATCACGGGCAGCGCGATCAACGCTGGCACACGTAGCGCCAATTTGCGCCGCTTCAAAACCTGCGATTTGCGATGCTTGCTCAAACTGCCATAATTCACGTTGACGTGGGCTAGGCTCACCATAAACGTAAGTACGGGTAATATCCGAGTTATAACCGTATAACTGACAACCGGTATCAATCAATACGGTGTCATTTAGCTCTAGTGCTTTAGGTGATTTAACCCCATGCGGGTAGGCACTGTCCTCACCAAACAGCACGATACAGAAATATGAGCCTGCAGGAATACCCACTTTAATGTGCGCAGCATTGATAAAGGCTTCCACTTCACTGGTGGTAATGCCTTCATGCAAAATACGCGCAACGGCTTTGTGTACTTCCATGGTCATATCTTTAGCGCGCTGCAACAAACTCAGCTCAACCGCAGATTTAATCATGCGGCAACCAGCTGTTACTGGCTTAGCGTTAACATAGTTATACTGCGGGTGCGCTTGACGCATGCCATCAAAGATAAAGAAAGCAGCAGATTCGTCGATGCCTATATCACCGGCTGTAATTCCCATGTTGGCTAATACATTGCCAAAAAGTGCAAATGGGCTTTCATCTTCTTGCCAAGTATTAACTTTACCGCCAATGACCATGTAACCGTTTAACGTATCAACTTCAAATGCTGGAGCGATATATTCAACGTCACCTGTTGCAGGAAGGATCGCTCCCACCATGCGCTCGCTAGCGTACCAGCGCGTGCCAGTGTAATAGTAAAGGTTAGTGCCTGCGTTTAGGTAAATGGCAGCAATTCCCTGCTCGCTCATGATGGCTTGCGCCTTGGCGATACGAGCTTGGTACTCTTCACGACTAATAGGATCTGCACCTTGAGTCATGTCTGTTAACTTTGCTAATTCCTGCTCTGCGGTAGAACCGCCAACACCTATGGTCATATACTTACCTTTCAAATTTGATTATTTATATTGTCATGCAGCCACTACTTAAAAGTAGTTTTCACAAGCGCCATATTTACAATGGCTCACGGTATGCCACACTTTCTAGCATAAAATATACAATCAGTCAGTAACTAATAGGGAAAAGTGCAAATAATTGTCGATGGTCGCGAGTTATATGTTGAGTAAAAGTGGCTTATTAGGCGATAAAAAACACCTGAATTAGCAATCAGAGCTTTTACATTGAGGCAATAAAAAGAGCAACGTCCTTGATGAAGGTTGCCCTTTTTATTTAATGGCTTACTATTTTAAAATTACTTATTCAGCATCACTTTAAGACCGCGGCAAACCATGGTTTCACGGTCATCAACACGGTTAACCTTTACCTTTGCCATAGGAATGGGTAATGCCATCTCTTTAATTGCAGCAACACACGCTTGGTAATAATGCGGGTTATCCATCAAACTACCCGCTAAGTAGATATGGGATGGGTTAAACAGATTAACCACCCAAGCTAAACTTTGGCCGATGTAACTGCCTGCACGTGCAATATCTTCATTGCGGGTCCAATTACGACGCTTAATCGCAGCGCCACTGGCTAGTTGCTCAAGACTAAACTCGCCAGACTCAGTCATCATACGACAATGCCCTAACTCGCCGGCCATACCTGATGCACCAGTGAATGGAATACCGTTTACCGCGATAGACATACCAATACCCATATCGCACATAACAAGTAACTCACAATCTTGCTTAGTGTCCATTAATGCTTGCAGGCCAGCATCGCTGTCATTAGCAATAATGACCTGCTTAGCTTTAGTCAATAGGTCATCAACACTCAATCCTTTTAGCCCCTGTAGCGATTGGCAGGACACCAATTGCTGCGCTTGCACTAACCCCGGAACGGCTATGCCTAACCCGTAACCTTCTAAGCCGTAGTCTTGTTCTAATTCAGCGATCTGCGTATTTAAATTATTAATATTAAATCCGTCTGTTATCGCTATTTTATATTGCTCTACTCGCCCTTGTGTTTCTATTTCAAATAAGGCTTTTGAACCACTAATATCGATTGTTAATGTTTGCACTTAGCACTCCCATGAGCATGGCTACACCACGACTAATCGCATCCTAACGACAAACAAAATTCTAACATAATAGAGACTTACACCATATAGCTGCTTAGATATTAACGACCTATAGAATATCGATTAACTGTAAACAATTCGATTAATTGAAATTTAAAACCAAGCTTTATCGCATTAATCACTCGACTTTGGCTAAAACGCTGACTAAACAACATTGTTGATTTAAGGAACTGCAAACCTTTTTGTCCAGTTTGGTTCACACTAGCGACCAGCTAACTACACGGTTAATCCTATAGGGTGACTGCCATGCACCGGGCATTTATGCTAACCTCCGCCCTAAATTCGTACAAAAAGAAATAGCCTCGAGCTCAGTAACTTTCTAGCTTGAACGCTAATAATGGAGTTTGAATGTCAAATACTATTGCAGCACGCTTAACAGCCATCCGCAGCGAAATGGCTAAATTAAACCTAGACGCATTTATTATTCCAAGAGCTGATGAATATCTAGGTGAGTATGTTCCTGAACATAACGAGCGTATGTTATGGGCCAGTGGATTTACCGGTTCTGCTGGCGCGATTATTGTCCTTAAGGAAAGCGCGGCAATCTTTGTCGATGGTCGTTACACAGTACAGGTTCGCCAACAAGTCGATGGCAGTTTATTCGAATACTTAAGCTTACATGATACCCCGCAAGCTCAATGGCTAATTGAACAGCTTGGTGCCAATGCTCAAGTGGGTTTTGACGCCCGTTTGCATACCTTAGCTTGGTTTAATCAAACTCAAGCTGAGCTTGCTAAAGCGCAAATCACGCTAACTACAGTTGCGCACAACCCTATCGATGTAAATTGGACCGACAGACCTGCGCCAACATCCGATCCTATTATGCTATTTAGCGAGCAAAGCGCCGGACGCAGCAGCTTAGAGAAACGCACTACAATTGGTGCGGATATCAAAGCCCAGGGCGCTGATGTGGCAATTATTTCAGCATTAGACTCATTTTGCTGGCTGCTCAACATACGCGGTAAAGACATTCCTTGTTTGCCAGTTGTACTTGGCACAGCATTGCTGCACGCCAATGGCGACATGGTGCTGTTCACCGACACCAAAAAGCTACCTGAAAATATCAACGAGCATGTTGGCACTGGCGTTAGCTTTAAAAATGAAGCAGAACTTGCTGCAGAGCTCGCCAAACTAGAAGGCAGAAAAGTGCTTGCTAGCCCAGATAACAGTAATGCATGGCTACAACTTACAGCGCAAGAAGCTGGCGCGCAGCTTATTGCTGGTAGTGACCCTGTGGCATTACCAAAAGCACAAAAGAATGCAGCTGAGCTTGCAGGTATCAAGGCGTGCCATATTCGTGATGGCGTTGCTGTTAGTCGCTTTCTTGCTTGGTTAGACCGCGAAGTTGATGCTAATCGGCTTTACGATGAAGCTGTACTGGCAGATAAGCTAGAAAGCTTCCGTTTAAGCGATCCTATGTACCAAGAGCCAAGCTTCGATACTATTTCGGCGACAGGCGGTAACGCAGCGATGTGCCACTACAATCATAACAATGGCACGCCAGCGCAGATGCAGATGAACAGCATCTATCTGGTTGACTCTGGCGCCCAGTATTTAGACGGCACAACCGACGTTACCCGCACTATCGCTATCGGTGATGTCACCGATGAGCAGAGAAAAATGGTGACTTTGGTACTAAAAGGCCATATTGCTATCGATCAAGCTAAGTTCCCTAAAGGCACCAGCGGTATGCAACTTGACGCGTTCGCGCGCCAGTACTTATGGCAACATGGCTATGACTTTGACCATGGCACTGGCCACGGCGTTGGTCATTACCTCAGTGTGCATGAGGGTCCGCAGGGCATAGCTAAGGGGCGTTCAAATGTGCCATTACTCGACGGTATGGTGTTGTCTAATGAGCCTGGCTACTACCGCGCTGAAGAATTTGGTATTCGACTAGAGAACTTAGTTGCCGTACGTCCATGCGCTGCACTTGCCAACATTGAGCGTGAAATGTTTGAGTTTGAAGCACTCACTTTCATTCCAATGGATGCACGCCTAATCGATAAACAATATCTAACCGAGCCTGAGATTAATTGGTTTAACCAATATCACCAGCAAGTTAAAGACAAGCTAACGCCGTTTATGCAAGGTGAAGATCTAGATTGGTTAAATAAGGTCACTGCGGCCATTTAATTGCGTGTTTTGTTCCATAATTAAAGCAGCGCTTAAGCGCTGCTTTTTATTGCGTACTCGTTAGGCACAAAATTGCCAAAGTACAGGTTTTAATCTAATACCAGTCAGTATAAAAGTTTGCTATACTCCGCGGCCGCCATTTTAATGGTATTAGAAAATGCTAGCGTACCTGTTAGCAATTGAATTGTTGAACATAGGACTCCTCAATCATGAGATTTGAATCATTTAGTTTTGCTCCTGAGATTTTGCGTGCAATCTCTGAATGTGGTTATGAAAAAATGACACCAATTCAGCAGCAAGCCATCCCTGCCGTACGCCGCGGCCAAGATGTACTTGCTAGTGCGCAAACAGGTACGGGTAAAACGGCTGCGTTTGCATTGCCAATTTTACAAAAGATGCTTGATAACCCAAGCACTACCGGCCGCTCAAATGCACGGGCGTTGATCTTAACCCCAACCCGCGAGCTTGCAGCGCAAATTGCCGATAACGTTAATGATTACGCTAAGTACTTAGACATCTCTGTAGTCACCATTTTTGGTGGCGTTAAAATGGATACTCAGGCAACTAAGCTAAAGCGTGGCGCGGATATCATTATCGCCACTCCGGGCCGACTGCTTGAGCACATTGTGGCTTGTAACTTAAGCCTGTCTAACGTCGAGTCTTTAGTCCTAGACGAAGCCGACCGTATGCTAGATATGGGCTTTAGTGCCGATATTCAAAAGATTCTGCAAGCCGTTAATAAGAAACGTCAGAATCTATTGTTCTCGGCAACCTTCTCAACTGCGGTTAAGCAACTAGCTAACACGATGATGGTTAAACCAAACGTGATCACTGCTGATAAGCAAAACACTACTGCGATTACTGTTAGCCAAGTGGTTTACCCAGTTGAACAGCGCCGTAAGCGTGAGCTACTGTCAGAGCTTATTGGTAAGAAAAACTGGCGCCAAGTGCTAGTGTTTACCGCGACACGTGATGCGGCAGATAAGCTTGAAAAAGAGCTTAATCTAGATGGTATTCCAACTGCTGTTGTTCATGGTGAGAAGGCACAAGGTAGCCGTCGCCGTGCTCTACGTGAGTTTAAAGAAGGTAAAATGCGCGTGTTAGTGGCAACCGAAGTTGCTGCACGTGGTCTGGATATTCAAGGCTTAGAGTACGTAGTTAACTACGACTTACCTTTCCTTGCTGAAGATTATGTTCACCGTATTGGTCGTACTGGCCGTGCAGGTAAATCAGGCGTTGCTATCTCATTTGTAAGTCGTGAAGAAGAGCGCACACTTGCTGATATCGAGAAGTTAATTGGTCAGCAACTGCGCCGTATTAGCATTCCTGGTTATGAAGTGGGTAGCCGCGATCTATTGATCAAACAGCTACAAAAACGCCGTAGTTTTGCTAAGAAACAGCAGCGTGTAGACAATGCTGGCGCGCAGGTTATTGCAGAGAAGAACATGCAAGGCCGCCGTGTTAAAGTGAAAAATGCCTCACCAGCAAAAATTAAGAAGATAAAATAATCGCTGTACGGACACCGAATTATTTTATAAACAAAAAAGGCACCTAATGGTGCCTTTTTTGAACGCAACGTTTATTCCTTAAGCGACGAAAGCAAATTGCGGCTTACGCGGTCTTGTCAAACACAAGCTCATTTTGCTTTTAAAAAGGAATAATAATGCTAAGAAATACCTTTGCAGTACTAGCGCTAATAATCAGCAGTGCTGCGCTAAGTCATGCAGCGAATGCTAAACCCATCGCCAGTGATGAACTCAATGTGATGCCGCTAATGAACGGCCAAACGATCCCTTCTACCAACCTAAAAGATCTTAACGATCGCACTATTGATATTGCCAAGATCACCCAAGGCAAACCAAGCGTGATCTTTTTCTACCGTGGTGGTTGGTGCCCCTTTTGTAATTCGCAAATGGGACAACTTAAAGCCATCGAGCCGAAACTCATTGAAATGGGGTTTCAGCTAATCGGCATATCGCCCGACACGCCTGCCAAACTTAAACAGTCTATGACCGAACAAGAACTCTCATACACCTTACTATCTGACGCTAACCTTGATGTGAGTAAAGCGTTCGGTTTGGCCTACTTTACCAGTGAAAAAGTCACCAATCGCTACCTAAGTAAAATAAAGCTTGAAAACAAGCTTTGGCAAACACCCGAGGGCGAACAACGCTTAGTGTTACCAGTGCCTGCAGTCTACATTATTGATGGCAATGGCTTAGTGCATTTTCAATATGTTAACCCTAACTTTAGAGTACGCCCTGCACCGGAGTTGATAATGACAGCTGCCCGCCTAGTCAAACAATAGCGGCTTCTTTGTTCGTTATAAGCTCTGGTAACCAACATAATCCCTGTTATCGGCAGACTTATAACGAACAACTCAATTTAGACTTACTACGCCACTATTTTTATACTGATTGGTATTAGGTATAATCCCCTCAGCCGTCACCTTTTATTACTTCCACGCGGCGGAGAATCAATGTCAGATATCACTTATAATCAAGCCGTTTTAGCGTTCGCTATTGCGGGTCTCGATGCTCTTGCAGAAGCCAGTGCTAAAAGTAGCAGCGTCAGAACTCCTGCAGCAGAAAGCCACTTTCTATGTAGTTGGATGGTCACAGCATTAAAGCAGCGTACTTTCTCAAAGTTAGTCGCCGAAGACCTAACCATGTGGATCCGCCAAGGTCGCAGTATGGGGGCAGGTGCAGAGCTAAAAACACTGCTTGAGAAGATTAAGGCGCAATATAGTTATATTAGCGACAAGCAAACAGGCTTAGGCGCTTCGATAAATAACATGATTGCAGAGCTTGAGTCACAAGAGTGGCTAATCATTACCGATCAAGAAGTGACTAAAAAACTCAAACTTGATAGCGATGGCTGCAATAGCTTAATCATTTCAGATGATCAGTTCACTCAGCGTATCGTCGGTGATGAGTTAATTAAACCTATCACTATTTTTGTTCGTGCCGATGAAGCTTTACTGGCTAAAATAGCATACCAGCATAATTTGCTACTTAGCCCAGGTAATAAAAAAGCTTCTTTGATTAAGCACCATAAAGCTTACCAAGTTTGGCCTAGGAATGAGCAGCCAGCGTTGACAATATTGCAAGCCCTGCAAGCGTAAAGCCATAACAGCTAATCACAACTTAAATAAAAAGGCCTGCTAATGCAGGCCTTTTTATGATTCTTATAAAAGTTATTTAAACTAACCATCTATCGGTGTTGCTTGCCAAACTCGACCTTTGCGTTTAACCAATACAACAAGGGTGCCTTCAGTAAATTCAACTTCAGTGTTCACTGGCTCAACAAATACATGATGTTCTTGCTGGTTTTTATCTACCACGATGGCAGCTCCTGGATAACCCAGCATTGCTCTTCCAAACTCAAGCTTTGCTACGCTACCGTTAAGATCTTCAATAGAGATAACATTAGAGATATTGCGCTGCAATCTATCAGCAATCGCAGCACCAAAGTAGTGACAAGATAGTGCCATCAGAAACAATGCGAAAGGCAGGGAAACGAGCTGAGGTTGCAATACGAGCAGCCAACGCATAGACACAGCATTTATCACAAAACCCGCCATGCTAAAACTGAGTAAAGCTAACGCAAACCAAAGTAATACAGGCAAACGATTCATGCTAAGCCAACTAGCAAAACTCAGCATAACGCTAGAGTTCTTATTACTGAGCTCTATATTATCGACCACTTCTGCAGGGTGTAATAACCCGACAAGACTAGCGCCTATGACTAAAGATAATGTTTCAAGTAAACCAAAGAGCAGCACTAACCCTAACGAGATTGCGTAAGGTAAATTCTCTTGGCTCAACAAAAAGTCGACCATTAATCCTCCATGAATAAGTCAGTTGCACATCCCATACAACTTCATATAAGCCAAGCTTATATTTAACATTATGCTAACACAAAGAGGTGCGATAACAAGTAACAATACTTTTGATTATTAATGATTAACAGGCACTGTATCAAACACGACTTAATAACTCATTAAGTGTAGCCAATCCCCTCACTTTCTAAACTGATTAACATTGAGCCCCATTCGGATATTTAGCTGCTAGCACTTAGCTGCACTGTACTTACGTGCTAGCATAAAGCATATTTATCTTTTTATAGCCGATTACATTATGAGCGCTAACAATAACCAGCACTACCTTACCCTTGCGAAACACTTTCAAAGCATTAGTCATTTTGAGCATTTAAGTGCCTTAGGAGATTGGGATCAAGCTACTATGATGCCAACTGGTGGTGGAGAAGCTCGTGGTGCTGCAATGGCTGAACTCGCAAAGCATATTCACAGCCTTAAAACGTCTCCTATGCTTGCAGAGACAATAGCCAAGGCTCAAGAGCTCACATTAACAGCCCAGCAGCAAGCCAATTTACGTGAAATCAATTATCAATATTTGCAAGCTAATGCTGTGCCAGCAGCTTTAGTCGAAGCCAAAACAAAAGCGGCCTACCATTGCGAACAAGCTTGGCGAGACCAGCGAAAAAACAATGATTGGCAAGGGTTTAAGCCAAACCTTGAACAGCTAATGAACCTAGTAAAAGAAGAAGCTGGTATTCGTGCAGAAGTGCTTAACGTTAGCCCTTATGACGCCTTACTCGATAAGTTTGAACCGGGTATGACGACTGCTAGTATTGAAGCTATTTTTAACCAGGTGAAAAGCTGGTTACCCGATCTAATACAACAAGTTCAAAATAAACAGGCATCAGAGCCAAGCTATGCAATTCCAGAGACAAGCGCAGAAAGCCAAGCTAAGTTAGGTCAACAGGTGATGCAAATTTTAGGGTTTGATTTTAATCATGGCCGCCTCGATATCAGCAGTCATCCTTTCTGCGGTGGTGTTGCCAGCGATGTTCGCCTAACCACCCGTTATGATGAAACTGACTTCACTAGTGGATTAATGGGAATTGTTCATGAAACAGGTCATGCTAAATATGAACAAGGCTTGCCGCTTGCTTGGCGTGGACAACCTGCAGGCCTTGCACGCTCAATGGCGCTGCATGAGAGTCAAAGCCTGTTTTGTGAAATGCAGGTTGGCCGTGGCAGTGGCTTTTTAAAACTAATTCAACCTCACCTAAAAACCTTACTAGGTTGCGAGTTATCGCATCAGCAACTCACTAATATATACACTCGAGTCAAGCCTGGTCATATTCGAGTTGATGCCGATGAAGTAACCTACCCTTGCCACATTTTACTGCGTTTTGAAGCCGAAAAAGCCCTAGTGTCTGGTGAACTTGCAGTTGCGGATCTACCAGACTTCTGGTCTAGTCAGATGCAATCTTTATTAAGCATAAATACCGACGGCGATTACAAAAATGGCTGTATGCAAGACATACATTGGGCGGTAGGCGAGCTAGGTTATTTCCCCAGCTATACTCTAGGTGCAATGTACGCTGCCCAGTTTAAAAGCGCTATGGAAAGCCAAATTGGCAATGTGGAAAGCCTTATTGAGGCCGGCCGTCTTAATGATGTGATGCATTGGCTACAAACTCATGTTTGGTCGCAAGGTAGTCTATTAGAAATCAACGAGCTTATGCGTCAAGCAACAGGTGAGCCCCTTAATCCGGCTCATTTCAAGCATCATTTGGAAAGTCGTTACTTATAGCTGTTATACTATTATCAGCCCTGCTGTAGTTAGGCTTAGCAGGGCTAGAGAGACCCCTTTACTACAAGAGTAAAAATGATGACGCTACGATCCATTCAACCGTCTGACTGGCCATATATTCTCGATATTCAAATAGAATGCTATCCACAAATTGAACCCGAATCGCTCGAGGTTTTACAAAGCAAATGGCTCACGTCGCCAGAAAGCTGCTTTGCCCTAACTTCTGAAGGTAGTGTTATTGGCTATTGTCTAGCCCACCCTTGGCATATAGATATGCCACCATCGCTCGAACAAGTATTGGGTACAATAGACCAAGCTAATACCCTTTATTTACATGATATAGCTCTATCAGCAAAGGCGCAGGGCAAGGGGTTGGGTAGCCTCGCATTAAAAGCACTTATCGAGTTTGCAGAGACGAATAACCTCAACACGATTTCTTTAGTCGCTGTGCAAGGCGCGCACCACTACTGGGGTAAACAAGGGTTTATTGCCAAGGCGATTAGTAAAGATCTTAGCGCCTATCCTGAAGATGCTCGCTATATGGTTTATACCTTATAGCCGAGATTTGGTATCATAGACCGACTTACATTAGAGATGCTAAAAATGGCAACCAGAATTACTTACAAATTTAAAAACCAAGCAAAAGAAATTAACTTTGCTTATGACAAGTTTCACGATATTTACGAAGCGGTTGCCGCAGCGGAAGGCGTTGATTTAACTCGATACCTGATGATGGAGCAACAAATTGCAATGACCTCAAAAGGCTCGTCGGCAGTTAAAGATTTTCGCGCTAAAGAGTTCGCTCGCTTTGGCTTTAGCGACATCTACTACCATAAAGATGAACCGAAAAAGTCATAATCAATAAGCCTGCAGCAGTTATCACCATCCAATAAACCTAATAAAAAGTGATATAAATGACGACTTCATATTTACCAAATAACGAACATGCCAACTTTCCTCGTGCCGGTTTTTTTAAACGATGCGGTGCGATAATTTATGATCTATTACTTGCCGTAGCTGTATATATGGTTGCTGGCGCAATTGGTTTTGGCATATTCATAGCGTTAACGTACAGCGGCTTAATCGATATGGCAGGGTTTGAGCATGTTTCTGACTTGCTTAATAATACTCCGCTTTATAAAGGCATTTATCAGTTCTGGATTGCCCTATGTGTCGGTCTATTTTATATCAGTTTTTGGAGCTATGGCGGACAAACCTTAGGAATGCGAGCATGGCGCCTTAAAATCCAACATCCAAACGGTCAAAACCTAAGTATGGTGACTGCAGCTGCAAGACTTGTATGGTCATTACTGGGAATAGGTAATTTGTGGATTTTGATTAACGGCGACAAGCTAGCGCTGCAAGATATGATGACTCGCTCAGAAGTGGTTGAACTATCTAAAGAAGCGAATCAGATGCGTAACTGGCGCGGTGTATAATCAAATTTAACTTTTTGACGCTCAATAAAGAGTGAATTAAAAGTATTAAAAAAGCCAATAAGCAACGGCCTTAACCTCGTACTTATTGGCTTTTTTGTACCTTTAATTTAATGCAATTGGTATTATTTTCTTATGTAATACAAAGCACCAACACTAAAGATAAACGCTGGCATACCGGCACTAATAAAGGCAGGTAAACCATATACGATACTCAATGGACCAAAGATTTCGCTACAAATATAGAAGCTAAAACCAGCGACTACACCCAATAAAACCCTTGCGCCCATAGTCACAGTTCTAAGCGGACCAAACACAAATGACAAAGCCACCAACATCATCACTGCGACAGTAACAGGCTGCATTAGCTTACGCCACAGCGCTAACTCATATCGTTCAGCGGCCTGATTATTGCTCTTGAGGTAATCTAAATAATCTAATAGTCCCTCAATGGATAGCGCTTCTGGTTTAACAGAAACTACACTGAGCTTTTCAGGAGTCAGAGATGAGATCCATCGGTCTTCTTCAAGATTGACCAGTACAACTTGCTCATTCTTGAGGGTCGTTCTGCGTACATCTTTGAGTAACCAATAGGTATCTTTGTATTCTGCAGAGTTAGCGTGCACCGTACTGGTTAGATTAGTCGTGTCATCAAACTCATAAAGAGTAATATCACGCAGATTATTAATGTCGGCAGCGCCACCGATATTGACGAATAAGGCACCATCTTTAGCCCAAATGCCGCGGTTAGAGTCAATTAAACTGCCACCTGATACATTGGTTCTCTTGATCTCTTTTGCCCGCAATTCTGCAACTGGGGCAACCCACTCCGTTAGCATCATCACCAAAATCATCAAGGGAATGGCAGTTTTCATCGCTGACATAGTAATTTGTAAACGTGATAAACCCGCCGACTGCATTACAACTAGTTCAGAGTTAGATGCCAGCATCCCCATACCAATCAAGGCGCCAAGCAACACCGCCATAGGGAAAAAAAGTTCAATGTCACGCGGAATTAAAAACAGTACATATACTGCAGCATCCATCATGGTATAAGTGCCACGACCAACCACACGCAGTTGGTCAACCCACTTAATAATGCCTGACAAGCCTGTTAATACTAATAGCGCTAATGAAGAGGTGCTAATCAGTACTTTAGCGATATAAATGTCTAATATTTTCATGCTTTAGCCGCCTTGTTACGCTTGAACAAGCCTGACAATTTAGCGCCAAACGGACGCTCTTTACCTAATAGCAATATCCCTATGGCAAGCGCGGACGCATGGATCCACCACATCCCTAGATACTGAGGAATGACACCATCTTCGAGCGATTTACGCCCAGCAACCATCAGACCAAAATAGCCTAAGTAAAGTAAAATAGCTGGGAACATCTTAGCAAACTTACCCTGGCGGTTATTCACTCGCGCCATAGGTACCGCAATCAAGGTCATCAATGGAATCGCTAAAGGAATTGCTAAACGCCAATGGAACTCAGCAGTTGCTTCTGGACTATCGATTTTCATCAACTCGCCAATCGGCATTGCGGACAATTTACGACGGCGCTCATCAACAGCCTGCTCTTTAATCTGCATTTGATAGCCACCAAACTCTACAACTTGGTAGTCAACACGCTTAGGGTTACCTTGATATTGCACACCGTCTTCAAGCTGTAATCGCTGACCACCAGTTCCGTCTTCAACCACTTTACCTGAACGTGCTACAACCACATTGGCAACACCAGTTTCGTCATCTGGTTCAGGTAACTGTGCCACAAAGACTTTATCTAATTTATTGTCACGTCCAATACGCTCGACAAATAACACTGCGCGGCCATTAGGACTGGTCTGGAATCGACCTTGGGTAAGTGCAGCAAGCCCCGCCTCAGACTTAGCATGCTCAAGCACTTGGTTTTGCTGTTCTTCTGCCCATGGCGCTACATACACCGACAAAAACAGTGTAAACACCATATTAATGACAGCAAGCAGTAAGGTCACTCGCGTGATATACCATTCACTAATGCCTACACCGTGAAAAATAACCATCTCATTTTCGGCATACATACGCCCATGGGCTAATAAAATACCCAAAAATAGACTTAGCGGTAAAACCAGGACGGTAAGAAACGGCATGTTAAGACCGAGCAAGGTCATAACAAGAGAGGCTGGAAACTCGCCATCAGAGGCATCAGCAAGCACACGCACAAAATGTTGGCTAATAAAAATAGCTAACAGCACTAAAAGTACCGCTATTTGCGCTTTCAAAACTTCTCGAATCAGGTATCTAAATACAATCACAGTGAGGATCCGGTCTCCAAACGTTCATTTATGCTGGTATCAATACAACTTTCATGTAGACTGTCTACTTTTAGTAGTTTTGTTACCAACAAGTACATAACATGGCCAGGGAAAACACCTGAAAAGAAAATTATAGGGTGCGCCATATTTTGGCCCTTTTTGGGCACAAGCAGACATTATCTAATAAATAATAAAATTTGTCTTTAAGAATCTAGGAGAGCTCATGGAGTTTAGCGTAAAGAGCGGCAGTCCAGAGAAACAACGCTCAGCTTGTATCGTCGTAGGTGTATACGAACCAAGACGCTTGTCCGGTATCGCCGAACAGTTAGATAAAATCAGTGAAGGCTATATCAGCAATTTACTTCGCCGTGGTGATTTAGAAGGTAAGCCAGGCCAAATGTTGTTGCTTCACCATGTACCTAATGTACTAAGCGAACGTGTTTTGCTAGTCGGTTGTGGTAAAGAGCGTGAGCTTGATGAACGTCAATACAAACAAATCATCACAAAAACCATCAACACTCTAAATGAAACTGGTTCAATGGAAGCTGTCTGCTTCCTAACTGAGTTACATGTTAAAGGTCGCGACACATACTGGAAAGTACGTGAAGCTGTTGAAACAACACAAAACAGCCTATACAGCTTCGACGCATTAAAAACCCGTAAAGGTGAAACTCGTCGTCCACTGCGTAAACTGGTATTTAATGTACCGACTCGACGTGAGCTAACTGTTGGTGAGCGTGCTATTGAGCACGGCATGGCAGTTTCTTCAGGCATGCATCTTTGCCGCGACGTGGCCAATATGCCACCAAATATTTGTAATCCAGCTTACCTAGCATCACAAGCACGCCAAATTGCTGAAAACACTGAAAACCTAACCGTTACAACGATTGGTGAAGAGCAGATGGAAGCCTTAGGTATGAATTCATACCTTGCGGTTGGACGTGGTAGTGATAATGAGTCTGTGATGACCATTATGGAATACAAAGGTGCAGTGGATAACACTGAAAAGCCAATTGTATTAATTGGTAAAGGCCTAACATTTGACTCTGGTGGTATTTCACTTAAGCCTGGCGAAGCCATGGACGAAATGAAGTATGACATGGGCGGCGCAGCCGGTGTTATAGGTGCGATGAAAGCATTATGCGAAATGCAACTGCCTATTAATGTAATTGGTATTTTAGCTGGTTGTGAAAACATGCCATCGAGCAATGCTTATCGCCCGGGTGATATTCTAACCACTATGTCAGGCCAAACTGTTGAAGTACTAAATACCGACGCAGAAGGTCGCTTAGTACTATGCGATGTACTCACTTACGTTGAGCGCTTTGATCCTGAATTAGTTGTTGATACAGCCACTTTAACTGGGGCTTGTGTTATTGCCCTTGGTAAGCACGCATCTGGCTTATTCTCTGGTCATAATCCTCTTGCACACGAGCTACTAAATGCTGGTGAGCAAAGTGGCGACCGAGCGTGGCGCATGCCGCTATGGGACGAATATCAAGAGCACTTGGAAAGCCCATTTGCCGATATGACTAATCTAGGTGGTCGTGCAGCAGGCTCTATCACTGCGGCTTGCTTCTTATCGCGCTTTGCTAAAAAGTATAACTGGGCACATTTAGATGTGGCGGGGACAGCTTGGAATAGTGGTGCAAACAAAGGCTCAACAGGACGCCCTGTACCTTTGTTAACGCAATTCCTAATTAATAGAGCGGGTGTTGAACAAGGTGAATAAGCCTTAATTCAAACCCTGTTGTAAAAGGCTAAACCTTTAGGTTTAGCCTTTTTTATATCTGAATCACTAACAACCTTGTAGCCGTTAAATAACCTAACTTGCTCGACAAACCCAAAACTTCAATTGATGTCAAAAAAAGATCAAAATTGAGATCTAGTTGACATTTTATCTGTGGCTAATTATCGACAGATATTTATTTACGTTTACAATACGCAGCATTCTCGCCGCAGCTGTTTCAACATCTCTCACCCGATAGAAAACAACGACCTCAGTAGCACTAGGACATCAACGGTTGTCTCTTTCTAAGAGTCCAACCTGATAACTTCTGCCTGTGCGGATCACTTCTGAACACTCTTATGACTATAGAATCCAATTTAGGCTGCAATATGCGTCAGGCACTCCTGCTATTAATTTTGTTTGTTTTTCCATTGTCTGGTAATGCGAATAGCGATACTGAAGGTACTTCGATACTAGATAACCAAGTAATCAACACCAACAAGGTTATTAAGGTGGGATACCCCGCACCCGACTGGCAGCCTTTCACCTATGTCAGTAAAGACCAAAAGGCTATTGGCTTATTACCTTCGTTGTTACAGGAAATTACTAAAAATGCTGGCTATGATATTGAAGTAGTGATCTACCCGAGCTACAAGCAAGTACTAGATGCTGTCAAACAGGGTAAGATTGATATTGTAATGGGCGCATCAAAAACCCCAGAGAGATCAACTTGGCTCAGCTTTAGTTCTTCGTTAATGCTTGTACCTAAAGCAGGCATAACCTATCAGCAAGACGACTTTAGCCTACTTAATTTACAAGGCAAGATAATCGCGACCGAAAAAGGTTTTGCGATCAATGAGCTGCTTAGAACCCACACTAACCAAGTTGAAATTGCCAACTTCCTTGATAGTCAACAAGCTTACAAATCAGTGTTAAATGGCACCTCAGACGCTTATATCGGTAATGCCATCACCCTGGACTATATACACACACATCAAGATGAATCGAATAACCTCAATATCCATCTTATTAGTAATATGCCTTATGAAAGTCTCCACTTTGCAGGACTGCACAGTAATGAATTATTGATCAATGAGCTCGATGATGCTTTAAAGGCAATTCCAGATGAGACTTTTGACAAACTATATGATGCTTGGTTAACCAGCTCACAAGTTAAGTACATATATCAAAGACAAGGTTTAAATCTTACTGAGTCAGAACTAAATAGCATCAGACAAAAAGACACAATAAAAGTCCTTTACTCAGCTGACAACTACCCATTCGCTTTCACCAATAGTGACGGTGAAATGGACGGTATGAGTGCAGACCTATTAAAAGTCATCAGTACTAAGCTGGGGATAAAAATTGATGCAACTGAATTTCATGGCCAAGACATTGAAAAGTATTTAATTGAAAATGGTTTTGAACTGATCCCCGCCTATACCTGTGAATCTAATTCAATCAGCGAAGTACAGTGCAGCTCCGCTTATACGGAAGATCCTTGGATTGCGGTTGCAGCAACCAATTTATCTAAAATGCAGCTAAAGAGCAGCAAAAAAATCGGTATATTGAGTAAACATGCACAGCAAGTCCAGGTTGAAACAAACTTCCCTAGCGCTGATATAACCGTTTATAACTCAACTAAGCATCTCTTAAATGCCGTTATCGCGGGTAAAGTTAACGTAGGGATTTTGCCGCTATCAATGTCCAGCAGTGTTATCAGCGAACGCTATTTCGGTCTGTTAAAAGTAATACCGGATCCGCTCGAACAACAAAAACGTTTGGTTAGCTTTGCCATAAATCAAAATAATCCTGTTTTATTATCTATTTTAAATAAAGCGAAAAACTCAATTGATGATGATGAGTTACAAGCGATCGCTCATAAATGGAATGATATAAGTATTAACTCTGACTTTTCATTCGAGAAAATCCCTACTTGGTTATTTCTAATCTTAGGTGGTGTTCTTACGGTTTTTTTCGTAATAGTCTATTCAAATAGAAAGCTAAAAAGTGAAATATCGCAAAGACATAGCGTTGAAAAAGAGCTGAGGCTTGTTAATAGTAACTTTGGTGGTATCGTTGCGCAACTTGTCCGCTATGGCGATGACATTGACGATATCTCTTGGAGCTATGTTAGTAGCAACATTGAAAAGTACCTTGGTCTTACACCTGAGCAACTCTATAAGAATCCGTCAATATTATTGGACTTCCTACGTCAACATGCCGACAACTACGAGTTTTTAAAGGATATTGATGTATCAAGATTCTCAGACTCCTTGTATACAACCCTCAAGCTAACAATCTCGGGTAAAACCTCTTGGTTCCAAGTAACAGGTGTCTGCACAAAAGTCAGTGCTAACAAACACTGGACCTACACGTTAGTCGATATCACCTTAATCAAAGAAAAGCAGGCTGAACTTGATGAGGCTAGACTGTTAGCAGAATCAGCCACCGAGGCTAAATCACGCTTTTTAGCTATGATGAGTCATGAGATCCGTACTCCAATTAGTGGGATCTTAAGTTTGTTAGAGCTAATGGTTCCCCATCTCAATAGTAAAGATCTAGACGGGATCCATAAAAACCTTACCCATTCAGGCAACAACCTGCTTAACATCGTCAATGATGTATTGGACTTTTCAAAAATTGAAGCGGGTAAGCTAGAACTCAGTTTAGAGATCTGCCAGCTCAACAACTTCATATGTGAGTTAATACAACCTCATATTGCTCAAGTTGAAGCCAAAGGCCTTAAGTTTAAACTTTGGCTTGACCCCAAACTGGCGTATTCATTTACGTTAGATAACTTGCGACTCAAACAAATCTTAAACAACCTACTCAATAATGCGGCCAAGTTTACTACTGAGGGGGAGATTTGGTTATCGGTCGATCTTTTATCTGAAACCAACAGTGAACAAACCATAGGTTTTGCAGTAACCGATACAGGCATTGGTATTAGCGACGATGATATTGCAAAGTTATTCCTTCCCTTTGAACAAGTAGATCTCAGTAGCGAACGCCGCTTTAGCGGTACCGGATTAGGTCTATCTATTTGCGAGCAACTCGTTAAATTAATGGGCGGCGAAATTGTTGTCACTAGCACTTATGGTCAAGGCAGTACTTTCCGCTTAAGCCTGACTTGCCCTATCGCGGCAGTTGCGGTCCCTACCCTAGTTAACAAACGCTACGGACTAATGCTAACCGATGAAAGCTGTTCTGATGTTCTAAATGCGTATCTCAAAAGCTGGCACTGTACACCTTATAACCTATCAGGTATTGAAAATAAGGCTGCACTGGCTAATTACGTTGCCAAAGCCGATATTGAACTATTGTTACTTCCTGAAAGTTGGTGCGAACAACAAGCACTTACTGCTAGTTGGGCTAAGCGTTGCCTACCTGACGTACAAATTATTCTACTTAAAAATCAGAGCTTATTGTCACCTGCACCAACAGACTTGGGCTGGAAGCTATCGATTAATCCCATACTTCCAGAACACTTATTACACTTAATCACCAATCCGGAGTTTTTTGAATCTAAATATGCGAAAGTCGCTAACGACCAAAAGCCTTTGGTCACTCGTGAACAAGCCATTGCCGCTAACAAGCTCATTTTAGTTGCTGAAGACCACCCCATTAACCAAGATGTTATTCGGATGCAGCTTAGTAAGCTGGGGTATTTTGCCGATATTTATGACAATGGCCAACAAGCCCTGAATGCCTATCAGCAACGAGATTACAGCCTGCTACTTACTGATTGCCATATGCCTGAGCTCGATGGCTACGGCTTAGTTAGTGCTATTCGTAAACAAGAAAAACAGCAGGGTAAACGCCTTCCTGTTATAGCACTAACAGCCAATGCAATGTCGAGTGAAAAAGAGCGCTGCCATCAGTACGGCTTTGATGACTATTTAATTAAACCTGTCACCTTGATCCAATTGCAAAAAATACTCGATTGCCACCTAGTGCAAACCGCCCCGGTACTAATACAGCAATCTGATATTTATCGCGAAGCATCTTTAAGCGGCGAAACAAAAACAGGGTCAAAACAAATTATTGATATCGAAGCCTTAGAGGCTAATTTTGGTGATTTTGACCTATGCATTAACTTGCTTAAAAAGTTCATCACAACAAGCATGCAAGATATTGAACTGCTAGATACTGCAATCTCAAAGCAAGATTTTACCGCCACGGCTCTCAACGCCCACAAACTGAAAGGCGCGGCAGGTGTGATTGAGTGCGAACGTTTAGTCAAAAACTGTACAGAATTAGAAACCGCTGCCTCCGAACGTAAAGGCGCAGTGGTTCAGCAGCTATTTACTGAATTGAAATACCTAATGAGCCAGATCTCAGAACAGGTTGAGCAACTAAAATGAAAATCCTCCTGATTGAAGATCACCCGTTTCAACGAGACGCTATGATGATGCAACTTGAGCTCATCAATTTACCTAAACCTGCACAAATAAAAACTGCAGCTTCTGGTGTCGAAGCTCTGCACATAATGACAAGCTTTGCACCCGATGTACTTATCTGTGACTTGAAAATGCCGGAAATGGACGGGGTAACATTTTTAAGTCATATCAGTGAGCTAGCATTTAAAGGTTCAATTATCATCACCAGTGCCAGTAACCAGATAGTGCTCGATACCGTACAAAAAATGTGTATGAGTTATCATTTAAAAGTTATCGGGGCTATTAGTAAACCGGTTAAGATAAATATACTGAGAGAGCTGCTGCATCTTGCTTGGATTGAAAGCACCAATCCGACTAAATTTGTTTCTTCTCCATCAGAAAAAAGCAAAGTTTTTACAGAGCATGAACTAGAGCATGCACTTAAACAGGGGTGGATAAAGCCCTTTTTTCAGCCTTTAGTGGCACTAGATTCAACCAAATGGTTGTACTGTGAAGCTCTGATTCGATTTGTCCATCCAGTTTTAGGCGTATTACCACCAGCAAGCTTTCTTCCTTTACTGAGAAAAATGCAAAAAGACGCTGAGCTAGCATTGATTAGCATCGAATATATATTGGCGCATCAACAACAACTTGCAGGGCGTCCAGTGGCCGTAAATATTACGCCAACCACATTGATGCATAACCACTTTGTTGATGATGTGCTCGCAATTGCAGACAAACATCCGCAACTAAGCCAGAAAATTTATTTTGAAATAACTGAATCAGACGCGTTAGAAAATACCGGCAGAGCATTAGAATCGGCTTCTCGCCTCGCCATGCATGGTTTCAATCTATCTATCGATGATTTTGGTACAGGCTACTCTTCATTATCGCTTTTAGATACGCTGCCATTTGATACGTTAAAAATTGATATGAGCTTCATACGAGCAATAGAAACCAGTAATACTGCAGCTGCTATTGTAGAAGCCTGTTTACTCTTAAGCCGTCGCCTAAAGCTTGAGTCTGTGGCTGAAGGCGTCGAAACATTGGCTCTCTGGCATAGGTTACAATCCTTTGGCTGCACCTTAGCACAGGGTTACTATATTGCGGCGCCGATGCCTGTCGAAGCCTTGGTTCAGTGGCATCAAGAGTGGGAAATGAAAGCGGCAAAGAATCTACTTGCCATAGTCAGTAAGTAATATCTCGTCCTAACAATGAGGTACGCAACAGGCATACCTCATTCAGTTCTATGTGTAGCTCAATCCTACCCTGTAAGTCAGACAGCTCACAACTTCATTACTATGCTGCTGAATCTGTATATATTGTAATTTTCTACTAAAGTTAACTAATACATAGTTTTATTAACTTGTTGAAAATGGACTTTGTACACGCGGTTTTATCAAGTTCTGTATTCATTGATGACTAAAGGAATAGCAAGTTGTGAATCAAATATGCCTTAAAGCCCTACAAGCAAGCCAATACACAGAAGTGATAGACTTACTGTCAAATCCTATTGCGATTGTTGACTATAACGGCGTGATCCAGCTGGTGAACAATAGTTGGAAAAACTTTGCATGCTTCAAGCGCTACAATGTTAATAATTGGGTTGGCTTAGACTATCTAAAATTTCACCAGCAAAATGAGCAAACCGCCTCCTCACAAACCAGTATTACTCAAACCTTAGGGAAAATACTCAGCAAAGATGTCGATTATGTTCAAGTTGAATATAAATGTGAAGAAAAGGGTTGCAGTCACTTTTTTCAACTCTCGGCTAATAAGGTAAGAATTAATCATACAGATTACCTAATGGTGAGCCATGAACAAGTATTGGCAAAAGAAGAACTAATAAAAAGCCAACAGCGCTTAAAAATCGCTGCCAATGCTGCCCAAATCGGTATTTGGGACTACGACTTAAAACAACAAGCTCTGCATTGGGATAACTGGATGTTCAAACTTTACGGTTTAAGCCCCGATAAAACCCAAGCTACCTACCAGATTTGGAAAAATAGTGTTCATCCCGAAGACTTAGCACATGCAGTCAGAGACTTTAATAAAGCTGTCAGTACTGGAGAAAACTTTGATAGTGAATTTAGAATTATTAGAGGCGATGGCGAGATTAGGCATATTCAAGCATCTGCCAAGGTTATTACCGATAAACAGAAGCTTGCGATACGGCTTATCGGATCAAATATCGATATCACCCAAAGTAAAAAATCTGAGAATAAAATTTATGAGTTAGCTAATTTTGACCACCTAACCAAACTTCCTAATACACGCTTACTTAAAGATAGGCTCAGCCAGTCATTGGTGCTGAACCGTAAATTAAGGTCCTTTAGTTCTCTATTATTTGTCGATTGCGACCATTTCAAAACCGTGAATGACCTCTACGATCATAATATTGGTGACCATGTGTTAGTCAAGCTTGCTGATAGAATTAAAGATAGCTTAAATGCAGAAGCCACCATTTGCCGACAAGCTGGCGATAAGTTCATCGTGTTTTTGCCTCATGTTTCTAATGAAAAAGTTGATGCTATGGGACTAGTCAAATCTATCGGCAGAAAATTACTACACAAAATACAGCAGCCGTTAAAAGTTAAGGGGATCAACTTTAAATTGACAGCAAGTATCGGGATAACACTATTTAATGGAGCTAATCCTTCAACGGAAGAACTATTAAAACAAGCCGAGCTCGCGATGTACAAAGTGAAAGAGTCGGGGCGTAATAACATGAGCTTTTATGACCCGCAAATGCAGACTGAAATTATACAACGTAAGCAGATGGAGACTGATTTAGAACAAGCCATTATCAATGATGAGTTTAATGTCTTCTATCAAGCGCAGGTATCAGCGGAGTATGGAGTTACTGGTGCTGAAGCCCTATTGCGTTGGTTCCACCCCAAAAAAGGATTAATCTACCCAGATAGCTTTATCCCTTTATTAGAAGAAACAGGACTTATCATTACTGTAGGTGAAAAAGTCCTCCATGATGGATGTAAAAAACTGCAGCAATGGTCGAGAACCCCAGAGTTCAAAGCATTAACCTTATCAATTAACGTTAGTGCTGTGCAATTACGCCACGAAGGATTTAGCGACTATATCAAGCAACTTGTGACTCAATTTCAAGTGCAGCCAGGAAAACTAAAACTCGAAATAACTGAAAGTATTTTCATTGAAAATATCAATGCGACCTGCGCCATAATGAATGACTTAGCGAGCTATGGAGTGCTATTTTCTCTTGATGATTTTGGTACCGGGTTTTCGTCACTTTGCTATTTAAAATCACTTCCCTTAGCCCAGCTAAAAATCGATAAATCTTTTATTAAAGATCTTTCAATCAATAACAGTGACATTGCTATATCACAAACAATTGTCAATCTTGCTAATAGCTTACAATTCGACGTTATTGCTGAAGGGGTTGAATTTGCAGAGCAAAAGGAGCTTTTACAACAAATTGGTTGTAATAACTATCAAGGTTATTACTTTCACCGCCCTGCCGAAGAAGATAAGTTTGAAGCATTCACACTCGCTTACAACAGTAACTCTATTGCAAACAAGAGTGCTCAGGGTAACCTAGAAATAGATAATAAAAACGCCCGATTAAGGGCGTAATTAAAATTGGCTAGTGCAGTATTTTTCCGCTTGATACTAGCTTTTAACTTCTAATACTTCTGGTACTTGTTGCTCATCAATACGAGTAACCAACAGCTGATCAACCTTATAGCTGTCGACATCAACAACTTCAAACTTGTAACCAGCGTGTACCACTGAATCTGTACATTTAGGGATTTTTCGCAGCATAAACATCATAAAACCGGCTATGGTTTCATAGTTATGATTTTGCGGAAACTCTTCAATATCGAGAGCACGCATCACATCAATAATTGGCGTAACACCATCCATTAACCAAGAGCGTTCATCACGAGCGATAATTTGCTCTTCACTTTCAGGTAAAGACCAAGCCCCCATCACCGCATCTTGCAGATCTTTAGCGGTAACGACACCAACAACAAGCGAGTACTCATTCATAACAATAGCAAAATCGGCACGACTGTTTTTGAAGTAGTCCATAGATTCCGACAAGCTCAAGGTGTCTGGAATAATAAAGCAATTAGTTACTAAGTTTTTATCTTTAAGACTGATGGTTTCACCATTAATAAGATAAATCAGTAATTTTTTGGCATTCACAATCCCCACAACGGTGTCTAACTGTTCATCACAAACAAGAAAGTTTGAGTGAGGCTGCTCTGCAATCTTAACCTTGATCTCTTCTTCACTATCTTGCAGTAAAAAATAAGCCAAACTTTCGCGAGCTGTCATTGCAGCAGTGACTGGAATGGTTTGCATCTCAAACACTTTTTCCATCATCAGCTGATCGCCTTTATCAAGTACGCCAGCCTCAGCGCCTGCATCCATCACTGCATAAATATCATCTGAGGTAACAGCATCATTGCGCGCAGTTTGCACTTGAAACACACGAAACACAAAGTTAGCTGAACCATTAAAGAACCACACCAGCGGCTTTAATACTACAATGCAAACCATCATAGGGCCGACAAAGGTCATGGCGACTTTTTCAGGAAATGCCATTGCTAAACGCTTAGGAATAAGGTCAGCAATTAAAATAAATAAGCTAGTCACTAAAGCAAATGATAATAAGAAACTAGTTTTATCCAGCCAAGGGCCGTCTAGCCATGAAGATAAAAAGGCATGAATATGTGGTGTAAATGCTGATTCACCTACGATACCGCCCATAATCGCTACGGCGTTTAAACCTATTTGCACCACAGTAAAGAAGTTACCTGGCTGCTCTTGCAATAACAGCACTTTATCGGCGCGAATATCGCCTTCGGCCGACAATTGACGCAAACGAATTTTACGACCAGCCGCGAGCGCAATTTCTGACATAGAAAAGAAACAACTGACTCCGATGAGGAGTAATATAATGACAGCATTATCAAAGAAGCTCATTTAGCACCTATCCTAAAACTAAAAACACACCTAACTTATTACTGCATTTAATTATTTCGACTTCGGTGATAACAAACCCACCTAAGCAAATTTAAGTATAATGACCAAGCACTATTTGCGCGAGCGCGGAGTATATCCGCAATGCAGATAACGCACCAGCTAATAAATTAGACAATGTGAGCGATTAATTTTTTATCTATTTAACTAAAGTTTACAGTGTTAACTAAGCCGCTGATTGTATAGAGAACAGCCAAGCACACCAGCCGAAAACTAACGCTCACTAAGACTGTTAGCAGTCATTTATCGCGGTAAATCTCTCTATGAATAAAGTAACAAAACGCCTAATAATCACGCTTGTTGATTTATTTTGACTTACTAACAGGCTTTTTAGAAACAAAGTCTTTAGCACTGCGCTTATTTTGGCTGCGGCGGTTGGCCTTTTTATCCCGCGGTGCGCGCTTACTTGCACCTGATGACGGTTTATCGGTGACTTCAAACCCAGTTAACGCTTCAAGCTTAAATGTGCGCTGCGTTAATGCTTCAATTGCCGCCAGAGTATCCGATTCACCATGGCACACGAGTGAAATGGCAATGCCATTGGCTCCCGCTCGCGCTGTACGGCCAATTCTGTGTACATACACAGGAGCACTAGTTGGCAGTTCAAGGTTTATCACCACAGGCAAGGCATCAATATGGATCCCTCGCGACAACAGATCTGTGGTCACCAATACTTGTAACTCGCCGGCTTTAAAATCGCTAAGGGTTTGCTCTCTTTGCTGATGGTCTTTATCACCATGCAGCGCTGATGCATTAATCCCAGCTTTAACCAATCGCTTAGTGAGTTTATCAGCCTCATCTTTGGCATTAATAAACACTAATACCTGCGACCATTTATGGGCTAATACAAGGGCTATTAACGCCCTCGCCTTATCACCTTTATTGACTAAATAGAGCAACTCCTTAATGTCGCTCACCACACTGTTAGCCGCTTGCGCACTCACCTTTACTGGCTGGCGTAGCAAGTTAACCGCTTTATCATTTAACTCTGCTGCCAAAGTGGCTGAAAACAACAAGGTCTGTCTACTCCGGGGAACAAAGCTCAGAATACGTTCAACATCAGGCCAAAAGCCCATATCCATTAGTCTATCAGCTTCATCTAACACCAGTTGTTTAACAGCGTTCAGAGAAAGGCTTTGCTGTTGCAATAAGTCGAGTAATCTGCCCGGCGTTGCCACCACAAGTTGCGGCTTATTCAATGATTGGGCTTGCTGTAACGCGCTTATTTGCGCCGTTTTATCAATGCCACCACATAAAACTGTCACTGCAATACTGCCAGAAAGCAAGCTTATTGCAGTCGCGACTTGCTGCGCTAACTCGCGCGTTGGCACTATCACTAGCCCTTCAATCTCACTGTGATTATTGTTAATCAGGGTTTGCACTATAGGTAAACCAAAGGCATAGGTCTTACCGCTACCCGTTTGCGCTAACGCCAGTAGGTCTTTTCCGGCGAGGACTGCTGGGATGGCAAGCTTTTGAATATCAGTAGCTGCAAGCAGATTATTGGGTAAATTAGATAAGATTTCGGTGCAAAGGTTTAGCTCGGAGAATTTCATAATATGGACTAATATCGACAATTAAGTGGAGTGTAGCGACAGCCAGACTATTAGTAAAATTAAGCGTTTATTTTAGGTCAAAATCCCCGTAAATCATCAAGCCTGAGATCCGTAGTTCAATCAATCGTCTTTAGCATTAAAGAAAACCAAGATTAGAGGCTGATCTCTGAGCGACTTTTAGTGTAAAATCCTCTCTTTCGTCAGCCAAAAGCCGAAGCTATAGCAAACTATCTCTTCGAGCAGGTCTTCAAGCAGGTTTTAAGCATGTCGCCAAGTCAGACTCAAGCTCAGTTTTATCTGTTGCCTAAGGATGTACAGCACGCACCAGCCGCGTCTAAATCAGCGCTGGAGCAAGTGTATTTTCTTGCCTGCCAACTAGCGCAGCGAGCCTTTACTCAACAAGAGCTAGTCTACATTCATTGCCAAGATCAACAGCAAGCTTATGCGATTGATGAATTACTTTGGCAATTTGAACCACAATCTTTCGTGCCGCATAACCTTAAAGGTGAAGGTTCGTTAGGCGGTGCACCAGTAGAAATTGGTTTTGATAGACTTGGTGCCAACAAAAAACGTCATCTTCTGATTAATCTTGCAGACCAAGTGCCGCAATTTGCGGTAAACTTTAACCAGATTATCGATTTCGTTGCTAACGACGATAGCCATAAAGCGATTGCTCGCGATCGCTACAGACAGTATCGCGCACTTGGGATAGCTCTAACGACCCAAGATATAGCAACACAACCTATTAATTTTTAGTTTGAGATAAACACGCTCCCATGGAAAAAACATATAACCCGCAGTCTATAGAACAGTCTCTTTACCAAAACTGGGAAGAGAAAGGTTACTTCAAGCCACACGGCGATGAGTCTCAAGGCAACTATTGCATCATGATCCCGCCACCAAACGTGACGGGTAGCTTGCACATGGGTCACGCCTTCCAAGACACCATCATGGATACGTTAACCCGTTACCAACGTATGAAGGGTAAAAACACCCTTTGGCAGGTCGGTACTGACCACGCAGGTATCGCCACACAGATGTTGGTTGAGCGTAAAGTCGCCGCTGAAGAAGGTTTAAGCCGCCACGATCTTGGCCGTGAAAACTTTATCGACCGTATCTGGGACTGGAAAGCGCAGTCGGGTGGCACTATCACTAAACAGCTACGTCGTCTTGGCGCATCTGTAGATTGGGATCGTGAACGTTTCACTATGGACGAAGGCATGTCTGACGCCGTACAAGAAGTGTTTGTACGCCTATATGAAGATGACCTAATCTACCGTGGTAAGCGCCTTGTGAACTGGGACCCAACCCTGCACACTGCTATCTCTGACTTAGAAGTTGAGAACAAAGAAAAGCAAGGCAGCATGTGGCATTTCCGCTATCCGTTAGCCGATGGCGCTTTAACAGCTGACGGTAAAGACTACCTAGAAGTCGCAACGACTCGTCCAGAAACCATGCTTGGTGACAGCGCAGTTGCGGTTCACCCAGAGGATGAGCGTTATCAATCACTTATTGGTAAGTTTATTCTGCTACCCATCGTAAACCGTCTTATCCCAATCGTTGCTGATGACTATGTGGATATGGAGTTCGGTACAGGCTGTGTGAAAATCACTCCTGCCCACGACTTTAACGACTATGAAGTCGGTAAGCGTCACGAATTACCTATGTACAACATCCTAACTATCGACGCATCGATTCGTTCAAGCGCTGAAGTAGTGAATACCGACGGCACTGCAAACAACGATTTAGATAACAGTTTACCAGAGCGCTATGCTGGTCTTGATCGCTTTAAAGCACGTACCGCTATCGTTGAAGAATTTGAAACACTAGGTTTACTAGGCAAAATCGATCCACACGCATTGAAGGTACCTTACGGTGACCGCTCTGGCGTTGTTATCGAGCCACTATTAACAGACCAGTGGTATGTTGCTGTTGCACCTATGGCTAAGACTGCAATGGAAGCCGTTGAAAACGGTGACATCAAGTTTGTACCACAGCAATATGAGAACATGTACAACTCTTGGATGCGTGACATTCAAGACTGGTGTATTTCACGTCAGCTTTGGTGGGGTCACCGTATCCCTGCATGGTACGACGAAGCCGGTAAGGTTTACGTTGGCCGTGATGAAGCTGAAGTTCGTGCTAAGCACAAGCTTGACGATTCAGTGGTTCTTCGCCAAGATGCCGACGTACTAGATACTTGGTTCAGTTCTGCATTGTGGACATTCTCGACACTAGGCTGGCCTGAAGATACCGCTGAGCTTAAAGCTTTCCACCCAACAGATGTGTTGGTAACGGGCTTTGACATCATCTTCTTCTGGGTTGCCCGTATGATCATGATGACCATGCACTTCATCAAAGATGAAAACGGCAAGCCACAAGTTCCGTTTAAGACGGTTTATGTAACGGGTCTTATCCGTGATGAAGCCGGTAACAAGATGTCTAAGTCTAAGGGGAACGTACTTGACCCATTAGACATGATTGACGGTATTGATCTTGAGTCTTTAGTTGAAAAGCGCACTGGCAACATGATGCAGCCACAGCTTGCCGCTAAGATTGAAAAGAGCACTCGTAAAGAGTTTGCTGATGGTATTGAGCCGCACGGAACTGACGCACTGCGCTTTACTCTAGCGTCTATGGCATCAACTGGTCGTGATATCAACTGGGACATGAAGCGCCTTGATGGTTACCGCAGCTTCTGTAACAAGATCTGGAACGCATCACGTTACGTGCTGATGAACACTGAAGTACAAGCGGATGATGCAAGCGATGATGCAATTGGTGAAGCACTAGATTGTGGTCAACTTCTTGTTGATGGCAAGCCGGGCGAGATGGAACTATCTCTTGCTGATCGCTGGATCATTGGTCTATTCAATGAAACCGTTAAATCTTTTGACGAGCACATGGCGAACTACCGTTTCGACTTAGCTGCCAACACGATTTATGAGTTCACTTGGAACCAATTCTGTGACTGGTACTTAGAGCTAACCAAGCCAGTAATGCAAAGCGGCACAGATGCGCAGCTTCGTGGTACTCGCCATACTTTGGTTACTGTACTTGAGCAGATGCAGCGTCTAATGCACCCAATCATGCCATACCTAACTGAAACTATCTGGCAGCGTGTTAAGCCACTTGCAGCAGTTGAAGGCGATAGCCTGATGCTAGCTCCATTCCCTGAGTATCAAGCCGATAAAGTTGATGCTGCTGCGATGGAAGATCTTGAGTGGGTTAAGCAAGTGATTGTTGCGGTTCGTAACATCCGCGCCGAGCTAAACATCGCACCTTCTAAGCCGCTAAACGCTCTATTACGTGGTGTGAGCGAGCAAGATAAGGCACGCCTTGAAGCTAACCAAACTTTCTTCAAGACGCTAGCTAAGCTTGAGTCTATGACGATTCTAAGCGACGGTGAAACTGCGCCAATGTCAACTACACAGTTAGTGGGCAACATGGAGCTATTGATCCCAATGGCTGGCTTAATCGATGTGGCTAAAGAAGTAGCACGTATCGACAAGTTACTTGAGAAAGCTGCTGGCGAATACAAACGTATCGAAGGTAAGCTATCTAACCAAGGTTTCGTTGCTAAAGCCCCTGCTGCCGTGATTGAAAAAGAACGTGCTAAGCAAGCTGAATATCAACGTGATATGGATAAGCTAACTGAACAGAAAGCTGAACTTGCTAAGCTAGAAGGCTAACTCTAACTAGTTTAACACTGGCTTCCATCACAGAAACTAGACATTAAAAAAGGGCTGTCATCGACAGCCCTTTTTGTTATTTCAATTTTATATTTCAGTCTAACTGCACCGAAACCTAATTAAACCCGGTAATAAGCAACTTCTTGCTGCATTGATTCAGCAAGGCTAGCAAGCTCGAGAGTCGCAGCTTGGGTTTGCTCTGCGCCAGCTGCGGTTTGATCTGAAATATCACTAATATTAGTAATGTTACGATTTATCTCCTCAGTCACTAAGCTTTGCTCTTCAGACGCCGTCGCAATTTGAGTATTAAGTGCATTAATTTGCTCGATACTACTCATTATCTGCGATAGAGCATCACCAGCTTGCTGAGACTTACCTACGCTTAACTTTGCTTGCTCTGTGCCACGCTGCATCATCAACATTGAATCACGTGCCCCGTGCTGCAAACGTTGGATCATTATCTGGATCTCTTCAGTCGAATCTTGAGTACGTTTAGCTAACGAGCGCACTTCATCAGCCACTACCGCGAACCCACGTCCTTGTTCACCCGCTCGAGCTGCTTCAATTGCTGCGTTAAGCGCAAGCAGATTAGTTTGCTCAGAAATCCCTTGAATAACATCCACCACAGAGCCAATTTCATCAGATGACTTAGACAAAGATTGCATAGCCACGGTTGCACCATCCATCTCTGTAGATAAAGTGTCTATCACAGAGATACTTTCATTTACAACCATTTGGCCATGCTGGGCAGCTGTATTGGCTTCTGTTGATGCCGTTGCGGCAGCTTCTGCACTTTGTGCGACATCCCGTACTGTTGCGGTGAACTGATGAATAGCCGCAGCAATCTGTTGAGTCTGTTGTTGCTGGTCTAAAACATTACGCTGTGTTTGGGTTGATACAACTGAGTTCTCTTCCGCAGCGCTAGCTAAGCGAGAAGTCGACACATGAGTATTTTGCACCGCTTGTTGGAAACGAGAAGCTATTTGGTTAACGTAAGAGGCAATATGCGAAAACTCATCGTCACCACCAATTTCAATTCGGCGCGTTAAATCACCACCAGCAATATTATCAGCAGTCTTTTCAAGCTCGGTAACCGACGTACCTACTCTGCGAACAATAAGGGTTAGGCTAATAGTGATAACTAACATGCTGATACTAGAAAACAGCGCAACTAATACCATATACACCTGCATATTTTGATTAAATAGCGCAAATGTTTGCTCCCCCTCTTCAATCTGCAAAGCAAGAAACGACTGCGCTTCTGCAGTAATTGTTTTAAATAGGGGGTTAATTTCGCTTAATAAAACCTGATTGGCAGCCTGATACTTTTCTTGTTGTAATGCTGAAATCGTAGGGGTAAAACCTACCATAACCACTTTATCTAACAAGCTTTTTAACTCATTAGCTTGTTGGCGCTCGCCAGCATCTAAATCTGCACTTAAAATCTTATTTTCAACAATATCTCTTAGAGTCTTAATAGCAGCTTGTGCCTGCGCAATATGCAATGACAAAGGGTGATTGTGCATCTCAGCAAACTCACTACTTGGGTCATGTTGAAATGCCAATAATAGCTCGCTGCGAGCCCTTGCTAACTCACTTAATAAATGGCCAGCACTAATACTATGCTGCATACCTTGGGTATGCAGCTGTTCTATCGAATCACCAGCATCTTGCATGCCTGTAATCCCTTTGTATCCTAAAAATAGGAATGAGATCACCGTTAGAAACACAATAAACTTAAGTTGAAATCTCACTGATTTACACAACGAAGCAAAGCCTGCTTCTGGTTGCTGACTACGACGGATCTCATCGTGCCCCAACTGATCGATTGATACAGACATTATAATCTCTGTTCCTTACATGTACTGGTGGTATCAAAAAATCAACTAAATAAATAAAGGCTTAAGTATCTAGTGACCATTTTTTGCTAGAGCATAGACAAATTGGCCTAATTTGATACACAAAGATAAAGACAGCGTAAGAATTATTGAGGTTGCTCACAGGGTTCCTAAAAATCCTATTCACCCAAATCGTCATTACATAGCTAAAGCTCAGTATTTAAGCAGGCTTAGACTTAATGATGACAGCGCAAATAGTTCGTACCAAGGAGACCTTAATGAACAGAAGAAGCTAAAAAATAAATACTGAGTCAATTTGATGACAACGTCAACAAAATGACTTAACCATTGTTTTTTAACGATATTTAATACATTTAATTGCTTTAAGTATAAAAAATACTCAGAATGTAACCAAATTGCATGGAGTGTTAAAAAAATGAAGCAATGGCTTTTATCGAGTTTTATATTATTAGGCCTATCAGCATGTGGTGGTTCAGATGATCCATCTACTGATGGCAACGAAGGAAATATCACGCCACCTACGGCTCAAGCACCGACAGTGGAATTAGGTGATCCTATTACCGCATGGAATGACAATCAGTTTACGGTGTCGGCCGATGTAGCAACTTATGCTACTGGAACGCCTAGCTTTGAATGGCAACAACTTTCAGGCCCTGAGGTCGTATTATCCAACTTCAGCATAGATAACGTGACTATCGATGCCACTGCATTAGAGAACAACGCTCAGATAACACTCAGTTTAAGTGTTACCGACAGCATTAATCAGACGGCCACCGATAGCATCACCCTGCAATTAAACGATAAAATCAGCACTGCAATGCTTAGTGGAGATGCCGCTATCGCACAAGGCCAATCTCCCAAAATAATAAAACGGGCGATAAAGCATATTGAACAATACCGGGCTGATGGTGCTTCACTGTTAAATGAAATCTACCAAAAAGACGCTGTTGTATACGATCAGGGGCGCCATTCACAGATGATTAGCTTATCTGGTGCAGAACATGCTTATCCACAAAGTAAGGCCTACGCCATTGTTACCGGCAATAAGGGACTAACCTTTGCCGCGACTAACGATATTGAGGGTCAGCGAAATGCTGCCTTCGGAACCGATATTATTTCGAGCATGGAGCAAGGTAACAACTCAGCGTTTGAAGCCAGCTTCAAACGTTTATTAGCCTGGATGTTGGCTCAAGATGAAGCCTCGGCAACAGAAGTGCAGCAAGTAAGACTGTTTTTGATGAGTGGTAATACTGTCACTCGTATTAATAATTGGATTGGCAAGCACTACCCAAATTGGCAGGTAGAAGCCTGTAGTGATGCCGACAGTTTAAGCCGCTGCTTGAGTGAAGCGCAACTCGTTATCACAGGCTCTTCAGAACTATTTACTACCGACACAGTAAAGCCCCTTATTGCTCAAATCCAGAATAATAAGCAACCCTTACTCTATGTGCACTTGCATAGTTGGAATAGTAAGCCTCTAACTCAAACTGTACTTAATCCTATGGGCTTTGGCATGCAAGGGCCTGGTGGCCCAGGCAACTACTTCGCCCAAGATAAAGCCGATTGGTCGTCAGTCACAGCGATGCTCAAAAACTTCAGTGCCTTGGAAAAAGAGCAGTTGTGGTTAGCTATGTTTGATTCTCAGCAAGTCGATTTTAACTTAGCCAACTGCGCAAGTAGTTGTGACGACCTATTTAGTAGTGCTTATCGTTCCGCGTTATCAAGAATACGCAGCAATATTCAAACCATAGAAAGCAATAAAATCGATATATTCAGTCAGCCAGATTACTCGCTGTATAAGTTACTAATCCTTTTAGGAGACAACTACCGCCAAGATATTCAGTATCCGATGGATGTCATCACAACTGACTCTTTGAACTACCTAAAAGCTTATTACGCCAACCATAGCGTATATAACTACCGTGATATCAATGCCGTACCAAAAGATTTAGGTAACTTTAGCCGCACCGACTTTAGCCATGTAACGCCAACAAACAAAGACGTAAGCTTAACAAGCAAGAAAGGCTTTCGCTCAGCTGGTGTGTATGCTTTACCAGGGCAAACCGTCAGCATAACGCGTAACGATAATAGTCCTGTCCGTACTTGGATATTTATTAATACACTGCGTTCAGGCTCGACCCATGAGTTTGCAACAAATGGTTATAACCGCCCTAAACTACTACAATCGACTCATATCGAAGTAAAAGCAGGTGAAACCATTAAGTTCACCAGTCCCTATGGTGGCCCAATGCAAGTTAACTTCGACGTCGGAGACTTTGCTACCGAGTTTACTTTTAAACAAGTTGGGCTACACCCATATTGGCGTAACGGCATTGATGGCAACCAATTTATGCAAGCATTGGCAGCTAACCAATATGACTGGGCAGAGCTCGCAACTGATCACTTCGAGGTTCACTCAAAACTCGATAAAATGCAACAAACTATGGACCATGAGCCACTTTGGAATACACCAGAAAAGATGGCCGATGCAATTATGACTCAGGTACATAATTACCCACATTTACTCGCTGGCTTTAAAGGACCATTTATCGATGAAGTCTCAGAAATCACCGATTTTGCCGCCAGCAAAGGTTGGCAAATAGATACCATTGATACCGTTAAACATATGAATGCCGACCAACCAACTTGCGGCGCAGGTTGTTCAGGTAATCCTTACGATGCTAGCTGGTCATTTAGCCCTACTGGCCATGGCGATATCCATGAACTTGGCCACGGCCTCGAGAAAGGTCGTTTGCGCTTTGATGGTCATGATGGTCATGCTTCAACTAACCCTTACTCTTACTACACAAAGTCACGCGCTTACACTGAACTTGGAAAGCTGCCTTCATGCCAAGGGTTAAATATTGATGATGAGTTTGCAGTGTTACAGGCTAGCGTTAATCAAGCAGATCCCTTTGCTTACATGCAGGCAGCTAAACTAACCAGTTGGTCAAATGGCATGGCAACCATGTTACAAATGATGGTTGCAGCCCAAAAGCACGGCGCGCTAGAAAATGGCTGGCACCTACTTGCTAGAGTGCATATTTTGCTACGAGAGTTTGAAAGGGCAAAAGCCGATGAGCAGACATGGCAGCAAAAGCGAGCCCAACTTGGCTTTGATCAATTTAGCTTAGATGCCGCCCAAAAAATCTCTAATAATGATTTCTTAATGGTTGCAATGAGTTATTCAACTCAGCTCGATTATCGACAGCTGTATCAGATGTGGGGACTGGCAACGACTCAAGCCGCACAATCTCAAGTCAGCTCATTTGGATATACTGCCGTTGCTAAACAGGTTTATATTTATGCGCCCGGTGATTACTGTAAGAGCCTAGACTTGCAGCCTGTTGCTGTTGACGGTGTTTCACCTTGGCCACTATAACTATCACCTAGAGTCCACCAGACAAAGCCATCTGATTTTTAGATGGCTTTTTATTTGCTTGAATACTACGTTTACAACATCAACAATATAGATTAAGTTTTAAACAGAGATATTTAACTTGAGTCTTGAAATAGGTAGATTTTTTAGCAAAAAACTTAATTGTTTTAAGGCCAAGATTTGTAATGAAGACAAAAAGGACATCAATTTATGGATACCAACAAGCTGTTACTCATCATCATCGCGATTTTACTACCGCCAGTGGCAGTCTTTCTCAAAAGCGGTGTAGGTAAAGACTTACTGATCAATATTATTTTATGTCTACTGTTCTTTATTCCTGGTTTACTGCATGCGCTCTGGGTCGTGACTAAATAATCCAAAGTTAATCTGTTAATAACTGAAATGTAAAAGCCTAACTCAAAGTCAGGCTTTTATCTTTTATATAATTAAAACCTACTCAAAGAAGCGCTCTGTTCAAGCTGTTGTTTCACTAACTCAATCATTGCTTGGGCTGCAAAAGAAAGGCTTTGCTGCTTGCGCCAAAACAGCGATAACTCCCAGCGTAAGTCTTCACTAGCAAGAGGTACATTTACTACAGCATCAACCCGATAACGTTCAGCAATAATTTGTGGTAACACCATTATCCCCGTGCCCGCAGCCACCAGCGCAATACCAAAATCAGCATGGCTAACTCGAGTAATTTCAGCCGGGACAAAGCCTACGTTATCACAGGCATCTAAAATCAACTCATAAAGGGCATATTCCGGCTCAAACATTACCTGAGCCAGAGAGGCTAAATCTTTAAGCTGTAGTTGTTTAAAGCTTGCCAATGGATGCGTCTTGGGCACAACCACCACCATAGGGTCGTTACGAATACGTAACCCATCAAACTCACCATCAAATGCAATGATCCCAGTTGCGAGCTCTATCTCATTCTTTTTCAGTGCTATCGTCTGTTCAACGCCACCACGCACTAATAACTGCATATCCACTTTAGGGTAAAGCTGCCTAAACTTGGCGATAACCGGGGCAAAGAGCTCTGCACTACCTAATGGTGCTAAACCTAGCTTTAAGCTGCCCCCCGTTAAATGCCGTAAACTATCAAGCTCCAGCAACATATCTTTGCGACCTGCAAGCAACAACTGTGCATGACGATAAACCACTTCACCTGCTGCTGTTAGCTTTATCTGAGTACCGCGCTTTCCTCGCTCTAGCAGCACCATATCGAGTTCTTCTTCAAGCATTTTTATCGCTTTTGAAAGTGCTGGCTGAGTCAAGAATGCAATGCGACTTGCCTTAGCAAAACCACCCGCATCAACTATCTGCGTAAAATACTGTAGCGCTTTAAGATCCATTTAGATAACCATAATTTATAGATTGCATCATTAATATTCATTTTTTCTATTAATTAAGCAAGCGTAAACTAACCTCAACCTATCTAGACTGTTAACGTTGAAATTACCATGACTTTTTTTGGCAGACTCGCCCCCTCTATAATAAAACGCAGCGCTTTAGCAGCAATTCAGGTTTGTGGATTCTGTTTATTCGCATGGGCTTGTCAGAGCGTAGCGACAAAAGTGTCTTCTCCTATACCTGGTAGCGTTATAGGGCTAGCAATTTTATTGCTATTACTCTGCCTAAAGTTAGTACCGGAAAAAAGCGTTAATTTAGGTGCATCTTGGTTGATAGCAGAACTACTACTGTTTTTTATCCCCCCCGTTGTTGGCGCAATAAAGTATCAGCCCTTACTCGCAAATTATGGCGTAGAACTCATTGCCGCAATGCTTGCAGCCAGTACCTTAGTCCTTATTGGAACAGCGTATACAGTAGACAAACTTTTTAAGTTTGAGCATCAACAAAACCTTAAACGACAGCAGAAAAAAGTGAATGCACAGATCATTCACCTTCCTAGCACCGATTCAACCTCTAACTTGGCTACTAAAGAGCAAAAAGCAGCATGAACCACATCAATATTGGCTTGTTTTGTTTAGCGCTGACACTAGTCAGTTACTATGCCAGCAAGGCACTATACAAAAAGCAGCACAAAACTTGGTTTGCCCCCATCATTATTGCTCCAGCACTGATTTTGATTGTTGTCGTCACATTGAAAATAGATGTCGCAGATTACTTCAGCTATAGCCACTGGCTAGCGGCAATGCTAGCACCTGCAACCATCGCTTTTGCGGTACCTATCTACCGTGAGCGTCTGCTAATAAAACAATATCCACTGACATTAAGCTTAGGAGTGATAACAGGTTTATTTCTCGGCCTTGCATCATCCTGGTTACTCGTAAAATGGACTCACTTACCACCCGAGCTTTCCCACAGTTTAATGGTTCGTTCGGTTTCAACCCCTTTTGCGGTCGAAGCCACAACGGCCTTTGGCGGTGTCCCTGAACTTACCGCTATGCTAGTACTGCTTACCGGTATTATTGGAATGTTGATTTGCGAGCCTTTGTTTAAAATCGCTAAGATAAATAGCGCTATAGCAAAGGGCGTAGCGTTGGGTGCTTCTGCCCATGGTGCAGGGGCAGCGAAAGCGACAGAGATTGGCCGACAAGAAGGCGTAATTGCCAGCCTCACCATGATTTTTACTGGTATTGTTATGGTAATTGCAGCACCACTGTTTGCAACGTTAATCAACTAATGGCCATCAGTTTAGACTTTTACCTATTGTTATATAAGCAACTCGCTATTCATTATGCGTCACTAATTCATAATTAACTTATTACAACATGCTATACAGCTATCGATTACCAAGCCTATTTCTAGGCTTTTTCATTATGATATTTCCAACTAAGTAACTTCCATCAATACATCGCTTTACTGGTACCAATAACTGCAGCAGAGTGCGTTTAATACTGGCTGTATCACCAAAGCAACAATTAACACTTTGGCGTTTAACAACAAATTAGGTAAAGTGTCTGCTGCAATTACAAGCTTGCAGCGTTTTGGTAAAGAATCACACGTTCTACGAACCCAAAACCAACACAATAAAAACATACAAAATAACTATAAATAATTAGAAAATTTGAAGGGAAAGTTATGAGCGATTCGAAAGATACTTATGCAGATAACGACCTACGGGAAGTTAAGCAGCTGGGTATGTGGGCCTCTATTGCCAGCTTAAGCTATATATTCTGGATTGTAGGCGGCATGGAGCTGGTTGAGCGAATAGCCTATTACGGCGTAAAAGCCAGTGCAGGTCTTTATGCTAAAGCCCCAACCTCTGAAGGTGGCCTTGGTATTAGCCTAAGCGATTATGGTGTCATTATCGCGATCTGGGCATTTATGCAGACCTTTATTCCTGTTTTTACAGGCGGGATCTCTGACCGTGTCGGTTATAAAGAAACTATTTTTGCATCCACCCTCATTAAGATTGCTGGCTATCTAGTGATGGCATTTTTCCCAAGTTTTTATGGATTCCTATTCGGTGCCATATTACTTGCCGGTGGTACAGGTATATTTAAACCGGGGATCCAAGGAACTTTAGTCCTATCAACAGGTAGACAAAATACCTCGATGGCTTGGGGTATTTTTTACCAAGTCGTTAATATTGGTGGCTTCCTTGGTCCGCTAGTCGCAGTGCATATGCGCCAGCTTTCTTGGGACAATGTGTTCTACGCTTGTGCAGCAATAATCTCTCTCAACTTCTTGTTCTTGCTTGCCTATAAAGAGCCAGGTAAAGAAGAGCGTATGGAACGCAACCGCAAAATTAAAGCCGGTGAAATCCATCAAGAAGCACTTTGGAAAGATGCATGGCATGAGCTAAAAAAACCTGTGGTTATCTACTACATGCTTGTATTTGCGGGCTTTTGGTTCCTGTTCAACTCGCTATTTGACGTATTACCTATTCATATTGCGGAGTGGGTCGATACCAGTGTTATTGTGACTTCACTTTTTGGTCCTGAAGGTACTTCTAATGGTTTCTTCCAGTTCTGGTTAGGCCTTGATAATACTGGTACAAAAGTAATGCCTGAAGGCATGCTTAACCTAAACGCAGGTATGATCATGACGACCTGCTTCCTAGTCGCAGCCTTAACTGCAAAATACCGAATTACTACAGCTATGCTTGGCGGTTGTTTACTGAGTATCTTGGCATTTGTGCTAATAGGTGCAACTAATGCAGCTTGGATGATCGTATTAGCTATTGCCATGTTCTCTTTCGGCGAGATGATGATCAGCCCAAAGAAAAATGAGTTTATGGGCAACATTGCTCCAGAAGGCAAAAAAGCTATGTACCTGGGTTTTGTGATGTTACCTCAAGGTATCGGCTGGACATTAGAAGGCTACTTTGGTCCTAAACTATATGAAATGTACGCATCTAAAGAGATCTTCTCATTAGAGTTGCTTGCTCAGCGTGGCATGAACCCAAGTGAAATTAGTGCAATCCCACAAGGTGAAGCTTTTAGTACTTTGGTAGCCTATACAGGTGAGCCAGCTCAAGAGCTCACAACGCTGCTGTATAACACCCATAATATTGGTATGGCTTGGTACATTATTGCTGCTATTGGTTCTATCTCAGCAGTCGGTATTTTCCTTTACGGTAAATGGCTATTCAAATTGCAGCAACGTTAATCTCTAGCGAGTTAAGCTATAAATTGCAGATACAAAAAAGCTGACCAATAGGTCAGCTTTTTTTATCGCTTTTAACTATGCATTATCGGAGATAAATGATAATTGGTGGTTAGCTTAAGCGGCTTGTTTTTCTGCAGCAGGCTCGTATGCAGCGACTGCAACTGGGCCTACTGGTAAAATTACGCGGCCAAACTCAGCATTTAATACTTGAGCCATGGCAAAGTAAATCGCACTTAAACCACAGAAGATACCTTCGTAGCCAGCGATAGTGCCGATTAACTCGCTACCGGTGAAATCACGAGCTGCAAGTAGGAAGAACAAAATCGTTAATGAAGCAAATACAACTTGCTTAGCACGTGGGTAACGTAGAGAACCTACAAATAGCGCAGCAGTAAACATGCCCCACAATAGTAAGTACCAACCCATAAATGCTGCTGGGCTAGCGGCTAGACCCATCTTTGGCATAACAATTAAGCCAACCAAAGTTAGCCAAAATAGACCGTAAGATGTGAATGCAGTAGTACCAAAAGTATCACCGCGCTTAAAGCACATAATACCAACGATAACTTGAGCGATACCGCCGTAGAAAATCCCCATTGCTAGAATCATAGAGTCAATTGGGAAAAAACCTGCGTTATGGATGTTTAATAGGACGGTAGTCATACCGAAGCCCATTAGACCAAGTGGAGCAGGATTAGCTAGTTGTGTAGACATTGAGTTCCCCTACAGGAAGTATTCACTAACAAATGCACCTCACTTAAAAGGCACATTATTAAATTAAGTTAATTTGAGCGCGCGCATTCTAGTTGAAAGCGATAACGGTGGGCAAATCTTCAGTTAAGCGAAGCGAAGGGTAAACTCATAGCAGTAAAAGACATTTAAACAATAATATTCAACAACTTAATTAAAAAACAGCCATTAATAGCCATCACCCCAGCCGCAGCCCAACCAAGATCACACAACAAGCAATAACCAGACGTGAATCACATATAAGCTTTGAGGGCACATTAGTAATTGATGAAATTCATTAAGCTAAACTGACGAAAAATTGCACCAGATCACAAACTAACAAAATGGTTCTTTATTTATCGATTTAAGCTTAATTTAAGAAAAACTTTCAGTTTTCAGCTATAAAAACTGAAAGTTCACCTACATAAATGGCTAAACTAAAAAGGCTAAGTTGATTTATATAGGGTTAGAAGGGCCAATTTAAGTATCAAAACATTCCTTTAGTCGATGGCTATTTCATCGTAAGATAGCTCACGACTAGCACCAACGACTAATTCAGGATCAAGCTCTATATCACCCACCGATAAACGATGTAAGCCCACTACTGGATTACGAAAGCGACCAAACATACGTTTTATTTGATGATAGCGCCCTTCCATTAGCGTCACTAGCGCAGTGTGTTCATCAACAATCTCAAGCTTTGCCGGTAACGTGGTGATGTCTTCATACTCAAAGTACATACCATTCGCAAAAGCCGCGATATAAGATTCATCAATCGGGTTTTGTAGTGTGACTCGATACACCTTGCCAACTTTATGCTGCGGTGACATCAATTTTTTCGACCAGCGTCCATCATTAGTGAGTAGCAATAACCCAGAAGTATTTAAATCAAGCCGACCTACAATATGCAGGCTGTGCTTATCGTCTCTATCTAGCAGATCGATAACTGTTTTATGTTTATCATCTACTGTGGCACTGACGACACCAACGGGTTTATGCAGCATGACGTAACTAGGCTGACAAGCTTGCAGGATCTGCCCATCTAAGGTGACATGAGAGAACTCATCAATAATTAAATCAATGTCACGGGCAATTTCTCCGTCCACCAGTACTTGGCCTTTTGCTAAAAGTACTCTGACGTTTTTTTTACTGACACCAGTTTTAACGCTAATAAATCTATCTAAGCGTGCACGTTTCGATTCCATAAGATATTAGCTACTCTTGCACTGGTGCGACTTTGTAGGCACAGCGACGTGCACCTTCAATAATATGCTCTTCACGGCTGATAACTGCATGCTCCGCTAACAAACTTTGGAACAGCTGCAATTCAGAACGACAAAAATTAAAACACTTGCTTGCAGCTGCACAGATAGGGCAATGATTTTCTAGTAACCAATAAACGTCATCTTGTTGTTCAACGCTAGCCATATAACCTTCTTCGATACGTAATTGAGCTAAAATTTGCAATTTAGCCGATAAGGTATCCGCGTCTTTTAGTGCCTCGCGATAAAGCACTAAAGAAGCTTGCTCTCGGTGAGCAATAAGTTGCTCTAAACCACCATCACCAAAAACGGTCTTAACAGAATCAATTAACTGAACCGTTAGCTCTTCATGTCTATCAGAAAAGTGGCTATTGCTTTCTGGCGTCAGAGCCCAGTAACGTGTTGGTCGCCCTCGAGTTGCTTTTCTATCCTCAAAAACTACATCTCGACTTTCTTCCAGACTTTGTAAATGCTGGCGCACCCCCATTGTGGTTAAACCCAGTTCACTGGCAATCACTTTGGCGGTTAATTCACCTTGAGTTTTGAGCATCTGCAAAATTTTGTCACTGGTCTTCATTATTATCTCTTTTAGTTGCATCGCTTATCAGCCGATACAAAACATCCTAGTTGCCATTATTGCTCAATCACCGATTAAGTAAACTTTTTTCTTTACTTTATTTTGTAAAGATATTACTTTACTTAAAACTTAAATAAACAAAAAGGTTTACTTAAATGGAGTTAGCTATTGTAAGTGCAAGTCAAAGAAGTCCATCACAGAGTGCTAAAGTTGCTCGCTATCTAAGCGAAAAATCATCCGCTTTCACCAAAGCGCATCACATTGAACTATGTCAGTACCAACTGCCATTTTGGGATGGTGAAGCTAATTCTAAAGCGGCAGACGGCAGCCGTTGGCCCTTAATCGCCCAACAAATAAAAAATGCGGATGCCTTAGTACTAATCACTCCCGAATGGGGCGGCATGGCATCACCCATTATGAAAAATTTCTTATTAATGGCAGACAACCAAGATACAGCTCACAAGCCCGCTCTACTTGTCGGTGTTGTTAGTGGAATAAGTGGTGCCTACCCGATTGCAGAGTTAAGAATGAATGCTTTGAAAAACAATAAATTAGTGGCGACTCCCGACCATTTAATCATTCGCAATGTAGAGGAGGTACTTAACAGTCAAAAGGCAAGTTCTGAGCGTGATTTACATTTACGTGAGCGCATAGACTACAGTTTGCATATGTTAGCTCAGTACAGCGAAGCTTTAAAAATAGTGCGTATAAACCATCAACAGCACGCCTACCCTAAACAACAGGAATACACTTACGGCATGTAGTACCCACAATGGAAACTAAAGGAGCAAGATATGATTCATTTAGAACACTTAAACTTAGTAGTAAGAAATATTCCAACAGCCCTCAACTTCTACCAAGCAATATTCCCTCACTGGCAAGTTCGCGGCGGCGGAAAATCGACTTGGCATGGTGTAGAACGCAACTGGATGCATTTTGGCGACGACTATCAGTATTTAACTTTTAATGACGATGGTAATGCGGATAATCGAGACTTAAGCGGCCATCAGGTAGGTCTGGCTCATTTTGCTTATGCTACCGACGATCTAGATGGTGTTATCAGTCGTCTCAAAGCTGCTGGTTTTGAGATTGCTAAACCCGGAATAGATGACCCTTATAGACGTAATGTGTACTTTATCGATCCAGATGGCTATGAAGTTGAGTTCGTCGAATACTTAACTGACGTCCCAAGCTTACGTAATCGTTACGAATAATCTCTATAAAGCTCCAATCAATGAGCTTTGTGTTTGCACAATGAGCTTGATCAACTCATTTTCCGTATCCATCGACTTGGCAAAACCTTTAAAGGCCAGCGAATAAGAGCCCACGGCCAGCTCGGGACAAAACTATTGGCTTTCTCAGCCTCAATAGCCTTAACAATGGCTCGGCAGCCCACGTCAGTATCAACAATAAAAGGTACTTTTTCGACCGGTACGTTAATTTCACTATGAATAAACCCTGGGTGAATACAGCTCACCTTGATTGGTGTATTCATCACGTCAATACGCATCCCTTCCGATAATGAACTAACCGCCGCTTTCGTTGCAGCATAAACCGTCATGGCTCGTCTAAAACCTCTTAACGCACTCACAGAAGATATAGTGACTAAATGACCAGCATTTTGGTCTCTGAAAATTGCCATAGCCGCTTCAGCCTGAGCCAACAAAGCAATAAAATTGGTCTCTGCTGTTTGTTTATTTGCTTCAAAATGCCCGGTTCCAATTGCAGCTCCTTTGCCCAGCCCTGCATTTAAAATAATTCTGTCGAGAGTGCCAAATTCAAGCTTAAACTCATCAAAAACCTTAAACACGGCTTGATGTTGATTAACATCAAGTACTTTAATCGACACCTTAATGCTTGAGTTAATCTGCAAAAGCTCATGTTTTAAAGCCTCTAAACGCTCAAATCTTCTAGCGCACAAAGCTAGGTTTCGCCCCTTCTTAGCGAATTCGATGGCCATGCCTTTTCCCAAGCCTGAGCTCGCACCTGTAATCAGTATTGTTTTTCGTGGTATCGCCATTTTAGTCACCCATAGCTAACGTGCTCAATAAACACCCAAACCACTAATACAAACAGTGAATGTAAACCTCTGCGGCAGCGAGCTAAGTAAAGGCTAAATGTTGTCTGGTTTAACTTAACCAAACTGCCAATACAAACAATCCAATATAAAAGGCGAAACCGAGTAGAAAAGGTTTATCAAATTCTGAGCGCCCCCTGATTTTTGGTGCCGCTAAAAATCTTGTCACAGATAGAGGGTAATTAATTTTGCCTAAGCTAAACACATAAACTAGCATTGCACCGGTAAAATAAAATAGATAAGAAAATACAAAGTCCCATAAAAACCAAAACATTAATTCAGCTACTAATGCCAACATCACGCTCTCCTTAGCGATTCCTTAATAATGTATTTACCCGGCCACTTTTAGTAAAAAAAATATAAAGCCAGCGTAAGCAACTGCGCCAATGACAACCATCATAGTTAATAATCTAGATCGCCTCATTGATTGTATTAATGCCACCTCTGTCGGCATCAACTCTGAAGCTGTAGAGACAACAGTATCGTTTGCAATACCAGAGTTTATGTTAGTAAAAACCAACTTGCTCTTTGGCGGCAATGACAGCTTTCCTCGCTTAAAATCCGCTATACGTCGCTCAACTAACAGTACTTGCCCGAGCTTATTATCAGTAGAATTCATTTAACTTCTCCTTGTTAAGATCACCCTAAACAAGGAGCGAGTTAATGTCAGGTTAAACATTGTTAACAACTAAGTGATAAATTATATTTTGAATTTTCTTGAAATTAGATAAAAGCCAGTAAATGACATAGTCAAAATCAAATACTTAAAAACTGTAGACTGAAAAGCACTTACAAATAGCCGTTTAAGCGTGATTTGATCTTAGCAAACCCACGTATTTACTAGGCCATAGACTAAAGTAGATGCAGTGGAGAAAAAGGAGACGGAGTGTTCCTATGATTAGGTACCACCATACATTAACCTTAATAGACAATAATTCTGCAGCACAAGCCGCTTTAAGTAAGTCACTACAATTGGCTAAAAAAACTAAAGCTAAAGTCACCGCTTTAAAAATAGATCGCCCCTGTAGCAATCTATTAAGTCGTCTTGGGCTAATCCCAAAAAACGCATTGGATCCCATGCTATTCGTAAAAAAACTGCTCACTCAATATCAGCGTCAAGGTGTAGAAGTTGAAATTAAGACCATCAAAAATGTCAAAGATCATGTCGCCATTCTTAACGAAACTAATAATAGCAATTATGATTTAGTGGTAATTAACAATAATCATCACAATGCACTATTGAATGAATGGGTACCTAGTTGTGAGGACCATTTGCTTAGAGATTGCCTGCAACCTGTGATGATAGTGGGTAATAAGTCTTGGCAGAGCCAAGGGCATATTTTAACAGCATTAGATACCAGCGGCTCTAATTTAGAACATAAGCAACTCAATCAGTGCTTACTTGACGATAGTCAGCAATTAGCCAACTTATTAGATAACGACATTCACTTATTAAATTGCTATCAGTTGGATAACTGGAGTATGTCGGTTACCCCAGAAAAACACTATTCATCAGAATCAGATCAAAAACAGCTACTTTGGCAACGATTACTCGATAGCGCCAAAGGTCGACAATTCGCTCAAGATCACTTGCATCTAGAGCAAGGATTACCAGACTACGTGATTCCCCATATTGCTCACCAATGTAATGCCAATCTGTTAATTATTGGTGCTGGTGAGCATCATGGTTTAATCAGTGAACTTAAAGGTCACACTTCATCTGTGATTGTTGAACAGTTAAAGTGCGATATTCTAGCGATAAAGCCACAGCTACATTAATCGACAACAACGAGCGCTAATCGCGCTCAGACTGGCTTTCAGCCACGATATCAGAGTCTTTATGCGCCCAAAAATCGACTCTAAAGCAGGTGTCATCAGTTAAAAATTCAACTTTATGCCAATATTGCGGCGGCGAAACTCCAACATCCCCTACTTTAATCACTAACTCTTGTTCTATTTCACCGCGCCTATCGGCAAAGCCGTAAAATTTAAGCTCTCCATTTAACACATGGATCTGCCCATACACCCCGGCTTTAGTGTTATGTAAGTGCAGAAACATTTTCGGTACCGTTGCCTTTTCAAAAACGGCAGTGGACTTATAATTAACGTAATCAACAGGAATTGCAGCCATACTGAGTCCTTAGTTTATTATTTAATTTGTTAAAGCGTAATTAATGCAATTTAAGCTCAAGTTAAGCTCAAGTTAAGCGACTATAAGCAAACTAAACATTATAATCCCCAAATATACCGACTTTAAGCGTCACGCGATAACGAGAACCGATGAATCAAGAATATAGTTACACAACCCAATATACGCTAGATAAGAGTCACTTTAGCGAATGCTATGACGAATCTGTCGTTATTGACGCATCAATACGTGCTTATCGCAAAGCCATTTTGTTCGCTGTCGTGGGAGTAGCATTAATGCTAACCAATATTAACGGGTACGCTTCGTGGTTTCTTATTGCTTTAGGCGCACTAGAAGCATTAAGTGTTCGGTTTAGAAAACCTTGGTGGCTAATGCGTCAAATGATGAGTAAAGCGGCCAACAACGAAGTGACATTGACCATAGATAGCTCAGGGATCAGCAATGACTCTTTTTATGTTCAAGGCAAAATTTTATGGCAAGACATCAACCAATTTACAGAAACTAAACAAGGCTTTCTATTGAAGCAATCTAAAGCAGTAAGCTACCTATCGAAACGCAGCTTGGATGAAGATGCATTGCAATTTGTCATCGCTCAAGGTAGAGATAAAGGCTTAGAATCCCTAGCCGAAGAAGATTAATCTCTGACATAGGCCATTAGAAATGCGTCAATATATTCGCCATCCCGAAAAGCATATTCACGCATTTCACCTTCAATCACAAAACCATGCTTTTTATATAAGCTAATCGCTAAATGATTGTCGGTATAAACCTCTAGTTCTATCCGCTTTACAGCCAGCCAATTTTGCGCCAACGATACTATAGCCTCAAGCAGCGCAGAGCCTAAACCAATACCACGATAAGACTCGTCGACAGCCATTCCTATATTGGCCACATGCTTCCGCCGTGGGTTGCTAAAGACTTCCATCCCTATCTGCCCAACAACCTCATCACCTCTCATTGCGACTAAGCTATAACAATTTTCAGGTAGGTCTATTAAACGCTTCTGCCAACGACTAAGTGATGGAAAAGGATGCTGCAGTGTTGAGCTATAGCAACTTTTTTGGCTATAAAGTTGGCAAATACCATTTATATCAGTATCTAAGCTGTGACGAATATCTATATCTATCAAAATACTTAAGCCTACTTCTTGGGGCATTTGCTCATTTTTCACTTATCAGTCTGCCTTATAAAAAACGTTTCTGTTTAATTAACTTTAAATAAAAGCGCTTTAGTGTCAACAACTAAGCCAATAATAACGTTTATTTTTAGCGAATCATCACCAAGAATAACAGCTGCGCTTTGATTGGTTTTCAACCTGTATCAGTTTGCAACATGTTTATTATCTCGCATGATGCTTTTTGGAATAGATGATACTCTATGGGTCCATTTGTTAATTTTGTAACTGCGAGTCAATGTTTTAGATGCCATATTTATTAGCACTACTGCTCAGTTTAAGCCTGTTTTCCGGAGCCACTTTTGCCGATGCTCCAGCAAGCTGTGATAACAATACCGACTGTATTGAAGTTGGTCGCTGGGATCTGGGTATAGCACTCGGATACGGACAAAAATCTAACCCACTAAAAGATTTTGAAGATATCCCACTATATGTTGTGCCAACTATTGCATACTATGGCGAGAGCTGGTTTTTTGATAATGGTAACCTTGGCTACACCTTAGCTGAAGGTGAAAACTACACCGTTAACCTAATTACGACTTTTAGTAATGACAGCGCCTTTTTCCACCGTTGGGATCCCTCCAACATCTTTCTATTAAATACAGGTAACAGCCAAGCAGCGATCGCTCCTATGGCCAGCTCCCTCTCAAGGCTCACTCCTGATGAGCGCACTATTGGTGAACTAGAGAATCGAAACTTTACATATCTTGGCGGAGCCGAGGCTTTTATTTACACCCGATTTGGTATAGTGCATGCTAGCCTAGCCCATGACATATTAGATGTGCATGGCGGCTTAGAGTCTAAGCTAAAGTGGTTTTATAATATTCCATTAGATAAATGGAATTTTGAATTTGCCGCCGTATTAGACTGGAAAAGTGAAGAAGTGGTGGACTATTACTACGGTATTAGACCAAGTGAAAGCCTCTATTGGAACCAAGTATATCAAGCGGAGTCGGCATTGAATAAGAGTCTTGAGTTTACCGGACAGTATGTATTAACTGAAAACTGGAATTTACTCTTCGTTGCTCGCTATACCGATATCGGTGATGCTATAGCCGAAAGTCCTTTGCTAGATAAAGATTACACTACGACCTACTTTGTTAGTGCAGCATATAGGTTCTAACACTCGTGTTTTTAAAATCTATACGCCTTTCAATATGTCTGCTTCTTGGCTCGCTTCTGAGCTCAAATGCTATGGCGCAAAACACTCTAGAAGAGTTAGAGCCTAACTTTAAACTCTCCCCAGAGATTTGTATCACTTCTGCTGATGCAAAAGCTTGCGATATTGAAGTGACGTTGCAATGGGATTCAGTAACAAATAAAACAATTTGCATAATCTCTGATTACAAAGACTTAAAGAAGTGGTGTGGTTCGTCACCAGACATTCACTCATTAACCGTTAATATCAGCGCTAACCGTGATATTCAGTTTGTGATGATAGACAAAGATACCCACGAGACAATTGCAGGTGTAAAATTAAAAATAACACCAGCTTCTCCGCCTCAAGTTAGGCGACGATACCGCAACCCATGGAGTTTATTTTAATGACCAACTCTCAATCTACGCATAGAGTATTATTAGTCGAAGATGATATTCGCTTAGCTAATTTGATTGTCGACTTTTTAAAGTCGCATGGCATGCACGTAGAAGTAGAAAGACGAGGCGATACGGTACTGACTCGTTTAATCAACTATAAACCAGACATCATTTTGCTCGATATCATGTTACCTGGGATGGATGGGTTAACTCTGTGTGAAAAACTACCAGATTACTTTGCCGGCCCTATTTTATTGATGAGTGCACTAGGCTCAAATGAAGATCAAATTAAAGGCTTAGAATTAGGTGCCGACGACTACGTTGTTAAACCTGTAGACCCAGCGCTGCTGGTAGCACGTATAAATAACCTACTTCGCCGCCAAGCCAAGCCAGCACAAGTTGAGTCACACTGCTTAAGCTTTGGTAAATTAAGCATTGACCCACATACTCAAGCGATTCGTTTAGGTGACACTGAAGTTGATTTAACCAGTCACGAATTTGAACTGCTTTGGTTATTGGCCTCTCAAGCAGGTCAGGTTATGAGCCGCCAGTATATCTATCAATACCTGCTCAATATCGATTTTGACGGTAAAGACCGAAAAATTGATGTACGTATATCTCGTCTAAGAAAGAAGTTAGGCGATAATATTGAAACGCCTTTCAGAATTAAAACGGTTTGGGGCCAAGGTTATCTATTCGCTCCTGAAGCATGGAACAACTAAACCTGCTAATTTAATAAGATGAAACGTCTTTTTATTAGCCTTTATCTTTTGCTCAGCCTTGGTTTTTTAGGCATTGGCTGGGCACTAGATAACTTATGGCAAAGCAACGTAGATGATAAAGGTGCACTCGATGCACCTTTAGTTGCTTTAGCACAAGTGTTAGCAGCGTTACCTGTTGACGAGCGCCAACCTATGCTTGATTCAATTGAGCTTGCGCCAAACTTTCCACTGACTCTACTCGATGCAGAACAAGTTGCCTTTTCTAGTAACCAATTAGTCCATTCAAATAAAGTTATTGCAACGCCTTATGATATTAATCATGAGCTACATTTCGTGGCAGTAGGCGAGCAGGTATTAATGGCTGGCCCAATAGAACTCGATCCACGAGCAAGCCTACGTAACCTCTATAATATCTTTTTCTATTTCTTACTGGGCTTTATCGTACTACTTTGGGTATGGCCACTATCAAAAGACTTAAAAGTACTAGGTAAAGCAACCAAAGAGTTTGGCCAAGCAAAGTGGGACACTCGCATTCGTTTAACCCAGCGCTCACAGGTATTGCCTCTTGCCACTACCTTTAATGATATGGCAGCCCATATTAGTGCGCTTATTGAAAACCAAAAACACTTATCAAACGCTGTTTCTCATGAAATTAGAACCCCTTTAGCGCGTCTAAAATTCGCCTTAGCTTTATTACCCCAATATTGCTTACCTGACTCAGATGAAGACAAACGACAACGTTTCTTAGATGAAATGAAGCTCGATATTAAAGAAATGGAAAACCTGTTACAAGAGCTGCTGACCTATGCCAGCTTAGAAACTCAGCGAGAATCACTTAACTTTGAGCGCTGTGATTTGAATAGTTTAGCACTGCAAACTATCAAACGTTTGCAGACACATCACCCAATACCTATTACGCTTGTCGCTCCTGAAGAGACTATATATCTGATAGCAGAGCCTTCTTTAGTTGAACGTGCACTGCAGAACCTCATAACCAATGCGCAACGATTCGCCGTAAATGGCGTAGTGGTTAAAATTAGTCAAACCAATGACTCAATCATGCTATCTGTTACCGATGATGGTGAAGGGATTTTAGCGGAAGATCAAGGCAAAATATTTGAACCATTTTACCGCAGCGCAAGCTGCAAAAATGGTAATAAAGGCCATGGTTTAGGATTAGCGATTATTAAACGAATTATGGAAAGACACCACGGTGATGTGCAATTGATAAGCCAGCCGGGCTTTACTCAATTTAACCTGATATGGTCATTAGCCCAAACAAGCAATCGCACTAAAAGCTAATTAAGCACTAATGCTATACAGGCGAATAAACAGATTTTACTTGTGATGTAATTATCCCCTTAGTCGTCATGCCTATTAGGATCTGGCATTAACTCTGTTTCTAACTCAAGACCAAAATCTAAATGGCTATTCACTTTAGATCTTTCATCGAGTATTTGCGCTTTTTTCGCTTTTAAGAAAGCCAGCTGACGCCTGCGCTTACGTTGTTTACACAAACGAATCACATCAAACTTCTGCGCATCGCTAAACTCAAGCCAATTAAAGCGCTCATTACGATTACGCAAACACCCCTTACAATAGCCACGCGCGTCACTTTGGCATACACCAATGCAAGGACTTGGGATCTCAAAAAACTCTAACTGCTCCATTCCTTAAACATATACTATCTTGACAATAAAAGGCTAAAATAAATACAGTAAATAACGTTTGTATTTGTATACCTAACTGATAATTTACTTACATACTGGCTAACGGGCTTTAATAGACTTATTCAATAAGAGAGCAAAAAATAATGAAAAAACCAATGCAGAGCGTATTTGTTGCCTTAGTGTCTATCCCTTTACTACTGCTGGCAGCTTGTAGCTCAACGCCAAAAAATGATTACGATGTTGATTACGATTTTTCTAATCTGAAAAGCTTTTCCCAGCTACCGCCGTCAGCTAACAGTGACCCATTGAGCGCCAATAGGATCCAGCAAGCTATCGCTACAGCGCTAATAAACCAAGGCTTCAATACTCAAGAAAAAGCTGCCGACTTTAATGTTGCCTACAGCTTTAAAGTAGAAGATAAGCCGAAAGACTCAGGCTTCTCAATTGGACTAGGAACAGGGTCTTGGGGCAGTTCAGGAGGTGCAAGCATTGGCACTAGCGTTGATGTGCCCGTAGGCAGTGATACCGCAAAAATTCAAACCATTCAAATTGACATTATAGATCCAAACAGCAATCAACTTATTTGGCGCGGTATGGACAAATTTACCTTTGATGAAGGGGGAGCAGCAAAGGCTGACGAAACCAATGCTACGGTAAGCAAGATTCTGGCTCAATTCCCCCCAAAAAAACAGGCTGATTAAGGCCATATAATAACCGTGCATTTTGCTTGCACGGTTTGCTTTTCCGCAGAAATACCAGTGATACAAGTAAATCTAAAGTGATTGATGGGCATTAACAGTGCGACCTTCAGCCCATATTCTTATTGATTCCAGCTTTTCTCGCATCACGACAGACAAAGGTCGAGTTTTCATCAGTTCGGCCACTAACACCTGTTGATAGACCTCAATCTCTGACGCTTTCGCGGTATAAATCGCTGAAATAACCGCTTGTTCAATTTCGGCTCCAGAGAAGCCATGACTAAGCTTTGCCAACTGACTTAAATCAAACCGGCTTGGCTCAAGCATACGCCGCTTAAGATGAATTAAAAATATCGCCTTTCGAATCGTCTCATCAGGTAAATCGACAAAAAATATCTCATCCATACGCCCCTTGCGCATCAATTCTGGCGGCAATGCACTAATATCATTAGCTGTTGCGACTAGAAACACGTCAGATGTTCGTTCTGCCATCCAGGTGAGAATCGCCCCTAGAATACGTTTTGAGGTACCGTCATCACTGCTACCGCTGCTTAAGCCTTTTTCTATCTCATCAATCCACAAGACACAGGGGGACATTAAGTCAGCTAACTCTAGGGCTTTACGTAGGTTTTTCTCTGTCTCACCGATATATTTATTATATAGGGCCGACATATCCATTTTAAGCAATGGTCGCTGCCACATACCAGCAACCGCTTTAGCAGCAAGGCTTTTACCACTACCTTGAACTCCGAGCAATAAAATGCCTTTAGGTTTATCGACAAGATCTTGTGTACCTAACGAAGGCATTCTATAACTAAGCCATTGCTTGAGATTATGTAATCCTGCAACTTGAGAAAAATTGCAAGTATCGTACTCATAATGCAACACACCGTGCATATCAAGCAGCTCGAATTTGCCCCGATTAATACTATCGACATCTGAATGTGTAATTGCACCATCATCAACAATCGCTTTATGGGCAAGCCGGCGCGCATCATCAAAAGTCATACCACGAAGATTATCAGCGAGTTTAACAACTGCGCTATCATCTACGTTCAACATTACCCCTTCAGCTCTAACTTTATCGACCTGCTCATAAATGATATTAAGCAGCTGCGACACATCCGGAAGTGATAGCCTAAAGTGAGCGCAATAATGTTTAATTTCTGCAGGGATGGTAAATTCGTGACTAACTAACACCAAGGTGTGGTTTAACGACTCGTATTCCAGAGCGATCTCTTTTAATAAGCGAACATTCTTTGGTGCGCCTTCGACAAATGGATGGAAATCGCAAAGAACATAAATTCCTTTTTGAGTGGTTGCTTTTATTTGCCCCAAAATATCTTCCGGCTCACAATTGAATTTTTGCCGCCCAAGTCCGCTGTCTACTCGCATTAGTCCTTGGGTAATACTCCAGCTAAACAGCGGCTGATATAAGATATTTGATACCTTCCTCAGCAGATCGATCACCCTATACTCTTCATAAGTTTCGATAACTACAATAGGGGTATTTGAGCGTAAAATAGCGGTGAGATCTCGGATATCCTGCATGTTAATCCTTGAGCATATAATGACAAAGGTAACAAAACAAAAGGGACTCAAAAGTCCCTTTTGTTCACACTTTTAAAACGGTCCATCTTTTATTAGTGAGCAGCACTAATAAACTAAATCTTAGTGAAACAAATAGTTGAGCCAACCCTGCATTCTCAATAAAACCTTACGCATAATCGATACATGAGCAAAATGCTCGGTATAGATTGCAGCATGACCTGATACACCAGCAGGGAAACGAGTTCTAACCTCATGATCTTCTAGCTTTATCAACACTAAAGCACGACCACGGGTCATTAAACGATTTGACGATACCAATGCTCCTGAAGATTGAATTTCACCTTCGGCCATAGCAGGTAAAACCTTGGCAACCTTGCCCTTAAAGACTTGACCGGGTGCACCATCTAAAATCACCTCTGCTTCATCCCCCTCTTTTAAACGGAGTAAGGAGTTTTGCCAAAATGCGCCTACAAAAACTCGTTCCTCGTCAGGAATAAAGCTTAGCAAAGGTCTTAACGGCATAGGCACTGCGACAATGCCTGGGCGAAGAGCCATTTGCGTCACCATACCATCAGCAGGTGCTTTAACCACTGTTTGCTCTAAATCAAATTGTGCTTTTTCAAGCTCACCTTGAATACCGGCAACTTTGGTATTCACACCATCAACATTAGATTCATAAGCTAAACGTACTCTTAATTCTTCAGCTCTCACTGCGGTGAGCTGTGCTTCAGAAGCTAAATAGAGCTGACGTTTATTGTCTAGTTCTAGCTCAGTAAACGGAGAGTTAGCGCCACCGCGCTTACGACCTTTTTCGTAGCGGTCAAATGCAGACTTAGTTCTATCCCTATCAGCTGTCGCTCTAGATACTGAGGCCAGTGCCGTTTCCCAAGCAGCTTTAAGCTGTGGCACTTCAAGTTCTGCAGCCACTAAAGCAGCACGTTTTTGCTTAACAATGGCTTGAAAGGGCGTCGGATCTATTTTAAATAACACATCACCTTTTTTAATTGGCGTATTCGGTTCGACATCAACCGAGATAACGACACCTCTTACAGCTGGATTAATTGGCGTTGTAACAAAATACTCTTTTGCGAAAGGCGTATAAGGATGGTTGTAATTCATTAATAAAATTAGAGCGCCAACAATGAAGATACCACCAAGTATTGCTGTAGGCACCGTCCACTTAGTCAATGGTATTTTGAATATTTTAAAAATAGCAATACAGACTGCGGTATAGGTTAATACAAGTAGTAAATCCATATTACACCTCTACCTTATCAGCTTGATTATTGGAAGATTGATTCGATATATCTGTTTGGTCTAACTTTTCACTCGTAGCAGGAACATCGGCTGCCGTAGCTATTACGTTATGATTAGTAGCTTCCATTGCCACTATTTTTTGTTCTAGCTTTCTAACCGATTCGGTTAAGCCCTTAACTTCACTCTCCAGTAATTGCTCTTTCTCCACAACCTCTTGAAAGCCCCATCCCCTATCTTCTCGATAAAGCGTTGCCCAGATCCACAGAAATGGCCAAATAGCATGCAAAGTAAATAAGCTTACCCAGCCAGCAATGTGCAGTGCATCTTGCTGTGGATGGTTACGTTTTTTAGCTATTTCATAAGGAATATCATGAATCGCTATCACCCCATAAAAGATAAAAATCGCAACGAAAAATATTATGCCTAATGCAAAATAATCTAAAAACACAGCGCTCTCCTTATTAAACCGTTATTTACGGTGATGGAACCTGCCAACATCCTAGCAACATCTTGACAATATTAACCCAATAAATCTATTTTTTTCGATTTAAAACCGCACATTAGCAATAAGCGGATTAGTAAAGCCAAGTGATCTTGCGCACACTTGGCAGCAAATCTAACCTCAATAAATAAGCTGCACGTTACACTAGAGGCAAATAAAAATTGAAAGCCAAAGATGCTTTCAAATATTGCTCGGCCTATGACCTTTTGCTTAGCAATAAATAACGATTCCCTACAATCTAAAAGGTAACCCAAATGATAGGTACTGCTTTATCTGCCAATGCTAAACGCGCTATGTTGCTCGGCTGTGGTGAACTAGGAAAAGAAGTCGCAATCGAATTACAACGCTACGGTATCGAAGTGATTGGTGTAGACCGCTACCCCAATGCACCAGCAATGCAAATTGCACACCGCTCCCATGTAATTAATATGCTTAATGCAGATGCACTCAAAGGAGTAATTGAACTCGAAAAACCCGATTTGGTGATCCCTGAGCTAGAAGCCATTGCCACCCAAACTTTAGTTGAAATGGAAGCTAAAGGCGTGAATATTGTGCCAACAGCTAAAGCGACTCAGCTCACTATGGACCGCGAAGGCATTCGCCGTTTAGCCGCTGAAACTTTAGATATCCCAACTTCTCCATATTTTTTCTGTGATACAGAAACTGAGTTTAATGATGCTGTTGCCACAATCGGCATCCCTTGCGTTGTCAAACCGGTAATGAGTTCGTCAGGTAAAGGCCAAAGCGTTATTCGCCGCCAAGAGCAAGTGCAACAGGCCTGGCAATATGCCCAAGAAGGCGGACGAGCAGGTAGAGGTCGCGTTATTGTGGAAGGCTTTGTAGCCTTTGATTATGAAATTACTTTGCTCACTATTAGCGCTGTTAATGGCGTCCATTTTTGCGATGCTATTGGCCATCGCCAAGAGGATGGTGATTATAGAGAATCTTGGCAACCACAAGCTATGTCAGAGGTAGTACTGAGCAAGTCACGTGCTATTGGCAAGAAAGTAGTGGAAGCACTCGGTGGTTATGGTTTATTTGGGATTGAATTGTTTATCAAAGGCGATGAAGTTTACTTCTCAGAGGTTTCTCCTCGTCCGCATGATACAGGTATGGTGACTCTAATCAGTCAGGATCTGTCAGAGTTTGCACTGCATGTACGTGCTATTTTAGGCTTACCTATTAGTAACATTGCCCAACATGGTCCAAGCGCATCAGCAGTGATTTTAGCTAATGGCACTTCAACGAATATTCAATTCTCTGGTGTGGCCGATGCGCTAACCCAACCTGATACACAAATAAGACTATTCGCCAAGCCAGAAATTGATGGCGCTAGGCGGCTAGGTGTGACTCTTGCTAGAGGCCCCAATATTGACTCTGCAGTTGATAAAGCCCTCACAGCTGCCAGTAAAGTGACTGTGATCCTCTAGTGAAAGTTTAGTCCGTCGATAAATGCAGCAGATTATCGTTACTATTGACTGTGCATCATAAAAATAGCCTCAAACTTAAGAAGTTGAGGCTATTTTGTATTTAAATACTTCAAGCACTAGATGTGTAGCTAATTAACCCGATTTTGAACCTTCCCTTGAACAAAACTCTGTAAATTGGCTATAGCAATATTTAGCAAGCTCTGCCTTGCTTCTATGGTCGCCCAAGCATTGTGTGGCGAAATGCTAATATTGCTAACATGAAGCAATGGGTTATCAGCACTTGGTGGTTCACTAGATAAAACATCCACCCCAGCAAATGCCAATTGTTTCGACTCTAGAGCCAACGCCAAAGCTGCTTCATCAATTAAGCCACCTCTTGCTGTATTGATTAACATTGCAGTTTGCTTCATCAATTTAAGTGTTGCGCTATTGATAAGCTTGTCGGTTGCAGGTGTGAGTGGGCAATGCAGTGACACAATATCTGCTTGGGTAAATAATTGTTGTTGCTCTACCCATGCGCAGCCTTCGGGTAACTCAATACTAGAATGACGAGTATTCACCATGACCGTCATACCAAAAGCTAACGCTATCTGCGCCACAGCTTTACCAATATCACCAAAACCGACTAAACCGAGTGTTTTGCCTTTTAAAGATTGCAACGGGCTTAAGGTAAAACAAAAGTCTTGCGACGTGCTCCAAACTCCAGCTTTTACGGCGTCGGAATGTCGACTAACTTGTTGAGTAGAATGTAAGATATGGGCAAACACCATTTGCGCAACAGCATCAGGGCCGTAACCGGGCACGTTGGTAACGACAATCCCTCGTGCTCTAGCCGCGTCCAGATCAACCACATTGGTGCCAGTTGCTAGCACACCAATATATTTAAGCTTGGGTAGTTTGGCTAATAGCTTTGCGTCTAGCGCTGTTTTATTGGTTAAAATGACCTCTGCTGCTTCACTACGTGCCAGTACCTCATTAGATGCACTGCGCTCGTAACAGCTAAAACCACCAAATTGTTTTAACGGTTGCCAGCTAAGATCTCCAGGGTTTAAGGTAAAACCATCCAGTACTACGATTTTCATAACAAACAACCTTAAGCTTGGTGATAATTAGCAATACAGAGTTCAAAGATTAAAACGTTAGTTTAGCGCCTATATTAGCTTGGCCTTGCCACATAATGTCCGCCTGAATATTCCAAAGACAGCCTTCAACACCACAAAACAACGCATTATCTGCGTTAATAAAGGTCGCATAACCTTTTACCTCTGCAAACAATGAGAAAGCATCAGTTGCTTGGTACTCAACTCCACCACCAATGGCCATAGAAAAGCGTGTCTCGTTAGAATAATTTCCACCGGGACGCATATTTGTCACACCAATACTGGTTGTCACATAAGGCTGAATACTTTGATTTGGAAAGTACAAGGTGCCACCGACATGAAAATAATCAACATCCATAGATGTCAGTACGTTAGGACTAAAATTATCCCCACCTCTTAAGTCAGTAGCTTGATGACTATACAATAGATAAACATTGCCGGGGTCCTTAGTACTAAGTCCTACCATTAGGCCATAGTTTTCCGACTCCCCGATCTTACCTTTACCAGATTCCTCCGATGCAGCTATTGAGATATCAAATTCACTGGCACCAAAGCTATAGCCACCAAAAGGAGCAACATAGATGTCAGCCGTAGCAGGAAACGCACACAATGAACCCAGCAATAACGCCAATTTAGTTTTCATAATATGTCCCTATTTTATTATAATAATCCTGCGACTTAGCTGATGCTAGCGCATACCTCTTTCACCTTTGACTCTATCATAAGCTGCTTGAATATCTTGCGCCTTTGTCTTAGCAAGCTCCATCATTTCAGCCGGTAACCCCTTAGCAACTAATTTATCTGGGTGATGCTCATTCATCAGCTTTCGATAGGCTCGTTTGATATCTTGATCAGACATTGATTCTGCGACCCCTAATAAATCATAAGCATCTTTAATCGATGTTTGATTACCACCACTGCGATGAAAATTAAACTCAGCTTGCCAGCGTGCCAATAGGTCATCGAGTTGTTGCTGGCTAAAACCAAGCTCATTGGCTACAACACTTAAAATAACTCGCTCTTTCTGATCGAGCTGTGCATCAGAGAGTGCAGTCTGAATTTGGATCTCCAAAAACATCTGCAAAACCTCTTTGCGCCCCATAGAAATAAGTCTAAAGGTCTTGAGGCAAGCATTAAGATCAAAGTCAGACTCTTTACCTTCTCTAAATGCTGCCTGAGCATCAGCGCGAGTTTGACCGCTTAAATTCAGCTGGTCCATTAAAGAACTCGCCATACGAATATCATTTTCAGTGACATGACCAGATGCTTTGGCTACATGGCCCATCACTGCAAAGGTGGTATTAAAGAACAGCGCTTGCCTTTTCCCGCTCCCGCCTAAACCAGCTTTTTTGCTTTGATGACGGTCATACATATGGCCAAGCCATAAACCAAAGATTGCTCCACCTAGTCGGCCAAACATAAAGCCAAGAATGAAGCCAAAAACCTTACCCCAAATACGCATTATCTAACCTTTTTTGTTTCACGTTTTTCAATTTGTTCAAGTCGAGCGATTGTGCCTACATCACACCAATAGTGGTCAAAGTAAGCACCTGTCACTTTTTGGTTTTTCATGGCCAATCGCAGCAAAGGAGCAAGTGCAAACGCACCATCAGGAGTATCATTAAATAACTTTGCTTGGTAAATTCCCATACCTGAAAACGTCAACTTATTTGGCCCAATATCATTGACATATTCACCTGATAAACCAAAATCCCCCTCCGGGTGTTGCACCGGATTATCCACTAGCCAAAGATGCGCTAATGCATCGCCCTTAAGTGGCTTAATATTTGGAAGTTTATCAATAAAAATATCACCATTAATGACAAAAAACGGCTCTTCACCCAATAAAGAAAGCGCTTGCTTAATTCCGCCTCCAGTCTCTAATGCAGTGAGCTCTTCGCTGTAACGAAGCTTCACTTGCCACTGGCTACCATCGCCAAGATGCTGAACTAATTTATGACCTAGCCATGCATGATTGATCACAATCTCAGTAAACCCTGCCGCCGCTAGTTTTTCGATGTGATAAACGATTAATGGTTTGCCAGCCACCTTAACTAAAGGTTTAGGCACTGAATCGGTTAACGGCCGCAAACGCTCACCGCGCCCAGCCGCTAATATCATCGCTTTCATAATTTGCCTTTCTCGTCGACTTTGCTATTCATTGACTTTCTACTTTTGTAGTTCTTTCTTAGCGTTAAAAGCTGGGATAATAACTTTATCAATCCAGTCAGAAAACGGTTTAAGTTCAGCGTAGCGTGCAGCAATATCACGGATATACTCCAGAGTAAGTGGAATATCCGCCATATAAGCAGGTTTATTATCACGATAATTTAGCCGAGCAAAAATACCTGCCGCTTTGACGTGTCTTTGGATCCCCATAAGATCAAACCAATAGCGATATTGCTCAATGCGGGTATCGGCTGCAATGATTTGATTATCGATACATTGTTTATAATGCTGACGCATCAACAACTCAACGTCACTATCAGGCCAACGAATGTAGCAGTCTCGCAATAATGAAACCGCATCATAGGTCACAGGCCCAATGACAGCATCTTGGAAATCGATCACTTTAAGTTGGCCATCTTGAAGCATCAGATTACGGCTATGATAGTCGCGGTGCATACCAACCTGAGGCTGGGCTAAAGCATTTTCAGTTAACAATTGAAACGCAGAGCGAGTGGCACGATTAACATCTTCAACGGCAAGCCCTAGGTGATGCACCGCTAACCATTCAGTAAATATGGCAAGTTCACGCTCAACAAAAGCGACATCATATCTGGGTAACCCACCAGCCTCAGTGTGAGTGACTTTAACAATATCAGTTAGTAGCTGTAAGGCTTCTGAATAGTATTGTTGCAAAGTTTGCTCACTTAATACCGACAAAAGCTGTACATCTCCTAAATCACTAAGCAACATAATGCCTTGCTCAACATCGCTCGCAATAACTTTGGGCACAGCAATACCTTGACGTGAATAACTGTCAGCCAATTGAATAAACGGTGTAATATCGATAAGGTTAGGCGGTGAATCAACTACAATATAAGACTGGTTATCGACGATAATTCGGAAATAACGCCTGAAACTAGCGTCACCTGATATTAACTGTGGCGAAACTTTTACATTAAAATACTGGTTTAGCCATGCATTTAACTGAAGAAATCTAAGATCTGACAAGGGCACCTCATGGCTCTTAAGAAGAAATTGCTTTATTATAACGACAAAATGGAATCAGCTAACCGATTGAAACAAAAATTATTTGGCTGGGTTGCCCAGGAAAGGGTCAACTTTTCTCCTCTTTTCACCGTCCAGACTAAGAAATCATAATTAATTGACCTAAGATGCAGATCCGTTATTTTCTGGCCTTGAGCCTGCTTCCCCAATTAGTCTTAGCAGACGAAACCGAAACTGTGGACACAACAAGTTCACAGTGTGTTGTTGTGCCTCCTGTAAAGCCTTATGTACCGCTTTATGAGCTCAACACCCCCGCTGACTTAGCCCGTATTTATATTAGCTCCGATCGTTCCGATGCCCAAATGGGTCAAAAAGCGACTTTTAGTGGCGATGTTAATTTCAGTCAAGGTGGGCGTAATATTGCAGCTGATGAAGCCATCTTAAATCAACAAGCTGAAGAGTTACATGCCAACGGTAATCTTGTCTTTCAGGATGAAATGTTTACCGTAACCGCAGATTCGCTTGTGGCGAAAATGCGCAGTAATAGCGCGGTACTTAGTGGTGCACAGTATTGGCTACACGGGCAACAGATCCATGGTGATGCAGAAACTTTAGAGATCACCAAAGAGAACAACCTACTCTTAGCTGGCACTAATTTTACCACCTGTCCAGGCGATGATCCTGCCTGGTTGTTAGAAGCTGACCGGATTAAAATAGACAGCACTGAAGAGTGGGGAGAGATTTGGGACGCTAAGATTAAGATTGCTGGCGTGCCTGTGATGTATGTGCCATACATGACGATTCCGGTATCCGATAAACGTAAATCAGGCTTCTTATTCCCTACATTTAGCACTAGCACCACTAACGGTGTTGAAGTCGCAACGCCTTATTATTGGAACATTGCACCTGAATACGATTTAACTTTCACACCCAACTATATGTCTGCTCGCGGCCTCTATACTAAGACTGAATTTAGATATTTAGCTGGTGAAAAACAGCAAGGTCAATTAAACCTAGAATACTTGGCAGATGATGACAAACTCGTTGGCAGCCCAGACCGATATTTGTATCACTGGGAACATCAAGGTGCGATTAATAAAAATTGGCGCGTCTTAGCTAACTACACTGATGTATCAGATAATAACTACTTTAATGATTTAAGCTCTGATGTACAGCGAGCGACAGATAATCAATTAACCCGTATTGGTGAGATTGCCTATTTTGAACAAAATTGGGATATCAGCGCCCGCGTCCAAGATATAAAAGTGCTGGGTGAGGAAGAGAAGCCTTATCAAGTGATGCCACAGTTTGTCTTTAACTACCGCTCACCAGACTATTGGAAAGGGTTAGATCTTAACTTTAATAGCGAACTAACCAATTTTGAGCATCAAGACAGCGAGTACTCGACGGCAACTCGTTTGCATCTTGAGCCGAGTATTTCGTACCCAATTCATGGTCCTGCGGGCTCGTTGACCAGTGAAGTAAAGCTTTTACAAACTAACTACTGGCAAGACGATCGCTCAGACTTAATGACTTCAGAGTTGAGTGACACAGTAAACCGTACATTGCCGCAAGTTCGTATTCATGGACAAGTCAATTTTGAGCGTTTTACCGATTATTTTGATACTAACTATCGTCAAACATTAGAGCCTCAGTTCCAGTACCTATATGTAGGTTATGAAGATCAATCTGATATTGGTATTTATGACACTGCGCTGCTTCAAGAAGATTACAACGGTCTATTTAGAGATCGCCGCTTCTCGGGTCTAGATCGTATTGCCGATGCAAATCAGTTTACCTTGGGCTTAACCACTAAACTGTTCAATGAGCAAAATCGAGAAGTGTTCAAGTTTAGCTTGGGCCAAATCATCTATATCGAAGACAGTCGTGTCGGTATTAACGATATAAAAGGTAGCAATGATACTTTTGTTCAAGAAAATACATCTAACTCAGCTGTTGCCGCCGAACTTAGTACTCAGCTTTACTCTGATTGGTTCTTAAGTGGTTCTATCCAATATGATGTAAAAGAAAGCGAAAACAAAAAAAGCGAAGTGACTGTTGATTACCGACCTGGTGAGAACAAACTTTTACAAGCGAGCTATCGCTATGTACCTGATTTGCTTAATACCAACACCAATGAGTCGGTTGATATTAAACAGCTTGGTTTTCGCGGCGCTTGGCCGCTTAACGATAGCATATACCTAGTCGGTAATTGGTATTACGACTTAAACGAGAGCCGCGCAGTGGAGACCTATACTGGTTTTCAATATGAATCATGTTGCTGGGCAGTGCGTTTGAGTTATCATTACCGCATCAAGACCAATTATATTGACGAAGATAATCCGGTACAGGATACTCGAGAGCTATTTGAAAGTGGGGTCTACCTAAACTTTGTCGTCAAAGGACTTGGTGGTTCAGGCCCATTAGGCGTGTCAGATATGTTGGATGACGGTCTATTTAACTACCGTAAACCACTTTATTTGAAGAATTAGCAAATAAATAACTTTAAAAAATGCTGAACCTAGCTGAAGACATGCAGTCAAAGCAGGACTATAGAATCATTAACTCGGCAATAAAATGCCGTAGATGACACTCAATAAAAGCCAAGGATTTTAGTGGATGAAACGCTGTAACCAATTAATTTTTGCCCTTATGACTTTGGCTATGAGCCAGTCAATTCAAGCTGCGCCAACGCCACTCGATCGCGTAACAGTGCAGATAAATGAAGGGATTATTTTAGAAAGTGAAGTTAGCGGCATGGTTAAAACCATTAAAGCTAATGCTCAAAGCGCCGGCCAAAAACTGCCTTCAGATACAGCACTGCGCACTCAGGTTATCGAACGTTTAATCTTAACTCGCTTGCAAATGCAAACTGCAGACAGAATTGGTTTGCATATTGGTGATTTACAGTTAGATCAAACTATTGAGAATATCGCTAAAGAGCAAAATGTTACTGTTGCACAAATGAAAGCTCAAATTGAAAGTGAAGGCTCTACTTTTGCAGAATACCGTGAACAACTTCGCGAAGAGATCACTTTAGGTGAAATTCAACGCATCCAAGTTCAGCGCCGTATTCAAGTTTCTCCACAAGAAGTTAATAACCTAGTGAAGCTTATTAATGAACAAGGGCTTAAGGATGTTGAATTCCAAATTGGTCATATCTTAATTGATGTGCCAAGCGATGCTAATAGCCAACAGTTAGATGCTGCAAGTAAACGTGCAGCGACTGTAATGAAGCGATTACAGGATGGTGACGATTTTAGAAGTATCGCTATTGCTGCGTCATCAGGCCCAAAGGCACTAGAAGGTGGTATTTGGGATTATATGAACATCAATGAGATGCCAACCTTATTCGCGGAAGTAGTAGGCGATGCTAAAACTGGTGATATAATAGGCCCAATTAAGAGCGCATCTGGTTTTCATATTATTAAGATTATGGATGCCCGAGGCTTGCAGACTAAAGAAGTTGACGAAGTAAAGTCTCGCCACATTCTGCTCAAGCCATCACCGATTCTGTCTGAAGAACGTGCTAAAAACATGATGGACCGATTCCTTACACAAGTAAGAACTGGTGAAGCTAAGTTTGAAGATCTTGCTCGTCAATATTCAGAAGATCCAGGTTCGGCGGTTAAAGGCGGTGAATTAGGTTGGGCGGATCCTAATATCTACGTACCTGCTTTCTCACAAGAACTGAATAGCTTAGAAATTGGTGAATACAGTGAGCCTTTCCGTTCAACTCACGGCTGGCACATTGTTCAACTAGAAGATAAACGCACGACTGATGCAACCGACCAATTTAATACTAATCGTGCGCACCAACTAATTTTCCGTCGTAAGTTTAATGAAGAGTTACAAAACTGGTTAGATGAAATGCGTGCAGAAGCATTCATCGATATTTTTGAGCCGGAAACTAACCGAGGTTAATACTATTGTCGACTAAACGAATTGCCATCACGCCGGGTGAACCGGCGGGGATCGGCCCCGATTTAGTGATACAACTAGCTCAGCAGGCTTGGCCTGCTGAGCTAGTTGTTTGTGCTGATCCACAACTATTACAGTCTCGCGCTAAGAAACTTGGCTTACCTATTCAGCTACGTCCATATCAGCCGAATCAACCAGCCAAGGCGCAAGAAGCCGGCACACTAACAATAGTCCCCTTTGCTCTTGAAACTGAAGCTATATGCGGCAAGTTAAACGAAGCCAATAGTGCTTATGTTGTTGAAACGCTAAGATTCGCTGGTGAAAAAAATATGAGCGGAGAGTTTGATGCCGTCGTAACTGGACCAGTGCATAAAGGTATTATTAACGAAGCGGGCATTCCATTTAGCGGACATACAGAGTTTTTTGCTAACCAAGCAAACTGTCAGGATGTTGTTATGATGCTGGCGGCACCAGGGCTTCAAGTTGCACTTGTGACCACCCATATCCCGCTTGCTTATGTATCAAAAGCTATTACTCGCGATCGCCTACATCAAATCATTAAAATCTTACATAAAGATTTAGTTGATAAGTTTGCAATTGAAGCACCGAGAATTTATGTCTGTGGTTTAAATCCACATGCTGGTGAAGATGGTCATCTTGGCAGAGAAGAAATAGATACAATTATTCCTGCGCTAAATGAACTACGCGAGCTTGATATGGATATCGTTGGTCCATTGCCAGCAGATACCCTATTCCAACCAAAATACTTAGAAGATGCTGACGTTGTACTTGCTATGTACCACGATCAGGGGCTTCCAGTACTAAAATCTAGAGGGTTTGGCAGTTCAGTCAATATCACTCTAGGATTACCCTATATAAGAACGTCGGTCGACCATGGTACGGCCCTAGAGCTTGCAGGCACTGGTACTGCAGATATCGGCAGTTTCGTCTGCGCATTAAATAAAGCCATTGATTTGGCTGCAAAGAATTAGTGATAAAAGTTACCTCATGAGCAATAAAGTACATTTAGGCCATACGGCCAGAAAGCGTTTTGGACAAAACTTCTTAACCGACGAAAATGTGATTAATCGCATCGTGGGTGCAATTTCTCCAGATAACGATCATGTTATGGTTGAGATTGGCCCTGGTTTAGCGGCATTGACCGAGCCTGTAGCAAGTGGCATTGATAAGTTAACAGTAGTTGAACTAGATAAAGATCTGGTTGAACGTTTACAACAGCACCCTGTATTGAAAGATAAGTTAGAAATACACCAAGGTGATGCGCTTAAGTTCGACTTCAATCAGTTAGTACGTGAAGACAAGCAGATGAAAGTATTTGGTAATTTACCATACAACATCTCTACACCGCTTATGTTCCACTTGTTTGAGTTTGCTCAGCATATTGAAAACATGCACTTCATGCTGCAAAAAGAAGTGGTATTAAGACTGTCTGCATCGCCAGGAACTAAAGCATACGGCCGCTTAACCGTAATGGCGCAATACCATTGCCAAGTTATGCCCGTACTTGAAGTGCCGCCAGGGTGCTTTACACCACCACCAAAGGTTGATTCAGCCGTTGTACGTTTAGTGCCATACAAAACTAAACCTTGGCCATGTAAAGACGTCGACTTATTAAGAAACTTAACGACGACTGCATTTAACATGCGTCGTAAAACGTTAAGAAATAACCTTAAGCAAATGTTATCAGATGAAGACTTTGCAACGCTTGGTATTGACCCAACGTTACGACCAGAGCAAATTCGCGTCGACCAATATGTTGCTATGGCTAACCACGTATTTGATAAAAAGTAACTTTCTTCTTTACCAACAAATAAAAGGGCATTAACAGCCCTTTTTTTATACCTTTTTAATAGATAATGACCTATTAATTAAAGAAAACTCCCTTTAAGATGAAGTACGCACATAGCATTAAATATAAGATTAACTTCAGCTTTCTAGAGGTCTATATGAGCCATTCAGTTCCATCTGTCAGAGTCGACGTAAAAACAGAATATATAGAAACACAATCCTCCCCAGATGAAGATAAATATCTATTTAGCTACACTATTACCATACATAACCTTGGATATGACGATGTCACGTTGAAAAGTCGTCATTGGTGTATTACCGACTCTAATGGCCGAAAAAGCGAAGTCCATGGCGCAGGGGTAGTTGGGGAAACACCGACAATAAAGCCCAATAGCAGTTACCAATATACCAGCGGCACCGTATTAGATACTCCGCTTGGAGTAATGGAAGGTAGCTACACTATGGTCGATAACCTAGGTGCAGAATTCAAAGCACCAATTTCAGCTTTTCGTCTATCAATTCCAGGTTTACTTCATTAATTATAAATACAGGCAAAAATGGCAAATTATTTTGTAGGTGATATACAAGGTTGCTTTGAAGAACTCACCTTACTGCTTAAAAAAGTAGACTTTAACCCTTCTAAAGACTGTTTATGGGCAGTCGGCGATCTCGTCGCTAGAGGCCCTGGCTCGCTAGAGACGTTACGTTTTTTCAAGTCACTTTCAGGTTCCGCTAAAATCGTATTAGGTAACCATGACCTGCATCTAATGGCCATACACGGTAAGCTGAAACGTGCTAACCCAAAGGACCACTTAGGTGCCCTTCTCGCCGCTAATGATATTGAGAATATTATCGACTGGCTTCGGCTGCAGCCTTTGTATCAGGAATTACCAGAAAAAAATATCATTATGACCCACGCAGGCGTTCCGCCAGAGTGGGACTTAACAACCCTGCGCCAACAAGCAAATTTAGTTAGCCACGCATTGCAATCAAAAGATTATTTACAAGATTTAATCAGCCAAATGTATGGTAATGATATTGACCAATTCAGTTTTGCACTTAGTCCACTAGAAAAACAGATTTATTGTATAAACGCCCTGACCCGCATGCGTTATTTAACCCTAGATGGCCGCTTAAATTTTAACTGTAAATCACCGCTACAGGATTGTAACCACGCAGATCTGCAACCTTGGTTTAGTCAAACCTCAAAATTACCAGATAACTATAGGGTGGTTTTTGGACACTGGGCAGCCATCATGGGACAAACTCACGTAGCCAATAGATTAGCTCTCGATACTGGCTGTTGCTGGGGGGAGTATATGACTTTATGGCACCTAGAGTCGGATCAAAAAATTCTTCAACCCAAATTAAAAGACGTTAAAACTAGTTAGAAAAAAGTTAAACTATTATAACATTTGGCCGATACATAGATCAGTAGCTGTCAGACTAACGCTGTGACTTAACTAAAAATAATAATAATGGAGCACTTATGAAGTTAAATGTAGCCACCAGGGTGATAGCTGGATTTACGGTAGTCACCTTGCTACTACTGGTACTTGGAGCGGCGTCTTGGTTCACCAATAGCCAACTAAAAACAAGTACTCAGGTACTACAAGAACTTAGCCTGCCAGCTTTAGAATCAAGTGGACTCCTGTCACAAACCGTTTCTCAGCAAGAGAAGCAAATTATACGAGCATATTACAGCCCGAATGCTAGTGAAATGCCTGCAGTAAACGCTCAATTTACAGCCAACAGCAAAGTATTTAGTGCAGAGCTAAAAAAGCTGAGTGCACTGCTTAATAAGCAAGCCGAATTTAGTTCAATAATCCAAACACTCGAAAGTAACTACACCCAATTTACCAACACCAGCAAAGACTTAATGGTCACCCATGAAAATGCGCTACTGACTAGTAAAAAAATTAGTGCTAAATATGATGATATTGAAATGGGAGCAGACGATACATCGTCTTTATTACTCGACCTAATTGACTTAGAAATGAGTGATGACCCAGTCGAACAAGGCATAGCTGCTACAGCCAGCAATTTAGAGCTAAGTTTCAGTAGTATTGTTAGTACCAGTTTTGATTTAAAAGCTAGCACCGACAAAGCAAAGTTTGACGTCATTTCTAAAGAGCTCGATTACATCGTTAGCGACGCCCAGAGTAAAGTAGACTATGTCATCCATAACTGGGAAGATATCGTAGACGCAGATCAAATTAATGAGATAGAAGCCGAAGCTCGTAAAGTCTTCAATATGATAAATGGAGATAATTCATTAATCGCATTTAAGCGCAATGAGATAACGTTAAATAATCGCGCGCAAACCTTACTATCAGATGTAGAAGTGACGGCCAGTAATGTCAACAAGCAGATGAAAGCATTAACAGCAAACATCGAATCTGTTTCGAATACAATTAGCAGCGACGCTATTACCAATATCGATACTGCTAGCGTTCGTACCCTGTTATTAATGTTAATTGCAATTGTCGTTGCAGTGGTTGTAAGCGTAGCGGTAGTGCGCCCATTAACTCGCTCTCTTGATAAAATAAACCACGCGTTAAACGTATTAGCTTCTGGCGATTTAACTCATAAACTCGATGATAGCGGCCATGATGAATTTGCAAAACTGTCAGCTAACTGCAATAAGCTCGTCGATAGTCTACGCAGTCTCATTCAAGGTATTTTAGAGCGTTCAGATCAGCTTGCTGCTGCTGCAGAAGAAACCTCGGCAATTACCGCGCAAACCACTGTCGGCATTCAAGAGCAAAAAAGCCAAGTAGACCAGGTTGCTACAGCGACAACTCAGCTTAGCTCTAGTGCGCAACAAGTCACTGCTAGCGCAGATGATGCATTAAGCCAGATTAAAGCTGCAGATGATGAAAGTCAGCATATGCGCTTAATCGCCGACGAAAACAAGCGTACTATTTTAGCCCTAGCAGATGAAGTATCTAAAGCGAGCGTAGTGATTAATAAGGTCCACGCTGACAGCGCATCAATCGGCTCAATTCTTGATGTTATTCGCGGTATCGCGGAGCAAACAAACTTACTAGCGCTAAATGCTGCGATTGAAGCTGCGCGCGCAGGCGAGCAAGGCCGAGGTTTTGCCGTAGTCGCTGACGAAGTCAGAAGCCTTGCATCAAGAACACAAGACTCAACTCAAGAGATCCAACAGATGATTGAAGTCCTACAACAAGGTACTCAAGAAGCTGTAGCAGTTATGGACTTAGGACGCACTCAGGCTAACTCTTGCGTGGATAAAACAGAGCAAGCTAACAATGCACTTGAAAGTATTAGTGACGCAGTACATCGCGCTCACGACTCAGGAACTCATATTGCTCATGCTGCTCAAGAGCAAAATTTAGTAAGCCAACAAGTATCTGAAAAGCTTGAACACATTGCAGCTATTTCAGAGGAGACTTCAACTGGCGCAGATCAAACAGCACAGTCGAGCCATCAGGTTGCTCAGCTAGCAGAAGAACTACAAGCCTCAGTTAAAGAGTTCAAGGTATAACCAATACTTATTAGAGTTAAGTAGTAAAAGAAAAAGGTGCTAAATGCACCTTTTTTACTGTCTGTAACTAGAATGATTAAACCAAGCTGTAATCGACAGGCATAAAAATACCGGGATAAACCCGGTATTTTTTATATATACAATTAACCGCCAGCAATACGCGACTTAATCGCCGTGGTTATTTCACTGCCACTATGGCCATTACTCTCGGCCCAAGCAACAATCGTCTGTCCATCGGCTTCAGCAGAACCTAACTCCGATGCAGGTAGGCGTTTAGCCACAAAAGTTCCTACTTTATTAGAGCCACTTTTAAGCGCAGTTCTAAGCAGGCTATCACCATTACAAGATACACCATTGTAAATATTACGTAGCTTTACACGGCTTTCTTTTAGTTTTTTACGCAAACGGTTTTTATCATCTGCCTGAACATAATTACAAATGTTAGCGGCTAATTGATCTTGATTTGCGGTAGCAGTAGATGAAACGGAAATTGAAGATGCCACGATTAGTGCAGCGATGCTCAAAGGCAACAAGCGCATCAGTCACTCCTTATTTTTTTAGTTTTTATTTATTTGAAAAGTAGCGCTATCGAGTAGGCTATCTTTATCGTTATACAGGGTACTAAACAACCCTTCAAATTTAACATTTTTTTACCAATTTGATAAAGCTATATTCAACTTCTTTATCGTTTTTAGCTACATCTCGAGATATTTCAAGCCAGCTTCCATCGTTCCATTCAGGAAAATGAGTATCGCCTTCTACATCTAACGCGATCTCAGTGAGATATAAAATATTAGCCTGAGGTAATAACATTTGATACAACTGACCACCACCTATCACGACAAGTTCTTCGCACGCACCTGCAACCAATTTGGCAGCCTCAAAACTTGTCACGGTAGTCACACCGTCAATCAACAGATCTGCCTGACGGCTAATCACAATATTATGTCGACCTGGTAGTGGACGCCCAATCGATTCATAGGTCTTTCGCCCCATAACCACAGGTTTTCCTAGTGTCATCGCTTTAAAGTGGCGTAGGTCTTCAGGAAGGTGCCATGGCATTTGATTATCTTTACCAATAACGCGGTTATTCGCCATTGCGGCAATCATAGCTATTTTCATTTTAACTTCCTTTTATGTGATCATTTGGCTCAATAAGGCAGACGCTACTGCAAAATTTGGGCAGTTTAATCATCTGCAAATAGCACTCTGAAACTTACTACTTTATGACAGGACGCGAGCGAAAATATAGTAAGCTAGGCATAGCAAGCCCCACAGATAATGCCCCTAAAATAAATACAGTTTTAAGACCGTTACTCACCACTTCGTAAATGAGTTCAGGGCTCATTTCCGCCTGCGCCGTTAACTGCACTAAACCAATAACGGTATTAAATGCGTAAGTGCCAGGGATCATGGGGATAATAGCAGCAACCGCGTACATCAAAGGCGGCGCAAGATGCTTTCTAGCAAAAGCAATAGTTACCACACCAACGAGCGCAGCGGCTAAAAAAGTCGCCCACTCTATCGGTAACCCAAAGCTCAACCACATAGTACGACTACCATGCCCCAAAGCTGCAGCAAGTGCACAATAAGGCAAGTAACGACGCGGGACGTTAAATACCATAGCAAAACCAATTGCTGGTATCGCTGAAAATATTGCGTCATTAAGCATGGTGAAGATAAGCGACATCATAAAAATAGACCGCCTATTTGCATCGCTATCGTGATGCCAATAACAGAAGCAACTGTCAATAGCGTCGCATGACCCCAGCGCGAGATCCCCACGTTAAGGTGGCCTTTAACCATATCTGATATTGAGTTAATCATCGGAAAGCCGGGGACTAACATCAACACACTTGCAGCCATTGGCAATTTTGGTGTTTCAGTTAAATCAAATTGGTATCCGGTCTGGGCGATTAAAGTTGTCACAAAGGCTGTAACACTAAAATTAAGCAATAAATTGTAGTGCCGCTTAGCAATAGAAAGACGCACAAACATACCCGCTGCAGAGGCGACAAAAGTTATCAAACAGGCAATGAGATCGCCACCAAATAGGTGACAAAAACTAGCACAGGATAGGCCTATCATAGGTACTAAAAATTTAGCGGGGTAGGTTTTTGGTTGTATGCGTGCAACACGTTTGCGAACTTCGGTTAAGCCATAAATGCCTTTTTCCGTTAGAAGACAAATACGTTGTAGCTCGCAAACTACGGCCATATTAATGCCATGTTCGCGGATACGCCGGGTAGTTGTAATACAACGTCCGACTGAAAGACTGGTTAACACTAATGAGTTTGACGAGATTGATATCTCGACACTTTCTAAGCCTAAGGCATGGCCTAGGCGCTGAGTGATCTCTTCGATAAGTTCGGATTCAGCGCCATAAGCTAAAAGAAGTTGAGCAACCCTAACGACTTGACGAGTAATGTCATTTTGCGTTGTAGCGTACACCTTTTCTCAACTTCCTCTTTTGCAAACAATTATCTTTGGTAGATAATTTCTACATCATAATCATCTTCATCGAAGTCATCATCAAAATCATCGTCAAAATCTTCGTTAATGGAATCATTTGCATCTTGATGGTAGTTGTCCCACTTAAACTCAACTTCGGCATCAGCATCAACTTCTTCTTCTGGAGGAAGTGAATCGATGAAGTCTAATAGCTTAAGGGCTAACTCTGCTGTACCTTCGCGGTTATAAGCAGAAATAGTATAAACGTCACCTTCCCACTCTAACTCTTTAACAATGCGGTCGATACGTTCTTGTAGCTCTTCCTGCAGCATCAAATCAGCTTTGTTGATCACTAACCAGCGCGGCTTACCAGCAAGCTTTGGAGAGTGTTTCTCTAACTCACCAACAATTGCACGTGCAGATTCCACTGGATCGCTACCATCGATAGGCTCAACGTCTAATATGTGCAGTAATACGCGGCAACGTTCTAGATGCTTTAAGAACTGAACACCTAAGCCTGCACCGTCTGCAGCCCCTTCGATAAGTCCTGGAATATCTGCAATTACAAAGCTCTGACCAGGTCTTGGGTTAACCACACCAAGGTTAGGAACCAAAGTTGTAAATGGATAATCAGCAACCTTCGGCTTAGCCTTAGAAACAGAACGGATAAAGGTTGATTTACCAGCATTTGGCATGCCCAGCAAACCAACATCGGCAAGCAGCAATAGCTCTAGCTTAAGGCTACGAACTTCACCGTCTGTACCTAGTGTTTTCTGTCTTGGCGCGCGGTTAGTACTGCTCTTAAAGCGTGTATTACCTAAACCATGGAAACCACCTTTAGCCACAAGCAATTTTTGCCCATGGGTGGTTAAGTCACCGAGTGACTCTTCAGTATCGTTATCGATAGCGCGAGTACCAACTGGTACTTTAAGGATAAGATCTGCACCGCCGTGACCAGTACAATCACGTCCGCGACCATTCTTACCGCGCTCGGCGATATGGAAGCGTTCAAACTGAAAAGTGATCAGTGTATTTAGGTTTTCATCAGCTTGCAGGTAAACACTGCCGCCGTCACCACCGTCACCACCGTCTGGACCACCATCCGGAACATATTTTTCGCGTCTAAAGCTAACGCAACCACTGCCACCATTTCCGGCTTCAACACGGATAATAGCTTCATCGACAAACTTCATACCAACTCCTGGCACCACAGAATGAAAGAATTATACTCTTAACGATTCTAGTCGCCAAAACACAATTTACTTAATTTAAAAAAAACAAAGCCCCACCAATGGCGGGGCTTATATTAATTATTAGCTTAAGCTAAAAATTAATCTTCGATGCTGATGAACTTACGGTTCTGTGGACCTTTAACTTCAAACTTCACTTTACCATCGGTAAGAGCGAATAAAGTGTGGTCACGACCGATACCAACATTAACACCAGCGTGGAATTTAGTACCACGTTGACGAACGATGATGTTACCAGCTAGAACTGATTCACCGCCGAAGCGCTTTACACCAAGACGTTTACTTTCTGAATCGCGGCCGTTACGAGTAGAACCGCCAGCTTTTTTATGTGCCATGAGTTATTCTCCTAATTAAGCGTTGATAGCTGTAATTTTAACTTCGGTGAACCACTGACGGTGGCCCATTTTCTTATCGTGGTGCTTACGACGACGGAACTTAACAATAGTTACCTTGTCTGCACGGCCGTGGCTGATTACTTCAGCAACAACCTTACCACCTTCAACTAAAGGTGCACCTACGTGTACAGTTTCACCATCAGCAACCAAAAGAACTTGGTCAAATTCGATAGTTTCGCCTGTAGCAACTTCTAATTTCTCTAAACGAACTGTATGGCCGGCTTCAACGCGATGTTGCTTGCCGCCACTTTGAAAAACAGCGTACATAGCTATTTTACTCCGATATTCTAACACGCCGCTCAAAACATATTAGTTTGATGCAGGGGTGCTATAAAAGCTTTAATGACAATGGTCGCGGAGTTTACGCTAAGAACTGGCAGCTGACAAGTCTTAATTAACATAGAATAAAAAAAGACCCAAATAACTCTCACAATTACTTACAACTACTGTCTTGTACCGTAAATTTAGGTAGAATCCATTTATTATAACATTTAAGCCTTAATTGAGCTGCAATGTTAATCTGCAGCCAACAAAGAACTAGAGCCTACTTATGGATTTAAACGCCATTCGTCAATTGACTGATAGCGATATGCAAGCTGTCAATCAACTGATCTATAAACAACTAGAATCAGATGTTGCCCTAATTAATCAACTTGGGTTCTACATTATCAACGGTGGCGGTAAACGCTTGCGACCTCTGCTATCTATTCTAGCAGCACGCGCCATTGACTATAAAGGGGATTCTCACCTTAAATTAGCAGCAATTATTGAATTTATTCATACAGCGTCACTTTTACACGATGATGTGGTTGATGAATCAATGTTGCGAAGAGGCAGAGAAACCGCCAATGCATTGTTTGGTAACAGTGCAAGCGTATTAGTGGGTGACTTCTTATATACCCGTTCATTCCAAATGATGACAGAACTACGCAGCTTAGACGTTTTGGAAATTCTTGCAGACGCAACCAACGTGCTCGCTGAAGGTGAAGTCCTACAATTAATGAATTGTAACGACCCTGACACCACTGAAGACAGCTATATGCGGGTTATCTATTGTAAGACAGCTAAACTATTTGAAGCGGCAACACGTCTTGCAGGATTACTTGCAGACAGCCCTATCGAAGTACAGACCGCACTGGCTGATTATGGTAAATACTTGGGCACAGCTTTCCAGTTAACCGATGACCTCCTCGACTACACTGCAGAAACAGAAGAGCTTGGTAAGAATATCGGCGACGACCTTGCAGAAGGTAAGCCTACCCTGCCACTTATCTTTGCAATGGCAAACGGTAACGATACTGAAAAAGCGCTTATCCGCGAAGCCATCGAAAAAGGTGACGGCACTGAGCATATAGAAGTCATTCTTGCAGCTCTTAAAAACTGCGGAGCATTAGAGTACACAGAGCAACGTGCAATTGAAGAATCAGAAAAGGCCATTGCAGCCCTGTCAATTATTCCTGATTCTGATTATAAAACAGCACTTATCTCTTTGGCGAAGATTGCGACTCAACGTAGCAATTAATCTGCTAGATTAAATCAAAAAAGGGAGCCTAATGGCTCCCTTTTAAATTGTGGCAAATTAACCACAACTCAACATTAACTACTTAACGAATTCAATACCTAGCTGGATATCAGCTTGAAGCGTATCTAGCATTGCATCACGAGCTGATGCTTCAAATGCACTCACTTCGCCGTAAGCTAATACTTCTTCTACGCCATTTTTACCTAGTACAACAGGTTGTGCGAAGAATTCAGCATGTTCACTACCACCGTCAACGTAAGCGCACTCAACAACGTTTGCTTCACCTTGCAAGCCACGAACCAAAGACAGACCAAAACGACATGCAGCTTGCCCCATAGATAGAGTCGCGCTACCGCCACCGGCTTTAGCTTCAACAACTTCTGTCCCCGCATTCTGGATACGAGTCGTCAATGCAGCAACTTCTGCGTCAGTAAAGCTTACGCCTTCGACTTGAGAAAGTAGCGGCAAGATAGTCACACCGCTGTGACCACCAATAACAGGTACTTTAACATCAGCAACGTTCAAACCTTTAGCTTCAGCAACAAAGGTTTCAGAACGAATCACATCAAGAGTCGTGACACCGAATAAACGGTTTTTGTCATAAACACCTGCTTTTTTAAGCACTTCAGCAGCAATCGCTACCGTTGTGTTTACAGGGTTCGTAATAATACCGATCAGTGCCTTAGGGCTAGTCGCAGCACACTTTTCAACAAGGTTACGTACGATACCAGCATTAATATTAAATAGATCTGAGCGGTCCATGCCAGGTTTACGCGCAACACCTGCAGAGATAAGCACAACATCAGCACCTTCTAGTGCAGCAGTAGGATCTTCACCAGCAAAACCTTTCACTTCAACTGCCGTTGGGATGTGGCTAAGGTCTACCGCTACGCCAGGTGTAACTGGTGCGATATCGTATAGCGACAATTTAGAACCCGCAGGTAATTGAGTTTTTAACAGTAGGGCAAGCGCCTGGCCAATGCCACCAGCAGCTCCAAGTACAGCAACTTTCATAATTATCTCCGTCAATTCTCGGATTTTTGTGATTTAGATCTGTTTTTCCAATGCCGCAACAGTACTGGATTCACAATTAAATTTCAATTATCCCTTAGTCGTGTTCAATATAATCTAGAACCCTAATATAAAATGGAAATTGTAAAACCGAGTGGCTATAAGACCTGCAGCCCATTTTGACCTGTAGTTTAGCAGTTAAAAAATTAGAACAATCATTCTAACTTATATACACCACAGCCCCAAACAAGACTTTTCAATGAATTTTTATTCAGAAAAACGAATAATATTTGACAAAAAAAGCGAAAATAATCATCATGAAGCAGATCTTATTGAATAAAGAATAATAAAATATGCAAGCAAGTAAAAACCAAGATGATTTAGTTAGAACCTTCAAATCTATTTTGAAAGAAGAGCGATTTGGCTCTCAAAGCGAAATTGTTATCGCCCTACAAGCAGAGGGTTTTAGCAACATAAACCAATCTAAAGTCTCGCGTATGCTAAGCAAGTTCGGAGCCGTAAGAACCCGTAATGCTAAGCAAGAGATGGTTTATTGCTTACCTGCTGAATTAGGCGTCCCAACAGCTGGGAGCCCATTAAAGAATTTAGTACTCGATGTTGATCACAACCAAGCCATGATTGTCGTCAGAACAAGCCCCGGTGCAGCACAGCTTATTGCTCGCTTACTTGATTCAATAGGCAAACCAGAAGGTATTTTAGGAACTATTGCTGGAGATGATACTATTTTCATCTGCCCTTCAAGCATTCACAACGTTGAAGACACTCTAGAAACGGTTAAGTCACTATTTAATTACGCTGACTAAAGTACAATGACTCGATTGTGGGTTTAGCTTACAAATGCCGCGCTCATTCAGCACGGCATTTTTGTTTTAGTTGTTATCTATCCAGTTAAATCAAGACGAAGTCCGAGTAATCAGGAGCATTTGATTTATAATCACCAATAGTCACAATGTCAGTGAAAGTCGCACGACTAAAGAATAAATGCCGCACAATTAATGAGTTACCAACTATAAACAGTTAACTTCTATTGATTAATATCTCGTCCATATACAAAGTCTTACTACCAGTGATGACTCTTGAAGCTCCATTAGCTTCTACATGCTAATTCAGACAGATTAACTACCCACTTGCCTAGAACGAAAGCAAACTCTTCGCCGCCGCCAAACAGGTTTAAGACGCTAAAATTGTTCTGTAGCCATCTTACTCAAAACAATCTTTATACAATATATTGCATAGGATCTTTTTTCTTAAGCCGCAATAGTGATAACCTTGAAGCACAGTATTGTGAGTCGAGGGTGGATGATGAACAAAAGCAAAATAATAAATATCAATGATATATGCTGGGAATCTTGGCAGCACGAAGAGCGATATGCCAGCGAACAAAAACATATAGGTGACACTGCAGGTGGTGAAAAAATTGGCGTTACTATGGAGCGCTTAGCACCAGGTAAGTCTTCATCTGTTGCCCATTACCATACTAAAGAAGAAGAGCATATCTATGCTATGCATGGTGAAGCGACTCTTTACATCGATGGTGAAGCTCACCCTTTTAGCCAAGGAGAGTATATTTGTTTCAATGCTGATACAGGGATCTCACATAATCTAGTCAATCATAGTGAGCAAGATTTCGTATTCCTTGTAGTAGGTAATAGAGACATACACGATGTTGTTGTGTACCCAGAAAATAACAAGGTTCTGGTAAAATCAGTCAATGAAGTTTATGCCAAACGCCCAACTAACTACTGGGATAAAGATGGCGTAGAAAACCAGTAATGACTCTTTCAAAGCTATAAAAAAACGCACTCTAGGTGCGTTTTTTAGTTTAACTCAATTGAATTAAGCGGTGATCATAAAATCTAAAGACGGCGCAAAGAATGAAGAGCCGGTTAACGCTTGTGTAAAGTGCATTAAATGATCATGGTTACCTTCACCGTCGCCGTGCACCATACTTTCAAGCATTTTTTCAAAGTTCACTGAATTGTGACAGATTGAAATAAACATCAATCCCTGCTCTTTAACTGATCCGTAAGGCATACTCTGCCTTAAAATCTCCATAGACTTACCGTCGCTATCTTTTAAATTAACGCGCTTAATATGGCTAGTCAGCGGCTTATCTGCTGAGGCATATTCAATATTGTCAGCTTTAGTTCGGCCAATAACATCTTCTTGTTTCTTAACCGGTAAGCGATTCCACTTACTCAGATTATGAGCAAACTTTTGCACATGAATATAACTGCCACCTTTAAAACGGCTATCTTCTTCGCCGATTAATGCCACTTCTTGACGACTACGACCTTTAGGGTTCTCAGTGCCATCGACAAAACCTGTTAAGTCACGGGCATCCATAAATCTAAAGCCGCGTTCTTCATCAACTAGCTCAACTAGGCCTTCAAACATTTGGTTAACTTCGTTTGCTACCAAATGCAGAATATCAAAACGGTCACAACGGATGTGTACAAACAGATCATACTCGATAGCCGGTGCATCTCGGTTATCGCGATTCATCGCAGGAAAAGGCTTTAGCTGCTCAGGTCGAGCACTAGGATATAAAGTGTCCCAATAGTTTGCGCCAATGGCAACAAAACCATTAAATGCACTATCAGAATATTGATCAGCCAACTCATAAATATACTGAGCAACGTTCGCCACACAAGGGCGCATATCAGACTCAACATTGTCGTTAGCATTAAACATTAAATAGACACTGTGCAAGTTCCCTTCTGCACATACTCCAAGCTGTTCACGCGGCATAACCTGACTATCCATTATTATAAGTAACCCTTTTGCTGAATTTAATTTCGGCAACATTATGTACAACTTTAGTCATTAATATCATTAACTGACGCACAATAACTAGAATTAAAACAGAAATGTTGGTTATCGCGCAGGTTTAGATCACGAACAAATTGCGTTACATCTCACAATATTTGCCGCATCAGGTATATTCGCTAGCAAATAACACCTTTGAAGCTGTCGTCATTAGTTAAAGCCTGCCGCCTTTTGGCTAGTTTATACCCTTTAGCTAAACCTAAACTTAAACAAAACCTTCGTTTTACACTTTCACTAGAACAAAACTAGATTTTGATTTTGATAAGTTATCGCTACCCGCTGCCCTTGTACAAAATCAAGGTTAGTGCTGTGAACCTCTAATGTGCTTTCAGCTACCTTAATCTTATATTGACAAACATTGCCCAAAAAACGACGTTCAAGCACCTCACCGGCTCCGCTATCTTCACTCGCTAAATGCAGATGTTGTGGTCTTAATAAGATCTCTGTGTCTGTGCCTATGCTTAATGACAACGCCTGCTTGCTCGCAATAAGTCCGATCGAGGTTTCTACATGGTTGCTGTCTACAACGCGGGCTTTTAAATAGTTGCCAGTACCAAGAAAGTCCGCCACGTACTTATCAGACGGTGTAGCATAAAGGCTCTCTGCATCGCCACATTGCACTATTCGCCCTTCATTAAATAACGCCAGTTTATCAGCAAATACAAACGCTTCATCTTTACTGTGAGTTACAAACACTGCACTGACATTGTGCTTTTTAAGAATATCACGGATCTCTAGCATCATTTCTCGGCGCACTTTGGCATCGATATTCGAAAATGGCTCATCGAGCAACAGCACTTCAGGCTCATAGGCCAAAGCTCTGGCAATCGATACCCTTTGCTGCTGACCGCCTGATAACTCATGAGGATAACGCTTAGCTAACCCCTCTAGCTTAACAAGGGCAAGCATCTCTTCTAATCGAGCTTTACGTAGCTGTTTATTACGAGTTTGGACGCCAAATAAAATATTTTCGGCAACAGTAAGATGCGGAAATAACGCATAATCTTGAAAGATCATCCCGACACCACGCTTCTCACTGGCAATAAACTGATGCTTATCGGCAACCACTCTATTATTGATAGTAATTGAGCCTTGGCTGATAGCCTGTAAACCGGCAATAGCCCGTAATAAAGTTGTTTTACCACAGCCACTTGGGCCTAGCAGTGCCACGATTTCGCCTTTTTCAACAGTAAGATCTAAGCCTTTTAAAATCACTTGCCCTTGGTAATCACTAAACACTTGTTGTATTGCTAATGTCGCCATATTAATTATCTTGCTCCAAGGAACGATTCAGATAGATAAGCGGAATTAGGCCAACTAGCACAATAACAATTGCTGCTAACGCCCCGTGCTCAAGTTGCTCATCCGATACAAACTGATATACATAAGTCGCTAAATTTTCAAAGCCTATAGGCCTGAGTAATAATGCTGCGGGTAACTCTTTCATGCATTCGATGAAGACCAACAATAACCCAGCAAAAATACCTTTTCGAAGCAGTGGAATATGCACTAAACGCAACAAATTCATCGGCTTTAACCCCATGGTTATGCCAGCCATATCAAGCGATGGCGAAATGCGTTTATAACTATTTTCGATACTGCCGATGGCTATTGCCGCAAAGCGAATGCAAAATGCGCACACTATAATAAAACTACTTCCAGTAAAGATTAAACCGGGTCCCTGAACACCAAAGTACACGGCTATGTCGTCAATCGCGAAATCAATTACGGTAAAAGGCACTAATATACCTATCGCTAGCACAGTACCAGGTAATGCGTACCCCGTTGAAGCTAACCGTGAAGGCAAAATATCTGCTCGCCGCGGGCTAATTCGGCGAATAAACATCAGCAAAATACCGATAGCAACACAAACAACACTCGCCACCATGGCTATCCACAAACTATTAAAACTGTATTCAAAAAACTCATCATTCCAGCTTTCAGCGAAATAGCCATAAGCGTATTGCAATAAAATGATGAAAGGCAGTAAAAACGCCAACACCAGCAAGATACTGCAATAACCCAGAGCCACCATAGCTTTGGCACCTTTCAAAGGGTAAATATCCAACTCACCGGGAGTTGATTGTTTTTGAAATAGCTTTTGTTTGCGACGGGCAAATCGCTCAAAACCCACCATGGCAAAAATCACCAACAACATTATGGTTGATAACTTAGCTGCTGCCGTCAAACTGCCGTATTCAAACCAAGTATCGTATACAGCCGTGGTTAACGTAGGCACTGCAAAATAGCTAACGGTAGCAAAGTCTGCTGCAGTTTCCATAGCAACTAACGCCGCGCCGACAGCAAATGCGGGCCGAGCCATAGGGAGGCTTAAACGCCAAAAGCTTTTCCAAGGCCCACAGCCCATCACTCGAGTCGCTTGGCTTAAACTGGCTGATTGCTCCATAAAGGCGGTTCTTGCCAGTAGGTAGATATAGGGAAATAACACTAACGCTAACATAATAGCAGCGCCGCCCAGCGAGCGAACTTCAGGAAAATGATAATCTTGCGGCGATTGCCAAGCAAAAAAAGCCCGTAAGCTTCGTTGAATAGGACCAGCATAATCAAGCAAGTCGGTATACACATAAGCGACAACATAAGCAGGCATCGCTAATGGAAGTAATAAAGCCCATTGAAAAATACGTCTACCGGGAAAATCACATTTAGCCACCAGCCAAGCGGCAGGGATAGCGATAATTAACGAGCCTAGCACCACCCAAAACATCAGCCATAAGCTGTTACTAATATAGGTAGGCAACACGGTATTAAAAAGGTGGGGAAACACAGATTCGTCAGGCATAAGTGCCTGACCAATGAGTGCGATAAGTGGCATTATAATTAACAATGCCAAGGTGTAGCTCGTGACAGACCAGCCCTTGGCTAAGCCTAAAACCATAATTTTAACTACCTAAGTAAACGAAACAATGCGTTGTTAGAAACAAGAAAACCTATCTTATTGCCATCAGCATAAGATAGGTTCAATGAGGTGTTTCATTGGCGCCCACATATTACTAGCTTATAGCCAGTTTGGCGTAGTCTACGCCTAACGTGTTAGCTCAACCTTAAACAACTTTATCACTAAGTTACAGATCAAATTTTACTTCATCGAGCAATTTAATCGCAGCGCTGTGATATTCAGCTAGCTTGTAAATAGGCAAGTCGTCTGCTTTAAACTCACCCCAAGAAGCAACTAGCTTAGACGGTGCAACATCGACCTTAACTGGGTATTCGAAGTTAACTTCAGCATAAGTTTGCTGAGCTTTATCGCCTGATAAAAACTCCATCAACTTAAGCGCTGCAGCTTGGTTCTTTGAATGTTTTGCCATTGCCATGCCAGAAACGTTGATATGTGAACCACGGTTGTCTTGGTTAGGAAAATTAATCTCTATCGCATCAGCCCAAACCTTTTGTTTTGGATCTTGCAACATCTTACCTAAGTAATAACTGTTACCAATTGCCAAATCACATAAACCTTCACTTACTGCTTTGACCTGCGCTCTATCATTACCTTGTGGCTTACGCGCTAAGTTTGCTTTCCAGCCTTCTAACCATGTTTTGGTTTCTTGCTCGCCATGATGAGCAATCATAGACGCAACCAATGACACATTATATGGGTGCTTACCGCTGCGAGTACAAATCTTACCTTTGTACTTAGGATCGGCTAAATCTTCATAGTTAATATCAAGCTTACCAAGTCTGTCTTTTGAAGAGTAAATATTACGAACCCGCATAGTCAATGCATACCACTCATCATCTGGAGAGCGATATTTAGCTGGAATATTTTGTTTTAGAGTGTCGCTTTTAGCTGGTACAACTAAGTCTTTTTCAACCAGTTCCATTAGACGGTAAAAGTCTGACGTCAACACAATATCAGCCTTAGACAAGCGACCTTCGCGCATCATACGCTCAGCAATACCTTTTTTTGAAAACACCACATCAACACCGATGCCAGTCTCTTTGGTAAAGTCAGCTAAGATAGGTTCGATAAGAAAAGCTTGGCGATAGGAGTATACGGTTAAGTTTTCTGCAGCATTGGCTATTGATGCAAAACAGGCAAACCCCATTACAGCTAAACTCTTTATTACTTTCATTACTTCTCTCCCTTGAACAATATCTGACACATCATTGATTGATAGTGATAACAATTCTCAATTGCACAAAGGGTAATCAAAACTGACCTTAACAGCAAGTGTTTGTGCTCAAATTTAGCAAACAATTTACCCTTGATTAACATCAGCAAACGCTTAACTTATAAATGTTTATATCCAATTTATAGCCACATGCTTATAACTCTAACACCAACAACTCTTAGTGAGGTGAAGTCATGGTGAAGATTGGTTTTATTGCTATCTTCTTATGCCATATCTCCAAGGCTGGCACTAGATTGCGCCATAATAATTGCGGATGACGAAAATCTAAGTAATCCAATAAGCAAACTAATATCACTTGTTGCGCAGTAAGCTTTTGATAATTGACTAAACCTAATTGCTCAACTTGCTTTAGCCCTCTGAGCAATGCTTGCTCAAACCTTGCCGTCCAAAAATCAGAACGCAGACCTTCTTCAGCTCGCAGTTGTTCTTGCCTAAGGGCTACAGCGCTGTCTAACATGCCTTTTAATAACGAGAAGTGGCATTGATTTGTCCAATCGTCGTATTGCTCACCAAACAACTCAGCATCGCCATATTTTGCATCTACAAACCTCATTATTACTTCACTGTCATACAATGAAGAACCGTCATTTAGGCTTAAACAAGGAACCTTGCCAAGGGGGTTGCTACGTAAAAATACTTCTTCATTAGCAAAGGGGTCAACGACCACTTCGTCAATTTCAGTCACCTTATAATATTGAATAAAAATACGCACACAACGAGCATAAGGTGAAGCGTCTGAATAGAACAATTTCATGCTTAAACAACTCCTTTAAACAATCTTACCAATACTTCTCTACTGTTATCTGCCCAGGTGCACGGCGTAAGTTCTTCGTTAACCCCAATTCTTTTAGCACTTGCTGCGCATGGGTGATCATCTCAGGATTACCGCACAGCATCACTTGTGAATCAGTAGCATTAAGCGTTAATCCAACTCGACTTTCTAATTCACCCGTTAAAATTGCGTCTGGGATCCGTTTATCCATTGCGCCTTCAAAGGGCTCTCTAGTCACCGAAAGCACAAGTTTGAATTGTTCAGGATAAGTTTGTTGAAACTGTTTGAGGTGTTCAAGATAAGCGAGATCTTCAGCGTAACGAACGCCATAAACCAATATGACCTTCTCATAAGATTGCCACGGAGCAGGCGTATCCATGATAGAAACAAAAGGACCAACTGCTGTACCTGTTGCTAAAAACCACAAGTGGTTTCCTTTTTGCTCATCTTGCGGCAATTCATCTAGTGTCATAAAGCCGGTAGCTTTAGTTGCAACATCGATAACATCGCCTATATTAAGCTGTTGCAGGTTAGGCGACAGTTGACCATCATCAACCGCTACGGCTAGCACCTCAATGTAATCGGTACCAGGAGGGTTTACCAATGAATAGGCTCGCCCTATTCTTTTGTCATCAATAACTCGGCTGAGTTTAATAAACTGGCCAGCAATAAAGTCACCAATATCGACTTTAATTTTCAGAGAGAATAACTTATCGCTCCAGTCTACTCTTTCAATTACCTTACCTTCTATCCACATAGCATGCCCCTAATCAGTTTGTTTTGGCTTACAGCTAGATACTGGCAGCTCACTTTGTAAAAACCAAATAAGATAGTTAATCGCAGCCATAATCGCTCATATTGAAGTAGAGACAAATCGCAACTAACCGTTACCTAAGGATAAATCAGCATAAGCTTTTATTTCACTTACAGAAAGACTAATCTAACTAATTAATGCTCAAGTCAGCTTAATAGCTATTGATTAAGTATATCTAGGATTTCGGTTCTAATTTGAGATAAGTGGAATTAACACAAGGAAGGTTTTTATGCGTTCAGTTAGACCAAGCATCACTAAAATCCGCTTATTATTGGTACTAGGTACAAGTTTAATGACCATGGTTTCTATCTCAAGCCAAGCCGAAAGCAATAAGAAAACTGCAGAACGAATCGATAATCAGCTAATGAGAACGGTGGTTTTGGTTCGGCATGCAGAAAAGCATCAAGATGGAACTCGAGATCCACAACTTAGTGCTGCAGGAGAACAAAGAGCTCAAGCACTAGTTAACGCCCTTACAGAAATAGATTTATCTCAACTAATAGCATCTGACTATCAAAGAACCCAATTAACAATAGCCCCTTTGGCAACCCAACTAGGGATACCAATAACCATTGCCACAACAAAAGCTGGTATTGATGCGCATATTAGCGAAATCGTTACATTAGTGAATAAGCATAACGGCAGCAGCCTCATTGCAGGGCATTCCAACACTGTTCCTATGCTGGTTACAGCACTAGGAGGTCCAAGTATTGCGACGATAGTTGAAGATGAATATGGAGCGCTTTATCTGCTTTCTATCACTCAAGATGGCAAGGTAGACTTAAAAATAAGCCACTACGGCAAACCTAGTGCACAGAAAAAAGGTGATTTGTGAAACGCATCACTGTAAAATACCTACTTAAAGTGATGAGTATAGTTTTACGCATTGAGCTTTAAATAATTGAATGTGCGTTTACTAGAAAAATTAATGCTAATCAAAGCTTAATTTAATACCTTTTTCTAGCCAATAACATGCCAATTAATAACCTAATTCAGAATACAAAGCCGATGCTATTTTTCAGTAGTATTGATCGACATCATGCCCATATTATCAGCGCAACAGTAAAAGGAGAGCGAATAAAATGAATGATTTAAACGCTTCGCCTAAGCACAAAGTTTTATCCAGTAGTTGTAATAGTTGTCAGCGTATGACGGTAATCGAAGGGGAGTTTATTTGCTTTAGAGAAGGCAAGATCACCAGTTTAACGCCGATGAAAAAGCCTTCACTAAAATCTAGCTTAATTTGTGATGGCTGGAAAATTGGCAAATTAAACTTCTAAGCGCTCAGCATTCCAGCATAATCTCTAGCGGAAAACTTAGGCTCATGTAATAGTCCTTGCAAAGGTGCTTCTGGAGTTGCTTTTGCAAGGCTTAGACCTCGAGTTGTTACTCGCATACCAGCGCACAATTCAAAATAAACAACCTCAAGCTCATCACGTTCTAGCCCACGCTTTTTAAGTGTCGCCATTATCGCTAGCCAGTCAGTATTCACTTTACTGTCCTGTCCTTCAATATGAGCAAGTATAGGTATATTTTTCATGATGACCTTCTTAGCGTTCGTTTCCCGTTAAATTATGTACAATTATAACCATGTGAAACTGAACCCATGCTGAACCCTAATCCGCCTTTCCTTAATTTAGTCAATATTACATTCGCCATTAATACCAATCAGGGTAAAAATTTGCTCACGCTGCGAGAGCTTAGCGATTCAGAGGCAAGGTCATTAAACGCTCATACTTGAATGACATTTACCTCTTCCTTGTTGTTTGCAATGTCCTAGGTTCAAGCTCGTTTAAACCGAATCTGAACTTCTAAACTTACCTATAAGGAATATTCTTGGCTGCTTAGTTCCACGTTGAATAAACTCATAAGAAAATAACCATTACGTTATTCATTCGCCTTGGATTAGTTTGCAAAATACACTCAGAATAAATCAACGTCTTATACTGATTGGTATGACTGTTATTAATCAGTGATATTCCGAGATTCTTGTTGTACCCGCCAAAGTTTCGCATAAAAGCCATTAGCCGCCAGTAACTCACTATGGCCCCCGGTTTCAACGACTTTGCCCTTCCTGAGCACAACAATGATATCGGCATCAATAACTGTCGATAACCTATGCGCTATTACCAAGCTAGTATGGCCCTTAGCGACCTCTTTTAGGGCTGTTAAAATAGCTTGTTCTGAATGACTATCTAAAGATGAAGTCGCTTCATCAAATACTAAAATAGGCGCTTTTTTCAATATTGCTCTGGCGATGGCCACTCGTTGCTTTTCACCGCCCGATAGCTTTAAGCCACGCTCGCCAACTTTGGTTGATCCACCTTCAGGTAAACTTTCAATAAACTGACTCAAGTGTGCCATCTTAATAGCCGCATCGATTTCATCATTTGTCGCTTCAGGACGACCATAGCGAATATTTTCAATTAAGGTGTCATTAAATAGCACGGTATCTTGAGGCACTATAGCAATAGCCTGCCTTAACGCATCTTGGCTAACATCACGTATATCGTGGCCATCAATACAGATCCGTCCATCAACCACATCATAAAACCGAAACAGTAACTTAACTAAAGTCGATTTACCTGCGCCGCTATCGCCAACAATGGCCACCTTTTGGCCCGCTTCAATATTAAAACTGATATCGTCTAAAATGGATCTTGAGTCATAACTGAAACCAACATGCTCAAATGAAACCCGGCCCTGAGTTAACGGTTTTTCATAGGCGTTATCGGTATCATTTATCATAGGTTTTTTATCGAGTAAGCCAAACATACGTTCGATATTGGCAAAAGCGCCACGGATCTCCCGATACACAAAACCAAGGAAATTAAGAGGGATAAAAAGCTGCATCATAAAGGCGTTAATTAATACAAAGTCACCGATTGTCATCAGGCCACTAGCAACATCATAAGCAGCCATGCCCAGCATTAAGGTCATTGCCACAGAAATAATGCACGCCTGCCCCGCATTTAATGCAAATAACGATAAACGGTTTTTACGCTTAGCATCTTCCCATTTAGCTAACGCTGCATCATATTGCTTTGCTTCATACTGTTCATTATTAAAGTACTTAACCGTTTCATAGTTCAGAAGACTATCTATAGCCCGAGTATTAGACACGGAGTCAGCTTTGGCAGCATCACGCACATACCCGGTGCGCCATTCAGTAGCAATAATGGAGTAGGTTCCATAGGCAATCACAGATAACAAGGTCACCCCAGCAAAGGCATATCCGTAGTTATAAAATAAAATACCAACAACCAGTACAATCTCGATGATAGTCGGCACGATATTGAACACCATAAAGCGCATTAAAAAACTCATGCCACTGGTGCCACGCTCTATATCCCTAGATAAACCGCCAGTGCGACGCTCTAGATGAAAAGCCATATCTAATCGGTGTAGATGCTCAAACACCGCCATACCCAAACGTCTAATAGCCCGCTCGGTAACTCGGCCAAATAGGGTATCTCTCACCTCAGATATAAGCGTGTTTAATAACCTTATACAACCATAGGCAATGACTAACGAAATAGGCACTGAAATGAGCTCAGCCGTCGATGCTCCCGACAAGCCATCAACTAACGCTTTAAGCACAAACGGTAAGCCGACACTAGCGACCTTAGCCACAATCAAGCACAGTAGAGCTAAGCCAACCCTTTGTTTAAACTCAATAAGGTAGGGCCAAAGCATACGCAAAACGTGCCAATTTAACTTACCCACAGGTCCGTCGAAGTATAATGAGGGGCGCATGCTCGCTTCCAAAAAAGTTTTAAAGTGAAAATGGAATCATTTTTAGTTAAATGACAATAATTTAGCTCTACCCCAACATAAATCAGAACAAACACCTGTAACTAAAAAGTTAACAAACACTTGCGAGCAACCATGTTATCGTACTACTTTAGGCTTAAAGTTGATGGTTAAAACTCTTAAATTGGGTTGGTTTACACAATTTTTGGCAATTTTGTACTAACAAATGCAAATACTGTTAACCCAAAGAAAAGAATTTGATACTCTCTGCGATACAAAATTAAAAGTGAACGGGCTAGAAGGGTGTAAAACACTCTTTTCGAGTTAACTATAAAAGGTGAAAACATGCTTGATTCATCCAAGCCAAAATACCCCCCCTTACCACTCATCCAAACATGGATATGGATGATGACCCAATCTGGAAATCCTGAAATTCAGGAGAAGGGACAAAATAATCTAATTACTTCTTTTGGCAGCTTAGCTAAGGCTAATGAGTACTTACTTGAACAAGAAAGAAAGTAAATACAAATGATTCAAGCATTTGATCAAAAAAGGAGGCTTTTGCCTCCTTTTTGTTTTTACGCAACAGTAGCTCTGCGGTTAACAACACTATCATTTAGTGTTTTAAGTAGCTTTTCAGTGTCAGCCCACCCAATACAAGCATCAGTCACGCTTTGTCCGTAACATAGTGATTGGCCTTCAACATGATCTTGACGACCTTCAATCAAGTTACTTTCAACCATCACACCAAAAATTGCCTGTTCACCGGCAGCCATTTGCTCAGCAACATCTTCACAAACAAGTATTTGACGAGCAAATTGCTTACTGCTATTCGCATGACTGAAATCAATCATTATATTTCGAGCAAGTCCTGCTTTATCCAGCTGCTGATTAATATCTGCTACATGCGCAGCACTATAGTTAGGTTCTTTACCGCCACGTAAAATAATATGGCAATCAGGGTTACCTTTAGTCTCTACAATTGCAGAATGGCCAAACTTGGTGACAGACAAGAAATGATGCGGGGCACTCGCCGCTCCAATTGCATCAATTGCCACTTTAATTGTGCCGTCAGTGCCGTTTTTAAACCCTACAGGGCTTGATAAACCAGAAGCCAGTTCACGATGCACTTGTGACTCAGTAGTACGAGCACCAATAGCGCCCCAGCACATTAAATCAGCAACGTACTGTGGGGTGATCATATCTAAAAACTCACCCGCTGTTGGCAAGCCAGAATCATTTAGATCAAGTAATAACTTACGCGCAGTGCGTAAACCGTCATTGAGCTTAAAGCTATTATCCATGTATGGATCGTTAATTAAGCCTTTCCAGCCAACGGTTGTGCGTGGCTTTTCAAAATAAACTCGCATAACAATCTCTAGCTGGTCTTTATACTTGTCTCTTAAGTCAACTAGACGCTTACCGTACTCAAGCGCCGCGACGGGGTCATGGATAGAACATGGACCAATAACCACCAGCAGACGATCGTCTTTCTTAGCGAGAATATTATGGATACTTTCACGGGCATTGAATACGGTCGCAGATGCGTTCTCTGTTGCAGGAAATCGCTCCAAAATAGCAATTGGAGGTAACAACTCTTTAATCTTATTAATTCGAACATCATCATTTTGGTAATACATGGTAATACTTAGCTCCGTCTAGCCTATGAATACAGATCTCTCAATTGCGATACTGCATTCAATTTATCCAGTATGAAGCCTAATTGCAATCAAGTTATGATTATTAAACAGCAATATTTATAAACTACTGTTTAATAAATATATAAAAATAAATTTTATGTATAAAACTCTCATTTAAAGCCGGAGCTAAAGCGATATAACAATAGATTTTATTTCGTATATACAAATTTACTCACGTAAACTCCCTCTAATACATTAGACTAAAACTAAACTTGAATTTATTTCATCAAGATTGGATAAGCAGAACCGCTTATCCATTAAAAGATAAGCCTGTTTTAATGTGAGCAATCCGCAATTATTTAGATCGGATAGCCCCACGTATGTTTATATTAATAACTACACAACCTCAAAAGCGATAAACGTGCTCCACTAGTGACTTGCCATGGCATTTAACTTAGCTTGATAACGTTGCTTATTCTTACTGTCCTTAGTCAGTGAAAGCGCTTTTTTTAAATTTTTCTCCGCAAGCCGCTCATCACCAATAACCCAGTACGTACGTGAAAGACCAAAATAGAATTCATGGCGATAATCAGCCTTATCAATCGCACGTTTATACCAGCTTAGTGCGTCTTGATACTCTCGTTCCAAAAAAGCTTGTTGTGCCATTCCGTAGTAGTAATAAGGATTTCGTATACGTGCAAGCTCAAGCACTTTGTGCACTTCAGCCCATTCATCAATTCTGTCCTGCTCTGCCAATATGATGGCGTAATTATATAGAGCATTCATATCGTCAGGACTCACCGTTAAAGCGTAGCGATATAACGCCTCTGCTTCTTCATCCATACCTTTATAGCGATATAGCACAGCTAGAGTGTTCAAGGCTGGTAAAAAATGGCTTTGCTCTACAAGAGCAAGCTTTAACAAACCATAGGCACGGTCATAGTTTCCAGCGATTAACGCTTCAGCCGCAAGATTATTATAAAACATCGAGATTACAGTTGATTTATTAACTCTTTTCTTACTGTAACCTTGCATCGCTCGCTCTGGTAAAAAATCAATTTGAATAGCTGGTGTAGAGATATTAAATACATTACGTTTTTCTTGAGGTAGCAGCTTTAGATTAATATGGCCGTTAACAAGATAAAACCCACCTTGCCTATCCCATATTGGTGGAATACCAATATCCTGGAAGTCCACTTTAACATCAACAGCTTCAGCTAGCGCCGCAGTTAACACCACTAAAGATAAGCAATTACCTTCTCTATCATTAAAGGTTTCACTGGCTGTTCGAGTGACATTATCAGCATAACGAAAGCCACCGTTAGTAGCGTTAATGTAGTCTGCTAACCACTCATGCAGCATTTGGTTTGATAACTGACCGCTGTTTTTGCTGTGCAGTAACTCTCGCCTAAGCTCTGCAATAGCGGCATCTGGCAATGCAAACAACTCGTCTGGACTTGGTAAAGATGGCGGTGAATTAAAAGAAGCATCATGAAAGTAAGCAGTAAGATCAACATCAGCCACAGGCTTTTGGCTGGCACAACCTCCCAGCAGGCTACTTAACAAAAAAATTAAAAGCAAAATGGGTCGTTTCATTACAATCTCAACGCAAAGGCTTCATACACTAAGCATATGCCATTGGAATGAACCTGATTTAAAAAAGCGTTACAAAATGCAAAGTAATAAAGAAACGAATTACAGCTCATTAATAAAGTATTGAAAATGCCTTACTCGTTACCCACAGCTTTTGGATCATCGATTTGAATAAAAACATCTTTATTTTGATGGTTATAAGGTCGGTAATATAAGCCCTGACATGAGAAATATCGGTAAGGAGCAGCAATTGTGATACAGCCAAACGGCAAACTTTGTAATATTTGAATTTGCTGCTGATAACGCAATACCTCTTGCCATTGATGTTGCTTTTGCACTTCATCTCTTACGGCAAAAGCATCGAAAGGCTCACTTGATTTTCGCACCACAACTTGCCCTGCATTAACAGTGCTTACCACGAGTAATAATCCTAAACATCCTAGCCATTTTTGCGCTTTCATCGCATTCCTTATTGGCGCTTACATGTAACGAAAATATCATGTTGTCATCTTAAAATTAAGACGCTTAACTACACTCTAGCGCAAATTAAACACCTAATAAACTTAACACAACCTGTATATTCACCAATAAAAAGCAGAGCTTATGCTCTGCTTTTTAATAATCCCCTTAATACCTTTATGGTATGTCAGTTAGCTTGCGCTTTTAATTGATACAAATTCCGGGTAAGCATCAATGCCGCAATCAGAGGCGTCCATACCGTTATACTCTTCCTCTTCAGTAACACGGATCCCCATGGTCACTTTTAGGAGTAACCATACTGCAGTTGATGCAAAAAATACCCAACCAAAAATCACTGCTGCTCCATATAGCTGAGTTAACAAAGATGCATCTGCATTAGATACTGGCACCAATACTAAGCCCAATAACCCTGCCACACCATGCACTGAAATAGCACCCACTGGGTCATCAATTTTAATACGATCAAAGGCAACAATAGAAAACACAACTAAACCACCTGCAACGATACCAATCACGCCGGCCATCGCTAAAGAAGGAGACAGAGGATCAGCGGTAACCGCCACTAAGCCTGCCAATGCGCCATTTAAAATCATGGTTAAATCAGCCTTGCCCCATATTAAGCGACACACTATTAGCGCCGAGAGCGCACCAAAAGCAGCTGCAGAGTTAGTATTAACAAAAATCTTAGCAACAGCACTGGCATTTTCAGCATCAGATACCAATAACTGCGAACCACCATTAAAGCCAAACCAACCCATCCATAAAATAAACATACCTAATGTCGCCATGGGAAGGTTTGAACCAGGGATAGGATTAACCTGGCCATTTGCACCATATTTACCTTTGCGTGCACCGAGTAATAACACCCCAGATATCGCCGCAGCCGCCCCCGCCATATGCACAATACCGCTACCTGCAAAATCAACAAAACCTGCTTGAGCTAAGAATCCCCCACCCCAAGTCCAATAACCTTCAACAGGATAAATAACCGCAGTCATAAACACCGAAAAGCTCAAAAAGGCCCATAGCTTCATACGTTCTGCAACCGCGCCCGATACAATCGACATTGCCGTTGCCACAAATACGACCTGAAAGAAAAAGTCAGACTCTAGTGCATGATCAGCCCCATCTGCTTGCGATCCTATTAATGCACCTAAAGAGGGTACCCACCCTCCTTCGGTGTTATCTACATACATGATGTTGTAACCCACGATCAGATACATCACGCAGGCAATAGAATATAAACATACGTTCTTAGTTAAGATCTCAGTTGTATTTTTAGATCTTACCAACCCAGCTTCAAGCATAGCGAAACCCGCCGCCATCCACATAACCAATGCACCCGAAATCAAAAAGTAAAACGTATCAAGGGCAAAGCGTAACTCTGTTACTGTGAGTCCTAACTTAGTTAAATCATCCATTTGCTTATCCCCTTAAAGTGCATCGTTGTCGAATTCGCCAGTACGAATACGTATTGCTTGCTCTAAATCCGTCACGAAAATCTTACCGTCACCAATTTTTCCTGTTCGTGCTGCGCCTGTAATTGCTTCTATCAGCATCTCTAAACGTTCTGTTTTAATAGCTATTTCCAGTTTTACTTTCGGTAAAAAGTCGACTTGATACTCAGCCCCACGATAAAGCTCGGTATGGCCCTTTTGGCGACCAAAGCCCTTCACCTCTGTAACCGTCATCCCCTCAATACCGACACCAGCAATGGCTTCTCGTACATCGTCTAATTTAAATGGTTTAATAATTGCGCTAACCAGTTTCATCACCCTCTCCCGAATGTTCTTCTTTATTTAACAGAAGTAATTCAATCATTAGGCCATAATTATTAATTCAATATATTCAAGTAGATAACTAGAACCCATAATTCACAGGTGAATACAAATGCACCATAAAAGTGCATTTAGTCAGTAGCTGCACAAATTTAACGCAAGCGTTATCGACAGTAATGAATAAGCGCGTAAATGAAAGGAGTAAGAGAAAGCCCAGTTACAACTCAAACTATTAGAGCAAATCAAACAACCACAATTTGTCTTATGCGCCTCTGTTACTGTTAGACCTATTTCTAATAGGCGTAAGAGCAACAATGCGCTCTACTTGCATGCTCCTACCTTGATCAAAAAGAAGTCAAGCATGCTAAAAATAGAAGAATGTGTGTTGGTTGTTGTAGACGTGCAAGGACAACTCGCAAAAGTCATGCACCAAAGTGAACTATTGCACCATAAGCTAAAAACATTGATCCAAGGTGCACAGCTATTCGACCTGCCTATTTTGTGGTTAGAGCAGATCCCGCAAAAACTTGGTGGTACTAGCGAATCACTTGCCATTGAGCTAAAAAAAACTACAACACCAATAGCTAAGTATCACTTCAGCGGCTGGCAAACAGATGATTTTCAACAGCAACTGCAAAATTTACGACGAAAGCAGATAATTTTGGCAGGGATAGAAACTCATGTTTGCGTTTACCAAACATGTCGAGACTTACTCGATAATGGCTATCAAGCTCACCTTGTTACCGATGCTTTAGCTTCAAGAACCGAAGCAAATAAAGTTAACGGAATAAAGATGATGCAGCAGCATGGCGCACTAACAACTAATGTAGAGTCGTTATTATTTGAATTACAACATCTAGCACAAGGTGACCGCTTTAAATCCCTGTTAAAACTGATTAAGTAACGAGTATTAAAACAAAAAAGCCCTCAAATGAGGGCTTTTTAATTACACACTGATATTAATAAAAGTGTTTAATCAGGCTTACTTGTAAGTTGCTTCACGCTCTTTAGCTTCAGCATCCCACTTAGGTAAGATAGTCTTCTTAAACTCAGCTTTGTCTGCGTTCATCTTTTTCATATCCATACCTAGAGCCGCTTGTGCTTTAGCTTTAGTAGAGATGTCTGGAAGTGCTACTGGCTGTGGTACACCTTTCTTAGCAAGAAGTTGAGCTAGCTTAACGCGAGCATCAGCAGCCTTGTTTAACGCAGTACCTAGTACACGTAACGCTTCATCTGGAGCGTGAGATGCAACACCGTGAGAAGCGATTGCATAATCCCAACGCCATTGACCGTGACGGATATCTGTTAGGATTGGCTTCATTTCAGCTTCTGTTGCGCCAGCTTTCCAAGCTGCACCAGCTTCGAAGTGAGCTCTAACTAACTGCTCTTCAGCTTGTAGTTGGATTTGCTTAACCTTAGCTTTACGCTCGTTGTCTAGGTTAACCATGAACTCTTTGCTTTGGTCATGACAAGTACCACAAGTTTCTTCGAAACGATCAAATGGGTTACCCACTTTGTGATCGGTAAACTTACGGCCTTCAGCATTCTTAACCTTAGGCATGTGACAGTCAGTACAACTTACGTTGTTCTTACCGTGCATACCTAGCTGCCAAGTTTCATAACCTGGGTGCTGTGCTTTTAGCATTGGCGTTTTAGAAACCGCGTGAGTCCAATCTGCGAAGTCGATAGCATCATAGTATGCTTCCATATCTTCAACAGTTGTGCCCTTGTCCCATGGGAACTTAACAAAACCTTTCTTATCGGCAGTCTTTTCGAAGTAGTACTCTACGTGACACTGACCACAAACCATAGATTGCTTATCTTTACGAGAAGCTTTATCAAATGGTGTGCCTAGTGCTTCCATGCCGCGCTCAGCGTATGGACGAGAGATACGTAACTTAGACTTACCTTTTTCGTGACAATCAGAACAACCGATAGAGTTAACGATTTCTGGACCGCCTTTAGCCCACTTACCTTTGAAGTAACCGTCTTCACCTTGCTCTTCGATCATACGAGGTACGTCTGGGCTCTTACAAGACCAACATGCCATTGGCATTGGACCATCTTCAGCATTTTTTGGTGCGCCAGTACGTAGTGTGTTACGTAAATCAGTTACGGCATAAACATGGCCACGAGCTTTGTTGTAGTCTTTTGCAAAACCGTAACCAGCCCAAAGAATCACAAGATTAGGATCTTGCTCAAGCGCATCAATGATCTCTACGCTTTCAGAAGTATCGTGCCAGCTGTTATATTGCTTAGAGAACTTATCCTTATAAACTTCGTTACGAGGTTCAGTCTTATCACTTGCAAATGCACTACCAGCTATTAAGCTTGCAGCTACGATTGCACTAAGTGCAAAAGTCTTTTTAGTTAATGTTTTCACCATCTCATCTCCATGTTACTTTTATAATCTTTATATAGTCCCACCTATTTCAAGCTCGAAGTTAATCACTTCTGCTTAACAAAAACATACCCCTTATGGGGTATCCGTGGTGAAGTTTGCGTTAGATCAAATTGTGAACGTGTTGTTGCTCACACTTTTGCGTATTTGTTAATGCAATCAATGGATCGCTAATATTCGGTAGCGATAAATAAGTAACAATTCAACCCAATTTATGAGAATTATTAGATGAAAAAAGGCAGACTGACTTCAGCAATTTGGGGCTTCATGTTAACGCTGATTTTACTGTCGAGTGGACTCGCGATCTTCGCTATTATCAACTTGTCTTACAGCCTTGGAGACGCACGAGCGATCAACGCTTCAGGTTCGCTTCGAATGCAAAGTTACCGATTAATGTTTTATGCCAACTCTGGCAGTGAAGCTGCCGCTGAAAAAATAGTAGAATTCGAAAATACACTTCATTCTCAAGCACTTAAACGTTCTCTAACTTGGTATACACCACAAGATTTAAAAGATAAATATCTAACCGTTATCGATAAGTGGCAGGTGATGCGCTATTACATTGAGGCTGAAGAATCTCGATTATATGCTGCGGCGCTAAAAGACTTTGTCGATACTATCGATCTATTTGTACTCGAAACAGAGCAATATGCAGCATTAAAATTAAAGATTCTCGCCATCAGCCAAATAGGCGGTTTAGGGTTAATGTTATTCATTGCCTTCATTACGGTTAGAATAGCCAAACGCAAAGTTGTTAAACCTTTGCAACAATTGATGCAGGCAGCTGATACAATTTCGCAAGGTAATTTTAATGTAGAAATGCCTAAAACAGAGTACCTAGAATTAAGTGCTTTAAGTTGCGCTTTAGATTCTACAGTGAAAAAGCTGGCTACCGTTTACCAAGGTTTAGAAGAACAAGTGCAAGAAAAAACCATAGCACTGACCAGTGCTAACAACGAGCTAACTCTACTTTACGACAGTTTATTGATGCTGCATTCGAGCAAATTGAACAAATCTACACTATCACTCGCTCTTGATGCTCTGCAGTCCCATGAAAAAGCCGTTCAACTTAGGCTGGTTATGGTCGAAGATGGACAAGTTACCGATATTATTAGCGCGACAACAGATACAGAATGGCCGCATCACAACGACAATACTCAGCAGTTTCCACTTGAGTTTGAAGACAATAATTTAGGTTATCTAGAAGTGGTTTCCGCCGAACAGTCCTCCTTCCCACTATTCAACAACTTTGCCATTATGCTAGCGCGCTCAATGGTGATTTACAGTGCAGGTGAACAACGTCAGCAACTCGCACTAATGGAAGAGCGTGGCGTAATTGCCAGAGAATTGCATGACTCTTTAGGTCAGCTTCTCTCATTTTTAAAAATCCAAGTTAACTTATTATCCAAAGAGTTAGATAAAACATCAAAAAGCCCAAGAGCTGCCGAGCAGCTACAAGAAATAAACGAAGGGGTAAATACCGCGTATGTTCAATTACGTGAGCTATTATCAACTTTCCGTCTCACGATTAAAGATCCAAACTTGGGCCATGCTATCGAAGCAATGGTTGAGCAGCTTCGCGGTCAATCTGATGCCAATATCACTTTGGACTATAAATTACCTGCGCAGTTGTTAGGTGCGCATCAACATATTCACATATTGCAGCTTACTCGTGAAGCCACTTTAAACGCGATAAAACACGCTAGCGCAAAACATATCCATATCAGTTGTCAGAAAATTTCTGAGCAAAAAGTCATAATTAGTATCAGTGATGACGGTGTGGGGATTGAGAAACTGAAAGAGAGAGACCAACATTTTGGCTTAGGAATTATGCACGAACGCGCCAGTCGCCTTTCTGGTGTGGTAGAATTTAGCCAAAATAAAAAAGGCGGTGCCACAGTGGCACTAACTTTCTCTCCCCAACAGGAGCCTACAACATAGGGAACACCTGACTTTAGGCACTATTTTTTAGGGGCGCGTTAGATTAACAACAGCTGTTTTTAGTAATTTTACTTAGACCTATATACCTCAGCAGGAGGCCTTAACATGGGAAAGCCCTATTCGGTTTTAGTTATTGATGATCACCCACTATTACGTCGTGGGATCTGTCAGCTTGTCACCTCTGACTCAGACTTCACCCTATTTGGTGAAGCAGGCAGCGGTTTAGATGCGCTTTCAGCCGTTAGCAATAACGAACCAGATATTATATTGCTCGATCTCAATATGAAGGGTATGACAGGCTTAGATACGTTGAATGCACTAAGGCAAGAAGGGGTCACTTCTCGTATTGTTATCTTAACAGTGTCCGACGCTAAGCAAGATGTCATTCGCCTTGTTCGCGCTGGTGCCGATGGTTACTTGTTAAAGGATACTGAGCCAGATTTACTACTTGATATGCTAAAAAATGCCATGCTTGGTCACCGAGTCATTAGTGACAACGTACAAGAATACTTGTCAGAACTGAACAGTTCGGTCAATGAACAAGAATGGATTGAAAACCTAACGCCGCGTGAGCTTGAGATCTTACAGCACTTAGCAGAAGGCCAAAGTAACCGTATCGTCGCAGAGCAACTGCATATCAGTGAAGGCACTGTTAAAGTTCATGTGAAAAATTTACTGCGTAAGGCCAACGCTAAATCTCGTACCGAAATGGCGGTACGTTACCTAAACCAGTAACACTATGGTTTGAGTTAAACGGTTTGAGTTGAGCAAAAAAGGCAGCTAATAGCTGCCTTTTTTGTTTATTGTTGCCTAATACCAATCAGTATAGAGGTTTGGTCGCTCAACGAGAGTTTAGCGCTTAAGGCTGCTAACTTCTGTGTTAAACAATGCCTTATACAGATTGGTATAATAATCAATCTGAAGATCGGCAATCATTTTTCGTCGATAAAACGACGCCAGCTAACAATCACATCATAAAAATCTTCTAAGCCACAAAAAGCCTCTGATTCACCATCATAAAATGACATAGACTCATCAAGTTCTTGGTCATCATTATCTTCAATGTCATTCGCAAAGATGCGTGCTTGCTCGATATCAAGTTCAAGCGATAACGCTTTACCCACTAAACGCCACTCGTTACCTTGACCGCTTTGCAAGCGCTCAATTTGTTGGCAGATCTGACTATATAACTCAGTATTGTCAGCAAGCTCTTCCGATAACCAAAAGCCTAATGCTTCATGATCCATACTAAAGCGAGCAAATACAGTATCAGTAATGGTGTTGCGTAAAAATTCGTATTCCATAGCTTGGCTCAACATTAAAAATCACTCTCATAGCTCATTTTAACCCAATAACACTCTGTACGCCCTGAGATATTCGTTCTCATGCTCAGCGATGCTCACTTAAGCATCATGGCAATCGGATGACTCCGCTTTTGAAACCATTAAACTAGCTCATTGCCATCATATTCAACAGCTCTGCTAACTTTGATCACTCAATAATAAAACTGCAATAAAAAAGGACGCTCATTGCGTCCTTTTTTTCTATTCACCGAAGCTCAACCGAGCTTGGTGATTAATGTGCGTGCGCTGCATCTGCTGTTGGCGCGCCAGCCTTTTCAATATCCAGTAGCTCAACTTCAAATACTAGGGTTGAGTTAGCAGGGATAGTACCAGTATCACGGTCACCGTAAGCTAGGTCTGCAGGAATAACAAACTTATACTTAGAACCAACAGACATCAACTGAACACCTTCAGTCCAGCCAGGGATCACGCGGTTTAGCGGGAATGTAGCTGGCTCGCCACGTGCAACAGAGCTATCAAATTCTGTGCCGTCAGTTAGCGTGCCTACGTAGTGAACTTTAACCGTGTCTTCAGCAACAGGCTTTTCACCCGTACCTTCAGTGATCACTTCGTATTGTAGACCTGAATCCGTTGTCACAACGCCTTCTTTAGCCTTGTTGCTGTCTAGGAAAGCTTTACTTTCAGCTGATGCTTTTTCTGCTAACAATGCAGCTTGTGCTTGACGCTTTTCATTTAGCTTTTCATCAAGAGTTTGCAAGATTGTTTGCATCTCTTCTTGAGTTAGCTTTAATTCGCTATTTAGGCCTTCGCTAAAACCAGTAACAATTAGGTTTCTATCAACGTTTAGACCAAGCTCTTCTTGCTCTTTAATATGGCCAGCCATATAGGTACCGATAGATGCGCCAACGCTGTAAGCTTCTTTTTGCGCTTCAGTTTTTAATTCTACAGGGGCTGCTACAGCTGCTTGCTCTTGATTACAAGCAGTTAGACCAACTACGGCCAAAGCCACTAGTGAATATTTATAAATCGATTTCATTAAAGCTTCCTCAGCATTTACACGTGGTTACATTAACCTAATACTTTTATTTAGGTGAACCACTCTATACTAGTTAAAAAGGTTATTCCAATCAGAATAGCTAAAAGCATCTTGACCATAATCAAGCGTTCTTTTTCCAGACATATTAATCAATTATGTACAGTTCAATCACACTCAATAGCGTTTGGCTTAATAACTTAGCAATGATTATCTTAATAGTCATCTAACAGACACGAGAAAACGGAGCAAGTTCCATAAAGCAGCGACTCAATAGTGAGTTACTTCAGCATTCATACAGCTTTCACCCTGTCGACAGACAAGTTATATACTTGAAAAGTTATCAATCTATATTGAGGTAAGTTTCTATAAACACGGGCAGATGTTGTATACTCAATCCCATTAATTAAGATCCGTATTAGCTGCTATACATTCCAATATATAGCTCATAAATACAGTATTAACGTAGCAGTCCCATTTGAGGGTGCGTTCATCAATGCCCCCTATCCATACAGAGGTTAATTTGGATAATTTAGAACGTCGTGTCGAAGAGCTAGAAATGAAAGTTGCTTTCCAAGATGGCACCATTGAAGAGTTAGACCAACAAGTCATTAAGCTTAATAAGGCCCTCGCCACGCAACAAGATCAACTGAGGCTTCTTGTCAGTAAGTTGCAAGCTGTTGAGCCAAGCAATATGGCCAGCCAAGCAGATGAGACTCCACCACCTCACTATTAATGAAGTATGACCAAGCTAGATGAATAACTTTAATCAAGTAAACACCGTAAAATGCGGGTTAATTAAGCAGGGATTAAAGGTATTCATCTTATGTTCAGCTTAACAAGGCTATAAAAACCTTGATATAACCCTGAAATATTATATGTTTTTATTATTGGCCTACTGTCTGTACCAATCATTTTTATCGTGAACTAATTCAACTCGACAGACTCTATAGGTAACAAGGATGGCGATGCTATTAACGCAAATAAAAGAGATCTGGGAATGAGAAGTCTACTTCTGCTGATAGCCATGATGCTAAGCCTAAGCGGCTGCGCGTTTAACAGCATTTTTATCAATTACCCCTCTCAAATTGCCCCCGTTAAGGCTCAGCTCAATTCTCCTACGCCACAAAATGCCGCCCAAATTGTCGAATCAAAAATAGATGGAGCAGACGGGTTACTCTACGCACAAGAAGCTGGCCGTAGCGCTCAGATAGCCGGTGACTTTGAATCTAGCAAAAAATATTATCAGCAAGCAGCTAACGCTTATCTTGAGTTTGATGACAAAGCAAAAATTAGCTTAAGTGATGCAGGTGCAACCGCAAGTAGCCTGTTTATTAACGACAACGTGATCCCTTATCGCGGCCCAGGCTATGAACGCATTATGCTACATCAGTATCAGGCATTAAATTACCTGTTTGCAGGCGATACTCAAGGAGCATTGGTTGAAGTACGCCGTAGTAATGAACTGCAAAGCCAAGAGCAGCGACGTTACCAAAAATCGAATAAATCCGTACAAGCGATGGCAAATGGCACCATAGATGCCGAGATGAATAAGTTAGGCAAAGCTGCTGGCACCACAACCAGTTCATTCTTAAACGCTTATAGCTACTATACTACAGGCATGTTGCATGAGATTTTAGGTGAGCCCAACGATGCCTTTATCGATTACCGTAAAGCGGCGCAAATTACACCTAATAATCCCTACTTACAAAAAGACTTAGTCAGACTGGCAAAGCAGTTGTCGATGCCGCAATACGATGAATTTAAAAGGCGCTGGGGCGATGCGGTTATGCCAAGTAAAGGTGAAGGCCAAATCATCATAATGCTTGAGCGTGGCTTTGTACCTGAAAAGCAAAGCTTTACAGTGCCATTCACCATAGAAGGCAACTGGCAAACCGCTTCATTAGCAACCTATTACCCTAATAAACAACCTGTACGTCAGGGCCAAATTCAAGGCTTAGGTACCGTTCTTAAAACTGCGCCGATTGCTGATATCGATGCATTGGCAATTACCGCCCTTAAAGAAGAGTTACCCGCCGCCCTTGTGAGGCAAGCCGCCCGTATTTATGCCAAGTCAGAAATGGCGCAAAGCGTCGAAAGTGACACCAAAAGACGCAACAATGATATCGATTACGCTTCTATCGCCATGCAGATTTTTAACGTGGTGACAGAACAAGCCGACAGGCGCAGTTGGCTAACCTTACCAGAACAGGCACAAATAGCCCGTTCATACGTTAAGCCTGGCAGCTATTCACTTATGCTGGACAATAATCCGGCAGACCCCATTGAAGTCAAAAGCGGTCGTACAACCTTAGTCTGGGTAATTGACACTGGTAATTACACCCGTTTTTATTCAATAATCATTTAGCAATCACTTGTATGGAATTAACTATGAAACATTTAAAAGTCGTTTTTATTCTTGCAGCAGTAATCGGTTTATCTGCCTGCCAATCAAAAGTTGAATACGGTGATGCCACAGAAGTGGAAACCGTTAACGAGAACTTCGGTTCTACCGATCTTCAAGCTATAGCGGCTAAGATGGTCGACAGCATGCTGACCTTCCCACCGGTTGTGGCAATGACAGCAAACGATCGCCCTATTATCTTCGTTGATAAAATTAAGAACAAAACCTCTGAACATATCGATACTGAATCTGTAACCGATTCAATCAGCAACAAGTTACTGCGCTCAGGTAAGTTCCGCTTTATTGATATGACCAAGGTTGACTCGGTACGTAAGCAGCTTGATTACCAAAACAACTCAGGCATGGTTGACCCGTCTACAGCGATTAACTTTGGTCGCCAAATTGGTGCTCAATACATGCTATATGGCAACCTATCTAGCATCGTTAAGCAAGATGGCAGTACTAAAGATGTTTACTACAAGATGACTATGCGCTTAATGGACCTAGAAACAGGTTTAATCGAATGGTCTGACGAAAAAGAAATTCGTAAAGTTAAGTCTAAGTCGTTTTTAGGTCTATAACCCAGCAAGCGCTGATTAGACTAAACTCGCCTAGTCAGACGGTTTTAATCGTTAACAAAGCCAGCATTAAGCTGGCTTTTTGCTATACAAAATTAGTCTGGCTGAATACAAAGGAAATAGAGTAACGTATGCGCTTGCTGTAGATCCCCGAATAATGAGAAAAGGATGCTGTTTTGAAGTTGTTGTTTATCGGTTTTACCACTGCCTTATTGTGCGTTGCCACTGCAAGCCATGCCAACACCAATGACGGCAATTTTTTGCGCGACAATAGTGCCTACATTAGCCAGCAAGCAGCTGCACAACGCGCCGCAAGGATAACCGATGTGCACTACCAGCTCGACTTAACCCTAACCGAGCACGACGGCTTTAACGGCGTAACCAAGGTGAGCTTTGACCTCAGTGACAATGACAAAGCCCTGAGCTTAGATCTAAACCAAGCACAGATCCAACGCTTTGTTATCAATGGTAAAAAGGTCTACCCAAATTACAACAACAGCTATATTAAGCTTAACCCTCGACTATTAAATAGTGGCAGCAACACCATTGAAGTCGCCTATAGCCGCGACTACAGCAATAATGGCGAAGGCCTGCATAAATTTGTCGACCCAGTTGATAACAAGGTTTACCTATATTCCCACTTTGAGCCAGCTGCCGCGCAGCAAATGTTTGCGCTATTTGATCAACCCGATCTCAAAGCCACATTTAATTTAACTGTCACCGCCCCTAAAAGCTGGACGGTGATAAGCGCCATGCGAGAAACGGCTATCACCAATGTAGGCAAACAGCGCCGCTGGCAGTTCCCAGAGTCACCCAAACTCAGCCCTTATAACTTTTCAATGCACGCAGGGCCGTATCACCAGTGGCAAGATAACTCTGGTAAGTACCCACTGCGCTTGTTTGCCCGTCAGTCCGTTGCCAAACAAGTTAACCAACAAGACTGGTTTAACTACACCCAAAAAGGACTCAACTTTTTCAACAATTACTTTGGCATCGACTACCCGTTTGCCAAGTATGACCAAGTACTGGTGCCTGACTTCTTGTACGGTGCCATGGAAAACGCCGCCGCAATTACTTACAGCGAAAGTCGTTTTCTCAGCGATAGCGCCATGACCACTGAGCAAAAGCAGCGCCTAGCAGGCGTGATCATGCATGAGATGGCACATCAATGGTTTGGCAATTTAGTCACTATGAAGTGGTGGAACGGGCTGTGGCTCAATGAAAGCTTTGCCTCGTTTATGGCGACTTTGGCCACCAGCGAAACCACCGAATTTTCAGCATGGCGTAGCTTTTACGCTAAAAGCAAACAACATGCCTACGCCCTCGATAGCTCAGCCAGCACTCACCCAATTGAAGTGCCCGTGCCAAGCAGCAAAAATGCTTTCGATAATATCGATGCCATTACTTACTCCAAGGGCGCAGCAACATTAAAGCAGTTAAGTCATTTGCTTGGTGACAAGGTATTTCAACAAGGCGTGCAAAACTATCTCTCTCAATACAGTTACCAAAATGCCGAACTCAGCGACTTTATTGCTAGCCTTGAAAAAACCGCCAAACGTGACTTAAGCCAGTGGAGTCAAGATTGGTTATACAAGGCAGGAGTGAATACCGTTCAAGCTGAGTTTAGCTGCAGTAATGGCCGCATCACTCAATTTAGCCTACAGCAAACGGCACCTAACCCTGAGCAGCCAACGCTGCGTGAACAGAAAGTTCTTGTAGGCTTATTTACTAAAGGCCGTAGACAGCTGCACCACAATATTAGTGTTCCCGTTATTTATAGCGGTGCCAAGACTCACGTTAAGCAGCTTGTTGGTCTGCACTGCCCAGATTTGGTTTACCCTAACTATCAAGACTGGGGCTATGTCAAAGTCAGCCTTGATCCTAAGTCATTTAAGACGGCGCAAACCGAGCTGACAAGAGTGCAAGATCCCTTGCTGCGCTCTATGCTGTGGCAAAGCCTTTGGGACAGTGTAAAAAATGGCAACTTAGCGCTCAATGATTACATGGGCACAGTGCTAATTAACCTGCCGACAGAGCAAGATGAGATTATTTTAAATCAAGTTTTAGCCAGCTTAAGCCAAGCACGGATTTATCTGGATAAGATGAGCCCAAATAATCAACGCTATGCTAAAAAAGCCATCGGCGCGATGGAACAAATGAGCCTAAGAAAGGTGATGGCCAGCAAAGCTAATCGCGATATTCAGCGACGCTGGTTTGCCAGCTATATAGAGTTTGCACGTAGTACCACCGCACTTAACCATATGGATGCGTTACTCAATAGAACCGCACGTATTAACGGCTTAGACATAGACCAAGCATTGCGCTGGAAGATGATTGTGCAGTTAAATCGCCACGACCACCGCAATGCACGTTACTGGCTGAATAAAGAACAAAGTGCTGACAACTCAGATAGCGGTCAGAAAGCTGCGCTAGCGGCCGAGGCTAGCCGCCCTGGAGCCGCTAAAAAACGCCAATGGCTGACGCGTATTCAGCAGCCCACCAATCTGCCTTTTGCCAAAGTGCGCACGGTAATGGAAAACCTCTACCCAAGTGAGCAAAAGCGATTAAGTGCAGCAACCGCAGAGCAGCGGCTGTCGAGTCTAGCCCAGATAGATAGCCAGCAAAGCCCGGTATTTATGCGCAGTTATAGCGCCGCATTAATCCCAACAGATTGCAGTTATGCCAGTATCAGTAACCTTAGCCAAACCTTAGCAGCTGAAAAAGGTTTATCAGTATCGACCCAGCGCGCGCTTAAAGATGCCATACAGCAGGAACGAACCTGCTTACTGATTAAGACCAACATGAAGCATTGATAAAAAATGTTATAGCTGTAAACCTAAACCACACAATATCAGTCGGCATAAGCAATTATGCCGACTGCTGATCCCACCTAAAGCAAAGCTCGCTATCGAACTCAGCCCAATCCGCTTTTTAGCCACTATACTGGATGGGAATACCACTTTTTAAGCGTATTGAGGAGCGATTTATGGGGCCTTTTTCCATTGCGGCTATAGCAATAATTAGCGTATTTTTACTCACGGCATATAAAGAATATAACAAACAAAAAAGCCGCGTCGATGCCGATGAACTAGCAAAGGTAAACGCTGAAATAACTGAGCTTAAACAGCGCATCATTACCCTAGAGCAAATAGTCACAGATAAGTCATATCAGCTTAAAGATGAAATAGACCAGTTATAAAAAAATGCTACCTAGTTACTGAATATTAAGCTAAAAAAAAGCCACCTAATTGGTGGCTTTCATGCAAACGCAAACGCGGCTTAAATAAATAAGTCTTTGATGTTCTTTAAATCGCCCTTGCCTTCAGTAAGCTCTTCAACTGACAAACCAGAGACTTCATGTGGAAACACTAACCACTCATCTGATTCATGAATAAAATAATCAGGCTTTAGCGGTACTGCTGTGTTTTGTGGCTTGTAGTATGGGCAAGCAATACGCACATCTTTTGGCATATTCAAACGCATCAAGTCACTTAAGTTTTCCATCAAAGCATGGATACTACGACCCGAGTCAAATACATCATCAACAATCAATAGACCGTCGCTAGCATTGGCGTTTTCAACAATGTAATGTAAACCGTGAACCTTGATCTGCTTACTTTGCTTATTAATACCGTAATAAGATGAAGTACGTACGGCAATGTGGTCAGTTTCCACTTTTTTGAAATCAAAAAACTCTTGTACTGCGATGCCGATTGGAGCACCACCACGCCAAATACCAACAATAAACTGCGGACGGAAACCGCTTTCATAAACTTGCGCTGCTAAACGAAACGAATCTTCTAGCAATTCTTGTGCGGTAATAAAGCGTTTCTCTGACATCTGACCGTCCCCATCTTGTTATTAATATCTAAATTAGGTCTTACACTCATGGCACTAAAATCTTACCTATTAGTGGCAATGCTGCATTGAATTTATCCACTAAGAATAGATCAAAAAATATAGGCTAAAGAGTATAAAAAGGCAGGTGATGATATCTATTCCAAGATCTGTAATAGGCGCTGATTAATCACTTAAAAGCATTAACCGCTTAACATCTAAACACCCACCGGATTTTGGAGGCGAATTTTATACTAAATCGATAAGTATTGCTGTAAAAAAGCCAAAAACTTACACCAGAATCACTAAAAAAATTGGGCTACCAGCAAAGGTAGCCCAAGATTTATCTTTCACTGACATTATGAGTTAGCAAGTACTAACTTGCAGGTTCAAGCTTATGAGAACCTGCTTTAGTGACCATAGAAAAGTTACGTTCAGTATTTTCAACGAACGCACGAGTATAAATCGTATCAACAAAACGCCAGTCACTACGCACTTCCTCATGCGTGAAGGTCAGCGTCATTAAGCCACGATTCATTAAGTTGGCGTAGGTAAGGTTATCCACTAAACCGACTATCGCTTCCTCGGTTGCTGGAATATCCTTTTCATCAATCCCCAAATAATACTCAAGCCCCGGTGATGATACCGAGCTGGTTGCAAACTCAACCCCTACTGGATCGCCGGCAGCATCAGCTAACACGTTCGCCCAAGCATTATGAGTATCACCCGCTATCACCACGAGGTTTTTAACCTGTGATTTTGCCGTCGCAAGAATCACCTCACGCTCATAGGCGTAACCGTCCCACGCATCTAAGTTATATGGAATAGATGGCAACTGCAGCAGAGCCATCACTTCAGGCGTTAGCTTGTCACCAAAAAAGGCTAAATACTTAAGCTCATCTTCAGTCAAAGTCGGGTCGCCAGCAGCCTGTCTTGCTGCAATCTGCGCCAGCGCAGCTAATTGACCAAACTCTGGAATAGACAACTGTTGAGTCGCAATTGCCGCAGGTAGCATCATTTGCCCCATCAACACTTGCTGACCTAAAACCTGCCAAGTAGCCGTAGATGTTAGCAGCGCGCTTTGCAGCCAAGCTTGCTGCTCTTGCCCAAGCATAGTGCGATTGGTATCTGTCACATCCGCCATAAAACGTGCACTGTCCAAGCCACCTGTCGCAGGATCCATATACTCAGCGTAATCTAATGGCTTATCACGACCAACAAGACGAGTATCCAACATATGTAAATCTAGCAGATCACCATATTGGAACGAACGATAGATCTCCTCATGGTTACCTTCACGCCATGGACGAATTGGCAACCATTCAAAATAAGCTTGCAGCGCCGCCTCTTTACGAGCATCAAAATCACCTTCGCCATCATTATGGTTTTCTGCACCATCACGCCAGCTATCATTCGCCACTTCATGGTCATCCCACACAGTAATAAATGGATTTTTACCATGTAGTTTTTGCAAGCTGATGTCACTGCGATACTGGCCATAGCGAGTACGATAATCCGCAAGGCTGATTAATTCACCTTCAGGCAACACTTCACGTTGCAGTTCGGCTGCGCGTTCACTGGCGTATTCACCGCGGGCATATTCATAAATGTAATCACCAAGATGAATCACTGCATCGAGATCGTCCATTCTTGATGCCATCTCATATACGTTGAAATACCCAGCAGGAAAGTTGGCACAAGATACTACCGCAAACTTAGCTTGCGATAATTCGCCCTGTGGTAAAGTCTTGGTTATTGCTGATTGTGAGGTTTTACTGCCGGCTTTAAAGCGATAGAAATATTGCGTCCCAGCTTCAAGCCCAACAGCATCGACCTTAACGGTATAATCTCTATCACTGTTAGTGATGGTTTCGCCAGTAACGAGCAATTGACTAAAAGCCGCATCGGTTGCCACTTCCCATGACACTTTTATATCACCATCTCGCTCAGGACTAACGCGGGTCCAAATAATCACCGCGTCATGGCTAGGGTCACCACTGGCAAGACCGTGTAAGAATTCGGCATAAATGCCACTGTCGTCATCATCGCTGCTACAGCCCATTAAGCCATACGATACTACTGCAGCGCCTACACCTTTAGCCGACATAGCTAGGAAGTCTCTCCGAGTAAAAGGTCGTTTCATTATTATTATTCCCTTAATTTTCTGTCTAAGTTGCCTTAGTTTTTTCAGTGTTTAGTGGTACGAGGTCTAATCAGATTTAATACTAAAGCACCAGCATTACACGAAGAAGACAATGATGTAAACAGCTTGTTAAAGCTGTAAAAGGTTTACACAACAGCAAAAATTAGTACAAAAAAAATGTGTAAACTTAGTTTTTAAAATCAATTGAGGCATATAGTATGGGCGTTTTTTTATTAAGTTGAATCCAGTGTAATAGGATGAATCGAAGCTAAAAAGTTGTTAGTAAACGGCCTGTAAAAAGGGCGCCCAAAAGGAGTATAAATATGAATCGAGCGATTTTAGTCTTGAGTGTGTTGCTTGCTTTACTCGCAGGCTGTAGTAGCACAGAGCAAACAGTTCTCTATGACGACTTAGAGCAAAAAGGCGATGCTATCTATTATCAAGACGCCCTTTATACTGGAATATTTATACATAAGGACAGTCAGCAAAGAGTAAGAGCTAAAGGGTACCTTAAAGACGGTCTCCTCCAAGGAGAGGTTGTCAGCTATGACATTTATGCCAGAGTAATCAAAACCGAACACTTTAAAGATGGCAAACCCCATGGGCTCTTCACCAAGTTCTATGAAGATGGCAGCATAGAAGAGCAAGGCCAATTTGAAGCGGGCGAAGCGGTCGGCAAATGGCTGCTTTATTATGAAACTGGCGCCCTAGCTCGGGAGTCTTTTCACAAAAATGACCGTCCTGAAGGACAGTGGACATACTTTAATGAAGATGGAACGATTAAAGAAACACGCGTCTATAAAAACGGTCAATGGATAGAATAAAGCCCGCTTTGACGTTAGCGCCTAATACGTAAGGTGCAAATAACCGGAGCGTGATCGCTACTTTGGCTATCGCGCTCAAAGCTTGGATTCACTAGATGCCTATCTTCGGTGTGATAATCACAAACCTCGGCAACGCTATTATCAAAACTTGGATCAAAGTCTGCTGAAAGTAATATGTAATCCAGTACATTACCTTGCGCGCCGTAGTAATGAGTCGGCGCCCGCGATGCCCTTGCTTTAGCAAGCATTCGCTCTTCTTCCACGGCAATTTCATCAGCGCTTGCATCGCTAGCCTTATCGCCAAATAAGTCCTGCAAACCTTGTTGAAACAGCTTATACCCATCGGTTAATGGGTAATTTGCTAACTCACCTAGACCCTCTTTTTCAAAACGCAGCTCACGGTTAGTTAACGGCGATAATACCGAGCTAGTCAGCTCTTCATTAAAGTCACCCATTAATACCATAGGCTGGTTGGTCTCAATCCGTCTTTGCAGCATGGCATGCAGCAGCAACACAGCTTCACTGCCGCGCTGAATACTCGACGCCCATTGGCCGAGACTGTTACGCCCTAATAGCTCACCGAAGTTAACTAAAGGCGCCGCTGTCGCAGACCCTTTTTGCTGTACAAACTTGGGCGGAGGCAATTCATCCAGATGCGGCCGTTTAGATTTAAAGTGCACCACGTAGATATCGCAAAGGCCTATTTGCGGCAACTGCACCGTGACCCGCAGTGGTTTGCGGCTAAATGCAAAGTTAGCATTAAGACCGAGCCCATAAATGTACTCAGGCTCAGCTTCAATCGCGGTAACTTCAGTGAAAGGATATTTTGAGGCAAGAGCAACTACCGGATCGCGACAGATATAATCGTCAATCACAGTTGGCTCACCCACAGTGGCAAAGTGCACATAGCCAGCAGCATGCATCTGTTCAGCGAGTGCCTGCGCAGAAAACACCTCTTGCAAGCCTATGATATCCGGCTGATGCTGCGCTAAAAAATCCGCCAACCAGGTTTGCTTTTTTTGCCACTGCTCTGCGCTATAGATATTTTCAAAATCATAATAGGCTAATGGCGGCTCAATGTAATTAAACAGGTTAAAGCTCGCCAGTTTGACTCTATTGGTTTTAGCGTCTGTATTCGAATTTGCCATGTCAGCCATTACTACCTTTTAACTACCTTTCACATATGGATGCCTAAGCGGGCGCTTTAGTTATAAAAGCAAGCTATGCAGCGCCTTTATTACCTTTTAGTTTGATAAATAATTGCATCAATAACACAGCTAATGCGCCAGCAATCACGCCAAAAATCGCATTCAAAATACTCGGCGTGATAAATGCCACTACGGGGCCGACAAAATCAAACGCCTCAACCCAAGCGGCAGCTGCGCTAATCTTATCGCCAATCCAATGCCAGCCGTGAGTTAAAATGCCGCCGCCGACCATAAACATGGCAATAGTGCCCACCACCGACAACGTCTTCATTAAATAAGGCGCTGAGTTTAATAGCATCATGCCAAAGCGGCGCTTAAATCGCGCCCACAGAGTTTCACCTGGGCGCTGACTCAAATACAGTCCAGCATCATCAAGTTTCACAATGCCAGCCACCAAACCATACACGCCAATGGTCATCACAATCGCGATAACACTTAAAGTAAAAAACTGGGTACTTAGGCTCTTGTCAGCCACAATGCCTAACGTAATAGCAATGATCTCAGCCGATAATACAAAGTCAGTGCGAATAGCGCCTTTGACTTTGTTTTTCTCGTACTCTTTAAGGTCGGTAATCGGCTCTTCACTTACCTCAGCACCCGCTTGCGAATGCTTTTTCGCTGAATAGCTATGATAGATCTTTTCAAAGCCCTCATAGCATAAGAACAAACCGCCAAACATCAGCAGCGGCGTTACCGCCCACGGGATAAAGGCGCTGATGAGCATAGCCGCTGGCACCAAAATGCATTTATTCTTAAAGGAGCCCACAGCAACAGCCCATACCACTGGCAACTCTCTATCGGCACTCACACCCGTGACTTGTTGGGCATTTAAGGCTAAATCGTCTCCTAACACGCCCGCTGTTTTGCGGGCTGCTATTTTACTCATTGCGGCGACATCATCTAAAATCGTCGCGATATCATCTAACAAGGTTAATAAACTGGCCCCTGCCATATCGACTCCTTTATCGCTTAAAGGCGCTTAATACTGCTTGCTATAGCAACTTGCCATAACTGCTCACTATTACCGCGCCGAAAATCCATCTCACAACACCATTAAAAACGGTATATCTGAAAAAGTACCGCACTTATGCTAAATAATCTAATGACAATATAATGTTAGCCGCTTCAAATCCTTTGTCTTCATATTTGCTAGATAAAACTTTTACCTAACCCAAAGCAAAATTCAGCCCCGCTAAGCTGGTTAAGCGAGTATACTGTCGCCAATATTTTTAACCTTGCCTATTACTTTATCTTTAACTTCTATCTTAAATAAGGGATTTCATAATGACTCAAGATGAAATGAAAAAAGCTGCCGGTTGGGCTGCATTGCAGTACGTAGAAGAGAACAGCATTGTTGGTGTAGGAACTGGCTCAACGGTTAATCACTTTATTGATGCGCTAGCAACAATGAAGTTCGATATCCAAGGCGCAGTATCAAGCTCTGAAGCATCAACAGAAAAAATGAAAGCGCTAGGTATTCAAGTTTTCGATTTAAACAGTGTTAATGAGTTATCTGTTTATGTTGATGGCGCCGATGAAATCAACAGCCAAATGGACATGATTAAGGGTGGCGGAGCCGCGCTAACTCGCGAAAAAATCGTTGCCGCTGTCGCTGAAAAATTTGTTTGTATCGTTGATAACACTAAGCAAGTGGATATTCTGGGTGAGTTCCCACTGCCAATCGAAGTGATCCCAATGGCACGATCATACGTGGCACGCCAAATTGTTAAACTTGGCGGCGACCCCGTTTACCGTGAAGGTTGTGTTACCGATAACGGCAACATCATTCTTGACGTGTACAACATGCAGATCATGAAGCCAAAAGAACTTGAAGAGCAGATTGACGGTATTGTTGGTGTTGTGACTAACGGTCTATTTGCTAAGCGCGGCGCAGACGTACTATTAGTCGGTACACCAGAAGGCGTCAAAACCGTTACTTTTTAATGGTTAACAGTTCGCGATAACAGCTACGCCGAAATAGCAAAAAGCCACTCATCGAGTGGCTTTTTTCATTTTGAAATAGACACAACTAGTCACTAAGCGTGACGCTTGCTGCGGTACTTATTTCTTAACGCGGGTAATGCCTCTAACGAGCAAAGCAGTAATCCAGTCCAAATCAATGCAAAGCTCACCGCTTTAACTTGGTCAAAGTGTTCGTTAAACACTAATACCGCCAACAAGAACTGCAAGCTAGGCTCAACATATTGCATTAAGCCTATCATCGACAAACTAGTAGCACGAATAGCTAGGGCAAAGAACACTAACGGCATCAAGGTCACTGGCGCAGAGCCGATATACAGCCACAGCATAGTCGCATCACCGGCTAATGCAGATGAAATTACCACACTTTGGTCAGAGCCCCACAGCCACAATAAATACAGCGCAGCAAAAGGAATAAGCAGCAACGCTTCAACGGTCACAGAGGTTAGCGAGTCAAAACGAATAAACTTTTTACACAGGCCATAAAGCGCGAAAAAGCTGCCCATACTCAGTGCCAGCCACGGCAACTCTCCATAGCTATAGACCATATAACTGATCCCGCAGACGCCCAAGATCACCGCCATCTTTTGCGCAGCAGACAGCTTATCGCCCAAAAACAGCACACCTAAACCAATAGCGAACAACGGATTAATGAAAAAGCCCAAGCTTGCAGCCAATACTTGGCCGTGGGTCATCGCCCAAGTAAAGCTATACCAAGACACGCACATGATAAGCGATGCCAAACCGCACAAGAGTACCGACTTTTTATCGGCTTTTAGCATCGCCAGCGACGGCATTTTGCGGCCCAACAGCACAAATACTAATGCCATAAACGGCACTGAAAACAAAATCCTAAACGCCAGTAATTCGTTAATATCCGCATTAGGCAGAAATTGATAATACAGCGGCATTAAGCCCCATAATAAAAACGAAAACGCAGCAAGCGCATTGCCTTTAAATGAGGAGGCAGCATGAGTAGCAGTAGAGGGTTGCATAGAAAGTTTACAAGGCTAGAGACAAAATTAGAGTGCGCTATTGTCGCATTTGAATGGCAATAAAAGCGTGACTTACATCACTCTATTTAGCGCAATTAACTCAAAACCGACATATGTCATTCCAACACTTTATTGTTAGCCTGTTGACAACAATGATAGGTTAATAAAGCTCATACTAAACCACTCACTAAGGCTCTTGCCAACAGAGCTACACGGAAGATTAGAGTTCAAAAAATCACTAAAAGGAGTAAACAGTGAAGCAGATGATTAGCAGTGCGATTGTCGCGCTAACAGTACTTATATCAGCCCAGGCGTCAGGCCACACATTTGAGGGTAACTGGTATTTTGTAAAAGGCGAATACAAGAAGCCTGATGGCACTATTTTAAAAGCCGACAACAGCAGCCTAGTGGCAGTTAAATCAATTAAGGGCGATATATTCTCGCTAACCAACACCGAAGATGGCGTGTTTCTAGGTTACCTAGCAGGTGACTTTTTAGTAGATGGCGACAACTACACTGAAGCGGTAAAAACCGGCACTCGCGCCAAGCATCACGGTAAAAACTACCATTTCAAAGGCTGGCTAGAAACCAGTGAAGAAAACGGCAAAACCGTCACCTATTGGCACCATGAAGGCGAAGTAGAAGGTATTAAAGAATACGAAGTGTGGCGCAAGCTGCTCTAGCCTATCCGCCGCGAGAGACAATCTGTTTTATCAGAGCAAGCTAAACCCATTAGCTTGCTCTATTAGATGGTTAACTCAGCTTGCTGTTGACTTACCTTGCCGTTAAGCAGTCTTACTATTTAGAAGCTGTTGCGATTCAAGCCACCCCATAGCCACTAACGCCGCCAACGAGCATACCGCTTCATCATTCATATCAACAAATTCAAGCTGTTCAATTTCCGCATCAGGCTGTAACTCCCCGCTAAAGTCAGCAAAGTAGCAGGTCAATTTAACCGACACACCCTCAGCCTTACCATCCGCCTGCGCAGTAAAAGTATTCATATACTTAATGCTACTTAGATCAAGATCGACTGACAGCTCCTCTTTAATCTCACGCACCAATGCCTGTTCATCACTCTCACCCGCCTCACGCTTACCACCCGGCAGATAGAACAACGCTTTACCTTTAGAACGCACCGCCAACAACTTGCCATCTCGAATCAACACCCAAGCAAGCTTATCAATCACTTTCATTATCATTTACCTTAGAACTAAAATATTGCATTAACGCTTCAATCAGCCGAAGCGTCAGCGGTCGGCTGCATTGACTTGTTATGCAATGATGCATTCATTTCTTCGTGAGCTTTCTCTCTACCTAGCCGAAGTTTATTAATCTTATTTTGCTCATTTAGCATGTACTCGACAATATCCCAACTTGATATGTGATTTTTAGGTATGCTGTACTTCTTTCTAAGTTTTTGAGTAATTTCAGCAGCTTTAAGCCCAAGAGTTGAGTATTGATACTGTCGCTCTTCAAAACCCTCGGAAAAATCTGGAGGACATGCTGCATACTCAAATTTACTCGATATAAAGCTATTCGCTTCCTTTACTAAACTTGGAAAGTAGAGTATTTCGTACATCAACTGCGGTGAGAAGGATTTCCAATTTACATCTTTTAACTCTACATCCAGCTCTGGAGTTTTCACTTGTACACGATGGTATCCATCCTCATCTGGTTGCCCACGATATAGCCCATCATCTCCAACTACAGCAGCACAACCATCCATAAAAGATTCAAAGATGCAGATCATTCTTATTGCGAGGTACTCTGCTTCCTTCTTACGAGTTTGCCGAGCTGTGAATATATCTTTAAAGAAATTCAGAAAGAAGCCTAAGACAACACCAATTAGGCCGATAACTATCTTCTCATCCATCTATAACTCCTAACGAGGAAGTGCTCCATAACGTCTTATTAGACAGCTGCACCGATAACATTGTTATCGGTGCAGCATTTTTAAATTTAATCTTTGCGTCTCGATAAAACGCTTAGCATCAATATAAACTATTGTTTTAACAGGTAGTAGTAAAACTAATAGAGGATATTTGAAACACGGCAGATTACTAGAATATTAGTAATTGCTTTATTTATTTAGCTACCAAGGGGTGAAGTTTATAACCCAACGTGCAGAAAACACCGATTCCCCATCGAAGTTGCCGAAGTACGTTGGAATCAATTTCGTGAGTCCAGACATGGATGTCTGGCTAGCTTTCGCGGGGCAGGATGCCCCATCGGAAGCGTTAGAAATTTATCCATAAGTATGAGGATCAACAACTTCGTCTGGGGCGCTGAGGGTTTGTTAAGGGGAACAAGCGCTTTCCCCCTTGACTCGGGTGTGGGCGAAGCGCCACGACTTTAGTTGTTAGACGCAGTCTAACTTAATCACTTTCATCAAACGAAGTTTGATTGCTAAAGCCCAAGCGCCAGCTTGATTACCTAATCGCTAATCAGCGACTATCTCCCATAATCACTAATCCGTGATTACATAAAGGCCAACAACGGTGAAATACACAACAAAACACCCGTCACAATAATCAAGTTAGTCGCCCAACCTTTGTACTTGTTCAAGTGCGGTACCTTGTACACCAAATAAGCTGGGATCAAACAACCCACCAAACCAAATATTGGGCTACAAACCGAAGTGAACGACAGGATTGGCGCATTTAACGCAATCGCCGACCACGCCAGTAAGATAATGAATACAGTGATGAGTTTATTCACTAACTCTTTGTTGATATCTGACTCTTTACGGCTACGCAGCAAGATGTTCATTGCAATACCACGACACGCTTCTTGGAAGGCTAAGAACACGCCGAAGAAAGAAGTCACTACCGCAAAGATGTTGATCACGATACCGGTAATGGTCGCCCAGCTACCTGGGAAGTACTGTGCAATAATCGCTAAGGCCGAGATATTTTGATTCATCGCCTCAGTTGCTTGGGTTTGGCTAATGGCAAAGGTAAACGATATTGCAAAGAAGAACACCACCACAAACAGAATAGCAAAGGCAATTTTCATTGCTCGCTCAGCCTTGAAACGTGCTACTTCAATCGATTTTTCATGTGAGCGATATGAGATCACCATTGGGCTTAACGACTGGATAAACAGAATCGAGGTTAAGGTAAATGGCAGGGTAATAATGGCATTTTTCAGCATAGGGCCAAACTCACCCATGCTTGGAATATTGGCCATATCCCAACGTGCCATCAGTAATATGCCCATTACCGCGACTAATGTCAGTACTGTTACCGCCATAAAACCTGACAGCTTAAACAGCAACTTCTCACCTTTTGAGCCAATAAAAGCGAGCACACAGATTAGGCCTAAACCATAGAACACATTGTCACTAAGCTTGCCTTCAGTCACCCCAAATGAATGCAGGTAAGAGGCACTGTCATTAGTTACCGCTAACGAGTAAACCAGCACCCAAATAACCAACATCAAGAAGTACAGCACACCGAGTGCGATGCCCCAGTTTTTACCAAGATAGTTTTCAATTACGCCAGGGTAATCGGTACACTTTTTTGATTCAGCGAGTGTATTGATAAATAGCTTTTGGAAGAGATACATGGCTGGGTAACCGATGATGGATGACAGTAAAAAAACCCATAATCCCATTACGCCAACTTGAACAGGCAAAAATACAATACCGGCACCGATAGCCATACCAATACTCATTACAATCCAGCCAAGGTCGACACTGTCAAACTTGGTCGCTTGTTGCCATTCAGCTTTGGTCATATTGGCGCGTTCGTGTAAGGGTTGCGCTTGTAGGTCAGCACTTGGTGCACCTTGGACTATTTCACTCATATATCAATTCCATTAAATTTGGCTAAAGCCACTGATATGATAAAAATTATAATTATATTTGTGCCTATGAGAACACATGGTTTTATAGCGTTTGCTTGGCCTGAGCATACTCAAGGATGGAGAGAATTTTTTTATTTAAAATGCCATCAATCTGCGTAAATTTAGCAAAACATGCTCTCAATTAAGTGAATTTTTCAGATGATTTATCCGTACTGATCCAGATCAAGAGTTAATCACTTTTAACCGCCCAATAGTTTGATGCCCTTCACCTTATTAGTCATTAATCTTCAGCTTACAAGAATATGAAAATGTGATTTATTTCAATATTTTAGATTTTAATTTAGAGAGGTATGGCGCACATTTAACGAATTAAAGTGATAGCAACAGCTAAATCAAATCTAGATGTGAGCAAAATCACTCCCCCCCAAAGAGGATGAATATGCTTAAAAATTAGACTTGCAGAGCATTTTTTAGCAAGGGTACTTAAACCCGTTGTTATTAAGGGCGAGTCCCAGAGCCGGTACTGATATTGATTGGGATCTTTGAATCGGCCTTTCAATACTGGGCAGTAGAGTAGCTAGAGGATAATGTCGACAGAGAAAGAGCATGAGCCAGAAACTAAAAAGCCAAATCGACGCACAAGGAACGTCGATTTGGCTTTTGTTTTCGCATAAGCACTCAGCTTAAGCTTTTATTTTGAAACAGTAGATACACGCGGGTAATAAACGCAGTGACTTGGCTTTTATTTAGTTTTAGCCAAATCCCGTTTATTTGTGCATCATAATCTCTAAGATCTGCACATCAGTTTGGGTCATCGCGCCATTGGCTAATGCTGCAAGGTTACGAATGGTTTGGTCAACATCATCAGCAACAATCCCTTCAGTGCCAGTAACTCGAATACCATCAATCGCCATTAAGGCCGCTTTTACCGCAGCGCCTGCCGATGAAGATACTTTCATAGCGCAAGCAGTTTTGGCACCATCACAAATAACCCCGCTAACATCGCCAATCATGCTGCAAATGGCGGCGCTAACTTGCTCTATTTCGCCATCAAGTAAATAGGTAATGCCTGCTGCTGAGCCCATCGCAGCGGTGGTTGCGCCGCATAGCGCTGACAGCTTGTTTTGATAGCTCTTAATGTAGATAGCGGTTAAATGCGACAACATTAATGCGCGAACGGTTTGCTCTTCACTCGACTTTAGAAAATCTGCACTAACAACCACAGGCATAGTGGCCGCAATACCTTGGTTGCCTGAGCCTGAGTTGCTCATGGCGGGCATCATAGCGCCGTCCATACGTGCATCAGATGCGCCAGCGGTGCGGGTTAATACTTCAGTTAATAAGCCGCCAGACAATAAACCTCTTTCTTGGTTTTTAACGAAGGTCGCGCCAATTTTTAAACCATAATTACCGCTAAGGCCTTCAACCGATAAGGCATCATTTAGGTTTTTAGCCTGCATGATAAATTCGATGTCTTGTAATGGTGCATGAATGGCAAAATCATAAATATCTTGCAGTTTTGCTTCGATAAATGGGTCGACTTTAGCATTGCCTTTAACCACCTCTGCCTTTGACTCAACTATGCATTGCTCGCCATTTTTTTCAATCGCAATAACTTTAGTGTGGCTATCGGCAATGGTCACGCTCGCCGTTTGTTGCTGATAATAAACCGTAACTTTAGCGTACAAGACATTAGCCACATCAGCCACACCAACGGTCACTTGGTTGTTATCCAGCATCAATTTGGCGATTTGAACATCGCTTGCGGTCAGGCCTTTTAGCACCTCAAGACCAGCATCACGCTCACCTGCAACAGCGCCGATTGCGGCAGCAATTGGCAAACCAACCATACCCGTGCCAGGGATCCCAACACCCATGCCATTTTTCATTAAGTTAGCAGAGACACTGACGTCAATCTTGATGTCCGATGAAACGATACTGGCTTGGTCTTTTATCCCTAGCTCATCAATAGCAATGGCTGCAGCTAATGCCACTGAAATTGGTTCTGTACAGCCAAGGGCTGGAACGACATCACGTTTTACTGCTTCAAGAAATAAAGGCCATAAGTGTTGGTTCATTGTTCTACTCGCTTTTAGTCATCGACACTACTTTAAATAACGTCATTGCAATCTTTGATTCATTGTAATGGATTGACTGAAGAAATATTTTTCCATTTTTTCTACAAATAACACAACAAAGAGAATATTTTTCTACTAAAATACATTCTTAAATTATAGAACTGCTTAATTAAGCAACTATAGATAATCAATTAATAAACGCATTAGGAAAACCTTGTGGTTGAAAAAGTAAAGTTAGATAAAGTAGACCGCCAGCTGCTCACCATGCTGCAGCACGATGTGACCTTATCGCTTAACGAGTTGGCTAAAGCGGTTAATTTAACGACCACGCCTTGCTGGAAACGCCTAAAGCGTTTAGAAGAAGAAGGCGTTATTAGTAAGCGTGTCGCCCTGCTCAATCCAAGTAAAATTGGCGTTGATTTCACCGCATTCGTACAGGTTAAGACTTGCGACCATTCTCACGCTTGGTATGAAACCTTTATTGAAGCTGTGTACGCTATGCCTGAAGTGATGGAGTTTTACCGCATGGCGGGAGAATATGATTATATGATGCGGGTACAAGTTGAAGATATGGCGGCTTTTGACCACTTTTATAAGCGTTTGGTTAACCAAGTTGCAGGCCTCACCAATGTCACTTCAACCTTTGCTATGGAGTCATTGAAGTTCAGCACGGTTTTACCATTAAAACCTGCCTAGTTTGCTGATTTACCAAGTTTTCTTCTGTAAAAATCAAACAAAAAAGGATGCAATCAATGCATCCTTTCTCTGAATATAGAATCCGTTCACGTTAGTTATAGACGATAGCTACTTAGGCTCTATCTGCTCAACCATCAACTGCAAGCTCTGATTGCCTCTAAACTCGTTTACATCGAGTTTATACACCACCTGCGCATATTGAATCGTAGCATCAGGCCAAGTCTTCAAGTCCACATTAAAGGCGATGGCATCGAGCATCACCCGGCCGCACTCAGTTTCTAGAATCAGCTTTAAGTGCTTTTCACCGACAATCCGTTGCTGTATCACTCTAAAGTAACCGTCAAATAACGGCTCAGGGAACGACTGTCCCCAAGGGCCTGCTGCACGTAATTCACTAGCAAGATCCAGTTTAAACTGCTCAGGCACTAGTTCGCCGTCAGATACCAGCTCACCGGTCAATAATTCTGGCGCTAACACTTCACGTACGGCTTTATCGTACGCATCAGCAAACTGGGCAAACTGCCCTGCTTGAATCGACAGACCCGCCGCCATGGCATGGCCACCAAACTTTAAAATCATTCCCGGGTGGCGGCTGTTGATTAGCTCTAACAGGTCGCGCATGTGCAGGCCCTTAATCGAACGTGCAGAGCCTTTAATCTCACCCTCGCCCGCTTCGGCGAAGGCGATCACTGGGCGGTGATATTTATCTTTAATCCGCGAGGCTAAAATACCGATAACCCCTTGGTGCCAATCCGCTTGATAAATGGCAATGCCCCAAGGCAGTTCAGCTTCATTAAGCTCGATACTCTCAAGACTCTTAAGCGCTTCTTGTTGCATATCCGCTTCAAGATCGCGGCGCTCAGCATTCAAACCATCAAGTTCCGATGCCATGCGTCTTGCTAGCATGATGTCATCGCACAGTAAGGTTTCGACCCCTAATGCCATTTCATCTAAACGTCCTGCGGCGTTTAGCCTTGGACCTACTGCAAAACCAAAGTCAGAGGCAACAATACGCGATGGTGTGCGTTTAGCCACTTCAAGCAGCGCAGTAATCCCCACGCGGCAGCGCCCTGCTTTGACTCGCTGCAAACCCGCTTCAACCAAAATACGGTTATTGGTGTCGAGTGATACCACATCGGCGACAGTACCAAGGGCAACAATATCCAACAATTGCGCAAGATTCGGCTCCACGATATTTTGCTGTTGGTACCAATTACGGCGTCTTAGCTCGGCTCGAAGCGCCGACATTAAGTAAAACGCGACGCCAACCCCTGCAATCGATTTACTGGCAAACTCGCAGCCATCTTGATTAGGGTTCACAATTGCATCGGCATCAGGCACTGTGTTGCCCGGCAAGTGATGGTCGGTAATCACTACTGTCATGCCCAGTGCTTTAGCTGCAGCGACGCCTTCAATCGATGAAATACCGTTATCAACGGTGATCAGCAGTTCGGCATTTTTACTGGCAGCAACCGCAACAATTTCAGGGCTTAAACCATAGCCGTAATCGAAGCGGTTTGGGATAAGGTAATCAATTTTTTGCGCGCCCATCATCCGCAGCGCAAGCACACATACACTGGTAGAGGTGGCACCATCGGCGTCAAAGTCGCCCATAATAAGAATCGCTTTTTGCGCTTCTATGCCATCAGCAACAATTTTCGCTGCTTGCGCTAATCCCGCCATAGTATCTGGGCGCAGCAACTTAGCTAAGCTCAATTCACAGTCAGATGCAGCAACGCCACGACTGGCATAAATCTGTTTTAAGATCGGCGAAAACGTATCGGGAAGGTGGCTATCATCCACTCTTGGACGGCGTACTATCTGATGGATCACGTGAGATTAAATCCTCTGAAAAATTGACTCGATTAGCATAACAAGACTGCCGCTAAAGGGGCACAAAAAAGGTGAGCCTTGGCTCACCTTTTTTTGTCGCTTAACTAAAATCGCTATTATTGCTGCGATTCAAGTGTGCGTAATAATGCCTCTGGTGGCTGGTAACCAGGGATCAAAGTGCCGTCGTCTAAAATAATTGCTGGTGTACCGTTAATGCCAAATGCTTGGCCTAACTGATATTGCTCTTTAATTTTAGCATCACATGAGGCTTTCTGAACTGCTCTGCCATTTTTAGCATCGCCCATCGCTTTTAGTGGGTCTTTAGCACACCATACTGATTCCATTTCATCAGCATTTGCAGATGGAACACCTGCGCGTGGGAACGCTAAGTAACGTACAGTAATACCTAAGTCGTTATAACCGTCCATTTCGTTGTGTAATTTACGGCAATAACCACAGCTCACATCAGTAAAGATAGTTACTACGTGCTTTTCATTCTTAGCCTTGTAAACCAACATATGATCTTCAAGCGGCTTCATCATATCGATGCGAGGACCTGCCATTGCCGCTTCAGTTAGGTTTTTCATGCCCTTATTTAAGTCATAAAGGTTACCGTGAAATAACTTTGAACCGTCTTTAGTAATATACAGCACGCCACGATCGGTAAAGGCTTCGTATAACTCAGCAACCGGTGATGGCTTAATTGAAATCACTTCAACGCTAAGGGTGTCGCTTAGCTTTTGCTTTAACGCTGCAGTGTCGTCACTAGTGTTTGAAGCTGCGCTAGCGGCTGGTGCAATTAACATTGCCATAATCAAAGAAAACGTTCGAGTGAACTTCATGGGTATTCCTACTCTTTTGTAAGGGTCAGACTTATTGGATATAAACGATTAGACCTAGTTTGGAGCTGAAAAGTTACAGACTCAACCAAGTTAAAGCAAATTATTTGCTGTAACTAAATCATACAGACGTGAAATCCATCAAATATTTAGCCAAAGTCTAGATTTAATAAGTGGCTTTCTCCAGTCAACAAATCTAATACTTAGCTTCAACTAAAGTGAATCAGCCAAACTAATAAGGCTTATAAATTAGCCTCTTGGATGATGTTCACTATGCAGGCTGGCTAGTCTTGCCGTGGCTACATGGGTATAAATTTGCGTAGTTGATAAATCGCTGTGGCCGAGTAATAACTGCACCACACGCAGGTCTGCACCATGATTTAATAAGTGAGTGGCAAAGGCATGACGCAAGGTATGCGGCGACAATTCAGTGTTAATGCCAGCTCTTAATGCGTATAGCTTAATTCGATGCCAAAATGTCTGCCGCGTCATCTGTTGGGCTCGTTTAGATGGAAACAACACATCGCTTTGCTTGCCTTTCAGTAGCTCTGCTCTAGCAAATTTTAAGTAAGCCTCTAGCTCAGCCACCGCTAACTCACCCAGCGGTACCAAGCGCTCTTTGCCACCTTTACCGGTAATGCGCACTAAACCTTGGCGCAAACTGAGTTGTTCCATGGTGAGCCCCACCAACTCTGAAACCCGTAAACCCGTTGCGTATAAAAGCTCAAGCATGGCTTTATCACGGCTTTCTATCGGGTCATCATCAACCGGCTCTGCTAGTAAGCGATCAATGTCTTCTTCGCTAAGTGAATCAGGTAACTTACGTGCCAGCTTTGGCGACTCAATTAAGGCCATTGGATCAGTATCAATTTGCTTTTTAACGATTAAATAACCATAGAATCGCCTTAAGCTACTCATCATGCGCGCACTACTGGTTTTAGCGCTACCTTTATCAAAACGCTCAGCGAGGTAGTCGCGCACCTCAAATTGCGAGCAACTTATAAGCTTGCCACCACGCAGTTGTAAGTAACGGTCGAGATGGCGTAGATCGGTACGATAGGCACTTAAGGTATTATCACTTAAGCCTTTGGTCGACCAAAGATCATCTAAGAAAATATCAATAATGCTATCGGCCGTGTACTTTTCTGACACTTCTCATTCCTATTTACTTTAAAATAAGGCCCTAGCTCCTAGGACGCTTCGCTGCGAGGACGGGCTAAAACCCTGCGAGGAAAAGCAAAAGCCAAAAGCGCAGCGTTTCGTACGTGACGCAGTCACATTCGTAAGGCCACAGGCCGTTCGCCTTCTAGCGTCTTGGCTTTTCTTAGGGCCTAGAACCTGCTTTCCTAGCCCCTTCTTCTAAACCTTCTTTAAACAAAAAGGCGATGATTCAGTGAATCATCGCCTCAATATTATGCCATTGTGTGACGGTTCGCTATCTTAACGACTAACCGTCATCACTAAGTTAGCTCGCTGCTAACGGCTCTTTTGGTTTTTTAGCCATTAAACAAGCAATAATCACGATTGCGGTTGGTAGTAACCAAGCCATGCCTTCGTTATGTAGCGGCATAAAGTTAAAGATGCTTACATCAACTTTAGCAGCTTTAAAGCCGTCAATAATACCGAAGAATAGTGCCACACTCACGACCAAACGGTGCGCTGTTTTCGGGTGAGCAAAACGTTCAGTTAAAAAAGTCACTGCAACCAAAGCTATCGCCACAGGGTAAACAGTCATTAACACTGGAACGCTAATGTCGATTAACTGTGCCAAACCTACGTTAGCAACCGTTGCACACACAATGCTTACGATTACGACAAAACGACGGTAAGAAATTTTTGGTGCAACTTCGTTAAAGTATTCACCACACGCACTGATTAAGCCTACAGAGGTAGTTAAACAAGCAAGCGTAACCACAGATGACAACAAGATCATGCCACTAGCGCCAAACTTTGCAATCACGTAGTTACTTAAAATCACGCCACCGTTTTCAGCACCAACAGCTAAATCGCCCGCTGTAGCACCTAGATAGAATAGTGAAACATAAACAAAAGCTAGACCAGCTGCAGCAATCAAAGCTGCTTTAATTAAATACTTAGTTTGCGCAGCAGGCTCGCTAATACCTTTTTTACGTAGAATATCGATAATCAACATACCGAAAATCAACGACGCTAAGGTATCCATGGTGTTATAGCCTTCCAAAACACCCTTAGTTAGTGGGTGAGTTTGGTATTCGCCAACGGCAGCGCCAATGTCACTACCAGGAATAACGATAACAGAGATCGCCAGACCCACTAGCAAGAGAATAAGGATAGGGGTTAATACCTTGCCGACGCTATCGAGTAATTTACCAGGGAATAGTGCTAAAACCATTGATAAACCGAAGAAGGCTAAGGTGTAGAACAGTTGGGTTATATTCAGTGTTAAACCTGCAATCATAAAGGTTGCAGAAGAATCTTCTAGAAACGGCTTGAAGCCAACTTCATAGGCTACTAAGCCTGTTCTTGGCGCAGCAAATGCAGGGCCTATAATGATGAAGATCGACACAGCAAGTGCAGTTGCAGCGATGGGGGGCAGCAGTTGCATAATCTTACCGTTCGCTTTAGCGACAGCAATCAGAGTGATCAGTGGTAAGCCTACAGCAGTAATAAGAAAGCCAAACATGGCAAAGGTGATATTCTCGCCGGCTAAGAAACCTGCTAAAGGTGGGAAAATTAGGTTACCCGCGCCCAAAAAGAACGCAAAGGTCATAAACCCTAACCCCAACGTATCTGCAATACTCAACTGATTATTCTGCACTTTATTCCCCATCTAGATTTTTTTATTTAGTTAACGATTTCATGCCGTCATGCCTTCAAGACATCCCGTTAGGACGACAATAAAAATGTGTAATTATTACTTTACATGGTTCCGTGGTAAATACGGCCTATTCTTGGCGAGTTTTTGAACAGCAGCGGAAAATATTAACGCTTAAATTGCTTTAAAACTGGTTTACCTACTCTAAAACTGGGCTTTTACCAAGTAAAGAGGGGCATACTATTATCAGAGTCATATCTAATTAACAAGCAAGCATACGGAATAAACTGCATTCTCGATATAAACCAAAACACCTTATTAACAAGTGCTTTTCATAACTTACATTCGCCCTATTAGCCGCCACAACAAGACACATCTGCTTTAATAGCCAGCAAGCGTTTTAAAGCTAGTAACCACTTACCAGCAGCAAAATTCACCGTTTGCTTAATAATTAACAAATTCCATGACATTGGCTAATTTCAGGCTTGGCTTGTTTAGCGTACAATTAGCTTCATCCTTATATTTAATGTTGCTGCTATGCCATTCACCTTTAAACGTTTTCATATTGATGACACTCGCTGCGGTATGCCTGTTAGCACTGATGGTGTGTTACTTGGTGCATGGGCGCCGTTAACTCAAGCTAAAACTATTTTAGATCTTGGTGCTGGCAGCGGTCTGTTGAGTCTAATGGCAGCACAGCGCAGTAACGCGAACATTACGGCCGTAGAACTTGACCCACAAGCCGCGCTTGATTGCCTAAGCAATTTCAGTGCTAGCCCTTGGGCTGCGCGTTTGTCACTTGTGTGCTGTGATATTCAAAGCTATTGCCTGCATCAAACGCAACAGTTTGACCATATCATCTGTAACCCGCCCTACTTTGCTAATGGTCCACAATCGAGCATTAGCGCGCGTGCCACTGCGAGGCACACTGATAGCTTAAGTTTTGACACTTTATTACTGTCTATCAAACAGCTGTTAGCGACTAACGGTAGCGCGAGTTTAATTCTGCCTAGTGAATCGGTTGCTGAGCTTGAAGCAAAGTTGGCAAGTCACCAACTGCTATTACGACACAAACTGCTGGCAGCCAGTGTTGAAGGCAAAACACCTAACAGGCAAATACTGCTACTGACCCACCTCAGTGGCAATGACGCAGAGCCTGAAATCATAGAGCAACTGACTATTCGTCAGAAAAACGGCCTGTACAGCGACCAATTTATCCAACTCAGTCAGGATTTTTATTTAAAGCTCTAGGATCGGCGATCTAATCGTTTAAAGTCTCTCCTATAAGCTTTATAATGTCCGGCTATTATTTATTGAGATGCCACGCATGCAATTTGAAGATCTCCAGCTTGACCCTTGTTTGTTAGAGTCACTGAAAGCAATGGGCCATAACAAGCCCACTACCATACAACAGCAAACAATCCCAGTCGCAATGGAGCAAAGAGATATCTTAGCTCGCGCGCCTACTGGCACGGGTAAGACGGCAAGCTTCCTTCTGCCTGCGTTGCAACACCTTATCGACTTCCCACGTCGATACGGCGGCCGTGCACGTGTATTGATCCTGACACCGACTCGTGAACTTGCTAGCCAAATTCACCGTTATGCTAGCCATTTGGCTACAGGCTTAGGTTTAGACACTGTGATTATCACGGGTGGCGTACCTTATGGCCCACAAGAAGAAGCCCTACAAAAGAACGTTGATATCTTAGTTGCGACTCCAGGCCGTTTAATGGAGTACCTAGATAAAGGTCACTTCAACGCAGAAGAAGTTGAAGTATTAGTTATCGACGAAGCTGACCGCATGCTAGACATGGGCTTTTCTGCCGTAGTTGAAAGTATTGCTATCGAGTCTGTAGGTCGCAAACAAACGATGTTGTTCTCTGCCACGCTTGAGGGCAGCGATGTAGGTCGTTTCTCACACAATCTACTGACTAACCCAGTTAAACTAGAAGCAGAAGCACCACGCAGTGAAAAAGCTAAGATCCACCAGTGGATCCACCTTGCTGACGATAAAGCACACAAGTTTGCTTTGTTGTGTGCACTTCTAAAACAAGAAGATGTGCAACGCACCATTGTTTTCGTTAAAACTCGTGAAGCGGTAGCAAGCCTTGAAGGCCTATTACAAAAAGAAGGTATCACTTGTGCATTTATGCGTGGTGATATGGAGCAAAAAGCGCGCTTCCAAGCACTGGGTCGCTTCACTAAAGGCGAAGTAAATATCTTGCTAGCGACGGACGTTGCTGCACGTGGTATCGACGTTGACGACATTACTCATGTGATTAACTACGATATGCCTCGTTCTGCCGACACATACGTGCATCGTATTGGTCGTACCGGCCGTGCAGGCGCTAAAGGTACTGCTATTTCATTAGTTGAAGCACATGATATTCGTGTTGTCGGTAAGATTGAGCGTTATATCGAGCAACCACTAAAACGCCGCTTCGTTAAAGATCTACGTCCAAAGAACAAAGAAGCCAAGCCACCTGGAAAGAAAAAGCCTGGTCCAGATAACAGCAAAAATTTCAGCAAGAAGAACAAGAAGAAAAAGAAGAAGTAGTCATACTTCATGCTCATTATTAGGGTCACATTATGTGACCCTTTTTTATGGCTAAAATTCAGCTAACAGCTTATTTTACTGCAAATATATCACTACAGTTTGAAACATTTCATTTACAAATAACGCTATCACCTTGACCTTGAGTCTGGTAATTTATGCAACTAGAAGAAGTCTTTGCATGGAAACGCAGCCTGATGATGAATAAAATAAAAACCATACTTCGAAGAATGTCACCGCTATTCATTCTTTTTGCCTTTATTGTTGTAGCCCAGATCCTAATTGGCACCAAAGAAGCCCCTGAGCAAAAAGCCGATGAAGTACCTGTCGCAATTGTTGATGTTACCGAAGTCAAACAGCAAACGGTTTCTTTAAACTTACCCTCTTATGGCGTAGTGAGCCCTAAATATAAAACCCAATTAGTTACCGAAGTTCAAGGCCGTATGCTGACGATATCGGCTAACTTTGTTGCCGGTGGTGTCGTTAAAAAAGGCGATGAACTTGCGGTTATTGAACCTTCTGATTATGAAGCAGACTTAATGCAAGCACAGGCATCACTTGCTCAAGCTAAAGCAGCGCTAGAAGAAGAACGGGCAAAAGGTGAAGTCGCTAAAAACGATTGGAAAGGCTATGACGGAGGCATTCCACCAGAGCTTGGGCTACGTTTACCACAGCTCAAGCAAGAACAAGCTAATGTGAAGTTCCAGCAAGCCGCACTAGCTCGTGCACAGCGTAACCTAGAGCGCACCGTTATTCGCGCGCCATTTGATGGCATCATTAAAGCCCGTAATGTCGACTTAGGGCAATACGTGACTTTAGGCACCAACTTAGGTGAATTGTACGATACTCGTATTGCTGAAGTTAGATTACCTCTATCGAATAACGATCTTGCTTACCTAGAGTCAGTTGATAACCCTGATACCGATGTTAGCTTGAGCGCCGATTTAGCCGGTAAGACGATTACTTGGCAAGGACAAATCATTCGCAGTGAAGGGGTTATTGACGCTGAAAACCGTATGGTTTATTTAGTCGCTGAAGTCAAAGACCCATACCTACGTACCAATCGCGTTGAGGGCCAGCTGCCATTAAAATATGGCACCTTTGTTACTGCAGTGATTAAAGGCCGCACTGTTGAAGGTATAGTAAAACTACCACGTCATTTAGTACGCGATAATCAAGTCACCATAGTTAATAACGATAACAGTATTGAGCTACGTGAAGTTAACGTGGTTAAAAGTGATTTAGAAAATGTCTACATTAAAGACAGCCTGCAAAGCGGTGAACGTATATCGCTAACCAACCTGACCAATGCTGAGAATGGCCAAATCGTTAAAGTTTTAGGTGAAGAGTCTAATTCTTCTATCGAAACCGACTCTGATAGCGATAATAGTGAAGAGCAACTTGCTAATGCAGGAGCTCAATAATGACCACAGACAATAATCAAGACGCAACAACCGAACCAAGCAATATCCCGCGCGAACCACAAAAAGGGATTATTGCGTGGTTTGCCAAAAACAATGTCGCAGCCAACCTGCTGATGTGGGTGCTAATCATTGGCGGTTTATTCAGTACCTTAATTATTAATAAAGAAGTTTTCCCCTCGTTTGAGCTAAATTACTTACGGATCACTGTTGCCTACCCAGGCGCAGCACCACAGGAAATTGAGGAAGGGATAACCATTAAAATCGAGGAAGCCATTCAAGATATTAATGGCATCAAAAAAGTCACCTCTGTCGCCAGTGAAGGAGTGGGTTCAGTCTCGATTGAAGTGGAAGATAGTTACGATCCACAAGATGTTTTAGATGAAGCCAAACTGCGTATCGATGCGATTTCTACCTTTCCGGTGAATATTGAAAAGCCCGATATTTATCGAGTGAAACCCGAAAATAATGTGATTTGGATTTCTGTGTATGGCGATCAATCACTACAAGAGATGAAAGAGCTCGCCAAAACAATTCGTGATGAAGTGGCCGGCCTACCCGCAATTACCAAAGCACAAGTCACAGGGGTTCGTGATTACGAAATTGGTATTGAACTGTCTGAAGATAAACTGCGTGAATATGGGCTGACTTTCTCACAAGTGGCCCAAGCCGTACAAAATTCTTCTATCGATCTACCGGGCGGTTCAATTCGCGCTAAAGATGGCGATATCCTGCTGCGTACTAAAGGCCAAGCCTATACAGGCGAAGACTTTGCACAAATAGTAGTGAGCACTCGCCCAGATGGTAGCCGTATCATGCTGCCGCAAGTAGCGACCATCAATGACAGCTTTGAAGAACGCTTAGAGTACACCCGTTTTAATGGTCAGCCTGCTGCGATTATTGAGATCCTCAGTGTCGACGACCAAAATGCGCTTGATATTTCAGCGCAAGTTAAAGACTACATAGAACAAAAGCGTGACGTACTGCCAACGGGCGCAAAGTTAGATACTTGGGGCGACTTGACCCATTACCTAAAGGGCCGCTTGAATATGATGTTATCTAACATGTTCTACGGTGCCTTATTGGTGTTCCTGATTTTGGCGCTATTCTTAGAAATTAAATTGGCGTTCTGGGTCATGATGGGACTGCCTATTAGTTTCCTTGGTGCCATGCTGTTTATGCCGCTAGAGCCTTTCTCGCTCTCAATTAATCTATTAACCCTATTCGCATTTATTCTAGTGCTAGGGATCGTGGTGGACGACGCCATTGTTATTGGTGAGAGTGCCTACAGTGAGATTGAAGAAAATGGTCACTCGCTAGAGAATGTGATTAAAGGTGCTAACAAAGTCGCCATGCCAGCCACATTCGGGGTTCTCACCACCATTGCCGCCTTTATGCCAATGCTAATGGTATCGGGCCCACAGGGGATTATCTGGAAATCCATCGGCATGGTCGTGGTGCTATGCCTAATATTCTCATTGATTGAATCTAAGCTTATTTTGCCGGCTCACTTAGCTCATATGAAACCGCGTAAGCCTCGCTCACAACTTGGGTTACTCGGCCGCTTAAAGGCTAAGCTTAACGACAAAGTACAGTACTTTATTCATAATAACTACCGCCCGTTTTTAGAGCGTTGTATCGTACAGCGTTATAACGCAGTAGCTGTGTTTATTGGTGTACTTATTCTATCGATTTCTCTGGTTATAAGTGGTCAAGTACGCTGGGTATTCTTCCCCGATCTGCCGTCTGACTTTATCCAAGTCAATATAGAGATGGAAGCGGGTAGTTCTGAAGAAAACACCTTAAAAGTGGTACAAGAAGTTGAAGAAGCCCTATATGCCATGAACGATGAAATGGAGAGCGAGCTTGGTTACCCTGTAGTTAAACACAGCTTTATTAATATGAGTTCGCGGACTTCAGCGTTCCTGTTTGCTGAACTCACCAAAGGTGAAGACCGTGACGTAGACGGCGAAACTATCGCTACCGCATGGCGTAAACAGCTACCTGAGCTACTGGCTGTTAAGAAACTTAATATCAACGCCAGCACTAATGACAACGGCGGTGATATTTCATTTAGGTTGACCTCAAGTAACCTTGAGCAACTCTCACAAGCCTCTAAGGAGCTAAAGCAGAAGCTAGGCACCTATGAAGGCGTGTACGACATTGCTGATAACTTCTCATCTGGTAGTCAGGAGATCAAACTGCAGATCCGTCCTGAAGCTGAAGCACTAGGGCTAACCTTGTCAGATCTTGCACGTCAGGTACGTTATGGTTTTTATGGTTATGAAGCCCAGCGTATTTTGCGTAATAAAGAAGAAGTTAAAGTGATGGTACGCTATCCGCTTGAGCAGCGACGTACTGTTGGCCACCTTGAGAACATGCTTATTCGCACACCAAGTGGCGCGGCAGTACCTTTCTCAACGGTAGCAGACTTGCAGCTAGGTGACTCTTACTCATCGATTACCCGTGTAGACGGTCGCCGAGCCATTACCATTAATGCTAATGCTGATACGAATAAGGTTGAGCCTTCAAAAGTGGTCAGTGAAATTCAGAAAGAGTTTTTACCGCAATTGCAGGCGAAGTATCCAAATATTTCAACCGCCCTCGATGGTGGTAGCGCCGATGAGCAAAGTGCTTTGATTAGCTTAATGCAGGGCTTCTTCTTCGCGCTATTTACTATCTATGCGCTAATGGCTATTCCGCTTAAATCTTATAGTCAGCCGTTAATTATTATGTCGGTTATTCCATTTGGCATGATTGGTGCGCTGTTTGGTCACTTTATCTTAGGTCTCAACATGAGTATTTTGAGCCTATGTGGCATCGTAGCGCTTGCCGGTGTTGTGGTGAATGACTCGCTGATTCTAGTCGACTTTGTTAACCGCGCTCGAGCAGAGGGCCATAGTATTGTCAAGGCCGCGGTCGATTCTGGTTGCTATCGCTTTAGAGCAATTATCTTAACCTCGCTCACGACCTTTGTTGGCTTAGTGCCGATTCTGTTGGAAAAGAGTTTGCAAGCGCAAATTGTTATTCCAATGGCAGCCTCGCTGGCATTTGGTATCTTATTCTCTACAGTCGTCACCTTAATATTGGTGCCTTTGCTGTACATCATCCTCGATGATATTAGGCGCACTTCACGTCGTTTCTTCAATTGGTGGTGGCGACCTAAAGCTGATAACGAAGCTGTATCTGAGCCAGTAAATTAACAGATACTTATCGATATTGTTCCAGTATTAAAGGAGGCTAATCGCCTCCTTTTTTATTGTCAGCAATCGGATTGAACATCGAGTTACTCGATCTAGCAAACAGATTTCACCGTGGCAAAGCGCTATTCTTAGCCGATATAAAAATCAAGCTAGGCTCATCATGACCACCAGCCAACCGACACTTGTCTACGATATTCGCAATAGCCGTTATCTCAACATAACCGGACGTTGCACATTAAGATGCCAATTTTGCCCAAAACATAATGGTAGTAAGCAGGTGCATGAGTATCAGTTAGATTTAAACCGTCAGCCAAAAGCAGATGAGCTTATCGCGCAACTTGGAGATGTAGAGCAATTTGATGAGTATGTATTTTGTGGCTACGGCGAACCCACGCTTAATCTTCGCACCCTGCTTAGCGTTGCTACCGAGATTAAACAACGTGGCGGTAAAGTAAGAGTTAACACTGATGGCTTAGGTAACCTATTCCATAAGCGCAATATTTTACCAGAGTTAGCCCTATGCGTTGATAGTCTGTCAGTATCACTTAATGCCGATACAGCAGTGCGATATCAACAACATTGTCAGCCAAAACTGTCTGGCTCTTACCAAGCCTTATTAGATTTCATTGCGCTCGCTCCACAGTATATTAGCGAAGTGCAAGTCTCTGCCATTAATGGCTTAGCAGGGGTTGATATTGAGGCATGCCGCCATATAGTGGAATCTAGAGGTGCGACCTTTAAACAAAGAGAGCTGGATGTGGTTGGCTAATTATCAACTTTGTCACTTTAAATCGCGCTGGGTTACAAAATGACTCAGCTTGTTATTAGTCACTCAATATCGCACTACAGTACTTTTTAGCGCTGGTAAACAATCAGTGTTAATCACTTAATTTTATACTACGCCATGTTAACCCAGCGGCTAACTAACTCTGGTTAGCCTGAGAATTCGTGTTAAGATAAAGAGCATAATAACTGTAATAAAAATCGATACATGCTGACCCGCAAACTACCATTATTAATCAGTGCTCAAGGGATCCATTGGTCCCAACAACGTATCTTAGCCGCCGTTAGTCAGATCTGTATGCTGCTAGTGTCGGTGATCATCCTGACTAATATTATTATCACCTTAGGTGAAAGACGTTTGCAGGAAGATTGGGCAACGCAAAGATACAGTGAACTGCAAGCGGTTGGCGCACTGATCTCTGACAAAGTCACTTTTCAGCAATTTAGAACCCAAATGTTTGCTAAGTCAGGGCTGCTAAAACAGTATCTGGCGCTGCCGTCTTCAGAAAACCAACAACGCCTATTAGATAACTGGGACGTGCTAGTTGATAATGTGCCCGAACTATTAGGCATTGCGCTTTATGATCCCCAAGGCCAACATAAATTTGCCAGCAGCAATGACTTTGGTAAAGAAAGCCTTCCACCTGCACTACTCGGTAGCACTCGGAATATGGGCGGCAGTGAGATTTACACCTCACCACTCGAATTTACGCCAATTAACGGACAACTAGAGCCCTACCTTTATCAATTCGCTTGGTTAGAAAACCCTGACCAAAGTGTGCGCGGCTACCTAGTGACTTACAACTCGATGTCGAAAATGCTCAAAAGCATTAAACCGGCTTATTCGAGTAAACAAGCACCATTAATGATGCTCGACACACAAGGTTTGTTGTATGCAGGCGCACAAACTAATACCAGTGTTAGCCGTTTACCTGAAACCATGGGCGGTAGCTTAAAACAGTCTTATCCAGCGCTTTGGCGTAAAATGGCTATGAGTAACTTTGGCCAGTTCCACGGCGATGTAGCGACCTTTGTCTATTTAAAAGTTGAACTCACTACACAATATGAAACCCGTCGTGAGTACTTCCTACTGTCATATATTAAAAATGAAGATATCGCGGCTAACTTTGCCCAATGGCGTAATATTTTAATCATTGGCGCAGTGGTGCTCACTTCACTGTCGATACTGCTGATTTTCCTGACTCACATGTACAGGCTTGTACAACGTTCACGTGAATTTAGTATCTATATGACCAATCGTTTATTTGATACCGAAATGGGCTGTATTATTGCCAGCGACACAGGCCGAGTGGTGACATCAAATAGCGCCGCGTCAGTATTATTATCTTTGCCCGTCGATGACTTATCCGATCGCAGTTTACAGCGGATTTTGAATCTCGATGACGATGAGTACAGCCAGTTTATCAATCACCTTGAAACGGAAAAAGTTTGGCAAAAAGAACTCTATTCTAACTCGTCTGCCCGCACTTGGTTAATGGTGCGAGTAAAGTATGAAGTCAGCATAGATAACAAACGTCGTTATATGCTGGTCACTTTTGAAGATATTACAGAGCTTAAGCAAAGCCAAAAGCACGCCAAGTTAAACCATCTACTCAATGATGTTCCTATGGCGAGTGTTCTTACCGATCCAAAAGGCAATGTGCTTAAGTCTAACCCTGCTTTTAATCAGTTATTGCAGATTGAGGCTGATAAGCCAATTAATGTCAGCAGTGTGCTTAGTGAAGACTTTAATAAGCAGTGGCCGCAAATTGCTCAACAGTTGCAAATCCAAGGAAGCTGGATAGGCCAAGTGTTTGTGGTCGTCGATCACCTACAAGACCATTGTTTACAAGCTACCCTAAAAGGCCATTTAGACAGTGCAGGCGAGCTGCAATTTGTTTTATGTAGCTTTGAGCAGTCTCTGCAAAAAAATGCCTTTAGAGAAGGGCCAAACTCGGTACCGCTGCGCAGTACCATCTTTAATCATAAAGATGACTTAGAACGTTACTTCAATAACCTAAGCCAGACTTGTAAAGACTTCTCCAGTTTACTGATGATTGATATCAGTGCTGAAGGCATGCTGAGCCATATGAGTGATCTTGGGCAACTTGAGACCCGTCAACGCGAGGTGGAAATCCACTTACTGCGCGACTTACCTCATCGCTACCAGATGTCTCATTGGCAGCTTGGTAAGCTTATTATTGTGCTCCCTGATACTAACTCAGATCAAGCACACTATTTTGCGCTTGAAAGCCTCAATAAACTCAACGAAAACGGCTTAGGCGATGGGATCTGTATCGGTATTGCTTCTTATCAAGCAGGGCAAGATCTTGAGCAACTTATCGCAAACTCAGAAGTAGCACTCAAGCGTGCTAAGCAAACAGGAGAGCAGAATATCTGCCAAGCCTTTACTCGCTTACTCACTTAAGTTGGCAAGCCGCAGTCAGATTAGTTACCGCTATTAATAAAAAAGCCCTTTCAAAGAAGGGCTTTTTTATTGGGCGTAGATTAGATACAGGCTACTCACTCAAGCTAACTTTATCTTTCAGCTCTTCTTTAAAAGGCGCATCTTCCATATTCTCAACGCCCGAGGGTAAATCGCTTTCGGTAATTTCAATAATAGCGGAGCGGTTCATAGTGATTTTATAGCGTGCATACTGCGGCGGTTGTTTGCCCTCTCTGAGCACTAAAATAAGGTTCACTTGATAGCGACGCTCTACCGATTCATTACTGACTTTACCTTCATGCTCTTTATATATTTTATCTTTACCACGTTCTAAATTACGCGCAAAAGGAACAAAGCTAAAGTTCACTTGCTCTTGAATGGTGGTGTAGCCAGAAAGAAAGTCCTTTTGCGATACCCGAGTGTGTATGCCGTAATGCAAAATCTCTGCATCGACTTTGTTTTGGCTATGACGCTTTGTCAAAATCTCCGAAACCGTCTTAGGTAACTCTTTTTTACGCATAAACTCGAGCCAAACTAACTGGCGGGCGATAATGCTTTTACTGGTGGTATCACTGAGCATACGGCTCCAGCGTGGCCGGCCTTTTTGGATCAAGCGCCACAGTGCATTACGAATATCATCTTTAAATATTTCACGAAACCCGTAAATCACCGCCAAGGTCAGTACCAAGGCAATCGTTAAACCGCTAAAGAAGCCTTGTGCCTTAATAATCAGCGCTGATACCACTAACATCACCATACCAGTGGCGATACCTGTGGTCATTTTCTTAAGGCCCACTCCTAAGGTCTTTAAGTCCTCCTTTAATACAACACCTTGTTGTATTAAACGGCGCAATAGCAGCATTTTATTAGCAATACGGTTAGGGTCTTTTACCGTTTGCGATGAGTTGTAATTACGCTCTTTTCTATACTGAGCTTCTGCGCGACATAGATGCAGCACTCGATCATTAATCTCATTGAAATCGCTGGTTCTTGGCGCATGAGATAGCAATTTTAATAAACGCTGCTCACAAAACCAAGATAGATAGTTATCGGCGTTTTCAAAATAGGACTTCCACTTTTCATCACTTGGTTCATTACGTCTAAAACGTTTAAGCAAGTGAATAACTTGCTCACTCAACTCATCAAGTAAGCTATAGAATTTATCGAAGTCTTCTACCTGTGCGAGCTCTTTACTGTCGGTTTCAATTGCCACCGCAAATTGGTAAGCAAACAGGTTTAAGTAAAGTCTGAACTCTTCGACGGTACGCTTTTTCTGGCTAGCAAAACGGCTTTGCACTAGCGGCAAATGTAATCCTGAGGAATAGTAAGAACGACGACCAACAACTGAAGAGTGGAAATACTCCTCCTCGTTGAGGCTTTGTGGATTGATACCCATTTCTTTAGGAAGGAAGAAGTACAGATCCAAGCGACGGTTATCACCAGATTCCATCTGGTGTAGAAATTTTATCGACAGTGACTCTTCTTGTTTTATCCTGACTTTAGACACAGATACCTTTTCAATCGACTAGAAAATAACGTTATGGATAGAGGAGATAGCGGATCTACTTACTGGGTTAAGTAGAGCTTACAAACCTATTATAGGTCGAGTTTACCGCATGTTTAAGTGCTTTATATAGAAAACAAATGATAACTAGAACTTGGAGCTTAGTTAGAGAGCTTTGAATATTAACGCTAAACCTGTCATCGAGTTTACAGGTTTAGCTTAATGAACGCAGAGAAGTGCAAGAGCAAAAGCAGTAATCTACTTAAACTTACAGACCCACAAACTATTGCCAGGCTCAATTTGAATCGTAGCCACACCCGCAGCTTTATTCATCTCAAGCACTTTAATCAAAAATGGCTCACTGTGATTGTCTTCGACCATATATCTAGCCAGCATAATTGCTTCTTGCATGGTTTGACTCGGCTCTTGCTGCAACAACCCTTTTGAGTGTTGACCTCTAGATAGCTCTACAGCATAAGTCAAAATAGGGGCTTGGATCTGCTCAACCGTGCCAGACGCGGTTATTTTGTTAGTCAGGGTATCGCCATCATAAAAGCCAATTGAGGCTTGTACTCCATCTGCGGTACTTGTGATCTCTAAACGCTGACTTTGTTCAAAGCCATAGCCGACTCGATAAACATTAGAGTTACAGATTATGTTACTGTTTTCCGTCATAGATGCACTATGATCGAGTGCGAGACATAAACCAAAAATAACGGTTAGAGTAGCTAGAATTGGGGTTGCTTTAAATCCTGTAAAGGGCTTAGCTTTTATCAGCTTAATCACAGAAACCAACCTCTTCTAACCATTCTTTATTGATAAAACTCCAATCATTAGCGACATTTTTAACTTTCAAATTACGGCATGCCATACCGTCATCAGCCAAGTGATTCATCACAAATTCCAGCTTATCGCCATCGCTCGATGGGGCGACATAAATCCGTTGCCAACTCACTTTGTCACACAGAGATAACTGCTGAGCCAGCTCCTTAACTCGGCTATGGTATTTGGGCTTATCTTCATCATCGCTATAGATAGCCACGACAATGGAGTCACTGCCCTTAATATGTAACTTATCAGGTACCGACAGACTAATATCAGAGGTTGTTTTTAGATTTGTCGCTAAAAAAATGATCAGCATGATCCCCAAGATAAGACACAAAACATAGTTCTTAATCGAAATCGCGCACAAAGCGCATGTCAACGTTGGTCGCTCTTTCGCTTTCACATGCAATAAATAGCCTTGCTTGCCAATAACCTCAATCCAAGCAGAGTGCTCAGAGCCTAAAAAGCGCTTGATATTAGTTACCGCTACAGAAATTTCTTGAAAACTAACAACAGTCGGTAATAGCGATTCACACATCGATTCTGTAGATACAACCCGTCCTCTTGATAGCATGAGTTCATGCAATACCAAAAATTCAATGTTGGATAACTTGAAGGATGAAGCGAACTCCGAGCCCGTATGAATAAGCTCGCGTAACGCCAAATCAAATCGATATGGACCTATATACACATTAATAACTCTGACTTAATAATTGCTAAACAGTTTACTGTTATTCAAAGACGGAGTCCGTGATTTAATAAGCCAAAACCAAGCCTGATGCAGCTTTCGTGAGTTCTCGCACATAAATGTTGCTATTATAAAAAAAACCGCGGAAACAAACTGATACGAAGGATAATAAATAATTATCGACGCAAGAAAAAACCAACAAAGCAACCCAAAAAGCTTCACAACAAGCAAACAAAAGGCATCCAATGGATGCCTTATACTGACAAAAAATTACACAATGCAGTTAAGTGTCAATTTTTAAGCGTTAGCGTAACGCCATTTGTTAACAATGTTAAAAAGCGTATAACAGGGTCATGTTAGTTTCTGTATCGGTGCTTTTCTTATCATCTAGCGGTGAATCGTTATAACGAACAATCACAGCAAATTTCATTGCTAATGCACCAACGATATTAGCGGTGATTGCAGTTTCAGAACGACCTTCTAAGCTATCACCATAGTCAGCAACGAATAGCTGACTAAAGCGCGAACTGTCGCTGATGTCATAAGTAAAGTTCAACGCGCCGTGAGCCACAACACTGTCTTCGTTGTCGTAACCTAAAATAGCCGCCTGCTCATCATCTAGCTTTTTATAGATGTAACCAGGACCCACTTCGGCGCTCAAGTACATGTCGCCGCTATCGATAAACTTGTGACCATAACCAGCAGAAGCAACCGCTTTATAATCGTAACCAGTGAACGGGTCGACTTCATAGTTACCAGTAACATACATATAGTTCTTTTCATCGAACTTGTAGTCACCTTGAATGCCACCATAGTAACGCTTAGCCGTTACTTCATCGGTATCTTCTTTATAAAGGCCTTCGAACAGATACACATTTTCCCAGTTACCTAGCTCTTGCATCATCTTTAAACGTGCTTTTACTGATGAGGTATCAGTGTTACCCGTAGTTAATGTTGCACCAAGTTCAGCTTCACCAGCAAAGGTCTTATCGCCTTCTACAAAGTCCGCACCAGCATGTGCAGCAAAAGGAGCTGCCATTACCACTGCCATAGCTGTAAGCATTTTTTTCATCTTATTATTACTCCATTCACCAAGTTCCCTAAAAATCGGCGCAATATTAACATTTTGCACCAATAATTGAAAACACCAGTTACAAGTAACTTATGTACTTTCTATTATCTTCAGACAAAAAAATACCTGCGCTGGGCAGGTATTTTTATTCATGACCACAAAGACCATAAGCAGTAAGACTTACTTGATTTGTGGATCAAGTTCGCCTGACTGGTAAGCTTTATACATAGCTTGTAGAGACTTAGGCTTGATCTTAGACGCCATACCCGCACAACCAAATGCTTCGTAACGTGTAGTACAGATGTCAGCCATTGCTTCCATTGACGCCTTTAAGAATTTACGAGGGTCAAATTCAGCTGGATTTTCAGCTAGGAACTTACGAACTGCGCCTGTTGATGCAAGACGTAGATCGGTATCGATGTTCACTTTACGCACGCCGTGCTTAATACCTTCAACAATCTCTTCCAATGGTACGCCGTAAGTTTCTGGAATAGCACCACCGTACTGGTTGATGATCTCTAGCCACTCTTGCGGTACTGAAGATGAACCATGCATGACAAGGTGTGTGTTAGGAATACGTGCGTGGATCTCTTTGATTCGGTCGATACGCAGTACGTCACCGGTAGGCTTACGGCTAAACTTGTATGCGCCGTGGCTAGTACCGATAGCGATTGCTAGTGCATCAACGTGAGTGTCAGCAACAAAGCGCGCCGCTTCTTCTGGCGTAGTTAGCATTTGATCCATAGTAAGAATGCCAGCAGCACCAATACCATCTTCTTCGCCCGCTTCACCCGTTTCTAGGCTACCTAGACAACCAATTTCACCTTCAACTGACACACCACAAGCGTGAGCAAAAGCCACAGTACGACGAGTCACGTCAACATTGTATTCGTATGATGCTGGTGTTTTACCATCAGCCATCAAAGAACCGTCCATCATTACAGATGACATACCAAGCTGGATAGAACGCTGACAGATATCAGGATCCGTACCATGATCTTGGTGAATACATACTGGGATATCTGGATATTGCTCAAGTGCAGCAGCCATCAAGTACTTAAGAAACTGTGGACGAGCATACTTACGTGCACCGGCTGATGCCTGAACGATTACAGGACTGTCAGTCGCTTCAGCAGCTTGCATAATTGCACGCATCTGCTCAAGGTTATTCACGTTAAATGCAGGAACACCATAGTCGTGCTCTGCTGCGTGATCTAACATTTGACGTAGGGAAATTAAGGCCATTTTTTACTCCAATAATAGGGTGAGTCGCCTCACCAAGGTCGCTATCGTTTGGATTGATTTTTATGTTTTAACGTTGCCAATAAAAACGGGCTAACACTAAAACGGTTACTGTTAATTATTATTTTTATCGCAGTTGTAAAGCGGATTTAAAACCCGCTTAAATACACTGCATTTTATCACTGATTTGTTGGCGGCTAGTGTAACTCCGACAAATGTCGATTTAAAGCCCACCAACAAACAGTTTGGTAATTATTTTGTGTGTCTGCGACAGAACGTAATGATTACTCGCCGCGACTTTCTAACATAGCAACCGCTGGTAGCTCTTTGCCTTCTAGGAATTCCAAGAAAGCGCCGCCGCCAGTTGAAATGTAAGACACTTTATCAGCGATATTGTACTTATCGACGGCTGCTAATGTGTCACCGCCGCCAGCGATAGAGAAAGCATTTGATTCAGCAATCGCCTGCGCGATACGCTTAGTGCCTTCACCGAATTGATCAAACTCAAATACACCTACAGGACCGTTCCAAACAACAGTGCCGGCATTTTTGATGATTTCAGCTAGCGCTTCTGCACTGTCTGGACCAATATCAAAAATCATATCAGTGTCAGATACTGCGCTAACATCTTTAAGTGTCGCAGCCGCTGTAGGGCTAAACTCGCTTGCTACTACCACATCAGTTGGTACAGGAATATCACCACCACGGCTTTGTGCGTTAGCAACTAAGCGCTTAGCTTCTTCAATAAGGTCAGCTTCATAAAGTGACTTACCCACTTGGTGACCCGCTGCAGCAACGAAAGTGTTAGCAATACCGCCACCAACAACAAGTTGGTCAACTTTAGTTGAAAGGCTTTCAAGTACCGTTAGCTTAGTTGATACTTTAGAACCACCGACAATCGCCACCATTGGGCGCGCAGGGTTATCGAGTGCTTTACCAAGTGCAGCAAGTTCGCCTGCTAACAATGGGCCAGCACATGCGATTGGCGCGTGTAGACCCACGCCGTGAGTTGACGCTTGAGCGCGGTGCGCAGTACCGAATGCATCCATCACGTATACGTCACACAGTGCAGCCATCTTCTTAGCAAGTGCTTCATCGTTCTTCTTCTCGCCCACGTTAAAGCGCACGTTTTCAAACACAACGACTTCGCCAACCGCAACTTCAACGCCGTCTAGGTATTCCGTTGCTAGGCGCACTGGGCAATCAAGTGCTTTTGTTAAGTAATCAACCACTGGCTGCATAGAGAACTCAGCATTAAACTCACCTTCAGTAGGGCGACCTAGGTGAGACATCACCATAACTGCAGCGCCTTTCTCAAGCGCTAGCTTGATGGTTGGCAATGATGCACGTAAACGAGCATCGCTGGTTACAACACCTTCGCTTACAGGTACGTTTAGATCTTCACGAATAAGCACACGCTTACCTTGAAGGTCAAGATCTTGCATATTAAGAATCGCCATTTTCATGCTTCCTTACTATCTAAGTTAAAATTAAAGTTAAAATAAAACAGTGTGATATCGATGGAGGACAACTCACTTCATCAGCATCTTAATCATTAAAATCACTCGGTCTCACGTACTGCGCGGATCATCTCTAAACTGGTATCTAGCATGCGATTAGCAAAGCCCCACTCGTTATCACACCACAGCAATAACTTGACTAAGTGGCCGTCACTGACTCGGGTCTGTGTGCCATCAACAATGCTTGAGCGAGGGTCGTGGTTAAAGTCACACGACACTAATGGCTCATTAGTAAAACCAACAACACCAGAGAACAAGCCTTCACTCGCTTGTTTAAGCACGCTATTGACCGTCTCGATATCGACGCGCTTATTTAGCGTCACGGAAAGATCGATTGCAGTGACGTTGATGGTCGGCACTCGTACTGAGATGGCTTCAAACTTGTCTTTCATGTGCGGCAAAATTCGCTCAATACCGCGGGCAAGTTTTGTGTCTACAGGAATAATCGATTGTCCCGCTGCGCGAGTACGGCGTAAGTCATCGTGATAGGCATCGATAACTTGCTGGTCATTCATTGCAGAATGGATAGTGGTGATGGCACCACTTTTGACTTCGAAGTGCTTATCGAGCACATCGATAACCGGCACGATACAGTTAGTGGTGCATGAGGCATTCGACACTATAGTGTGTTCGGCTTTGAGTAAATCTTGGTTAACACCATAAACAATGGTGGCATCAACATCTTGAGATGACGGATGACTTATGAGTACCTGCTTAGCGCCAGCTTTTATGTGGGCTTCACAATCGATTCTATCGTTTATGACCCCAGTTGCCTCGTAGACAATATCGATATCGAGCTCTTTCCAAGGCAAGTTTTCAGGATTGGGTTCATGCAGGAGTTTAATTGCGTCGTCGCCAATAATCATATGTTGATTATCAAGCTTAGCTTGGGTGTGAAAACGCCCATGGGTAGTATCGTATTGAGTCAAATGTAGCATGGCTTCAGGTTTAGCCAGCTCATTGATCGCCACAATCTGAATACGATCGCGTTTGGCAGACTCATAGACTGCACGAAGAATTGATCGACCGATGCGGCCGTAGCCATTGATAGCGACTCTGATCATGAAAGCTTTCTATTCCCTTTAACAGCCCATTTATTGATACAACAACGGCCTACCCCAATAGGTAAGCCGTTGTATCATAATTGCTTAACGTGCAAAACACGTAAAGCATTATTCTGCATCATAGAGCAATATGCTGATGCAATGTACCGATTAATCTTAAGGTTTCCCTTTTGATTTGTCAGCCATTGCACCGTTTGCTCTAACACGTTAGTTGCTTATAGACCGTTAGCGGTTGCAACAACGTTTTCAACAGTAAAGCCGAAGTGCTTCATCAAGTCGCCGCCTGGAGCAGATTCGCCGAAGGTAGACATACCCACAACAGCGCCACCAAAACCAACATACTTGTGCCAGAAGTCTACGTGAGCCGCTTCAATAGCAACACGCTTAGTCACAGAGCTTGGCAATACAGACTCTTTATAAGCCGCATCTTGCTTGTCGAACTCGTTAGTTGATGGCATAGAAACAACACGTACCTTTTGACCTTGCTCAGTTAGTGCTGCAGCAGAATCAAGTGCTAGCTGTACTTCAGAACCCGTAGCAATAAGGATTAGGTCTGGCGTGCCAGCACAATCACTTAGTACATAACCACCTTTAGCAACGTTGGCTAACTGCTCTGCAGTACGAGCTTGTGCAGGTAGGTTTTGACGGCTGAAGATTAGCGATGTTGGCGCAGTACGGCGCTCAATAGCATTCTTCCAAGATACTGCTGTTTCAGCCGCATCACATGGACGCCATACGTTCATGTTTGGTGTCATACGTAGGTTAGCAAGTTGCTCAACTGGCTGGTGAGTTGGACCATCTTCACCTTGACCGATAGAGTCATGGGTGTAAACGAAGATGTTCTGGATCCCCATCAATGCAGACATACGTACTGCGTTACGTGCGTATTCCATGAACATCATGAAAGTTGCGCCGTAGTTGATGAAACCGCCGTGTAGAGAAGCGCCGTTCATGATACCGCTCATGCCGAATTCACGTACACCGTAGTAGATGTAGTTACCAGCTGGATCGTCTTGAATACCTTTAGAGCCAGACCAAAGCGTTAGGTTAGAACCGGCAAGGTCAGCAGATCCACCTAGCATTTCAGGTAAGATTGCACCAAATGCACCAATCGCATTTTGTGAAGCCTTACGGCTCGCAATACCTTCTGCTTTATCTTGGCACTCTTGTACGAAAGCTTGGGCTTTTTCTTCGAAATCTGCTGGTAAGTCACCCGTAATAACACGGCGCTTGTATTCAGCAGCTAATTCTGGGAATGCAGCTTCATAAGCAGCGAACTTGTCGTTCCAGCTTGCTTCGTTAGCAGCGCCAGACTCTTTAGCATCCCAACCCGCGTATACGTTTTCTGGGATTTCGAATGCGCCGTGGTTCCAACCAAGGAATTCACGTGCTGCAGCGATTTCAGCATCACCTAGTGGTGCGCCGTGACAATCGTGGCTGCCAGACTTGTTTGGTGAACCAAAACCAATCGTGGTTTTGCAGCAAATCATTGTTGGCTTGTTAGTGACTGACTTAGCTTCTTCGATAGCCGCGCGGATAGCGTCGCTGTCGTGACCGTCTACGTTAGCAATGACGTGCCAGCCGTAAGACTCGAAACGCTTAGGCGTATCGTCAGTGAACCAACCTTCTACGTGACCGTCGATAGAGATACCGTTGTCATCCCAGAATGCGATTAGCTTGCCTAGACCTAACGTGCCCGCTAATGAACATGCTTCGTGAGAGATACCTTCCATCAAACAGCCATCGCCTAGGAAGCAGTATGTGAAGTGATCAACGATGTCGTGACCTGGCTGGTTAAACTGTGCAGCCAATGTCTTTTCAGCAATTGCCATACCCACAGCGTTACTGATACCAGCGCCTAATGGGCCTGTCGTCGTTTCAACACCTGGTGTGTAACCGTATTCTGGGTGACCAGGTGTTTTAGAGTGAAGCTGACGGAAGTTTTTCAACTCTTCGATAGGCAGTGCATAACCTGTAAGGTGCAGCAAAGAGTATATAAGCATAGAGCCATGACCGTTAGAAAGAATAAAGCGGTCACGATCAACCCACTCAGGGTTGTTTGGGTTGTGCTTTAGGAAATCATTCCATAGCACTTCAGCAATATCAGCCATCCCCATTGGTGCACCTGGGTGACCTGAATTGGCTTTTTGAACAGCATCCATGGTCAATGCGCGGATTGCGTTTGCGAGTTCTTTACGAGATGACATGCTCTCTCCTGCTTGGTTTTGAGGTATTGAGGCTTAGATAGAGTGAAAGGCCGCAACTTTGTATTTGCTTTTCCCTTCACCACAGCAAATTTGGGAGCCATATTTTCGCCTACTAGGCAGTAGGACGCAAATTTAATTCACTTAGAATGAAAAATATTGCCACATTAATCCAACTTGAATAAAGCTTACGCAATATATGACGATTAAATAGTAGTGCTAAACCACTATGTACAACCACTTTGATGTGACTATTTTAGGTTTTAAGGTAAATTTTTATCTTTTTTTTATCAGAACACTGATAAGCGAAGGCTAAAAATTTCTTTAGGTAACAGAGTGATAAGCTGAATCATAAATACTATTCATGATGCACCTATAAAATAAATAGCGCGAGTGACCGCACAAAATTTAGCGAAAGGGGTGTTATCGACTCCAATTTACACTAGAATAGCCGTCTAGATGTAGATACTTCTACACATTCAAATTGTTTAAAGACGAGATTTTCCATCATGGCAAAGCACTTGTTCACCTCTGAGTCGGTCTCAGAAGGTCATCCAGATAAAATCGCCGATCAGATTTCTGATGCGGTATTAGACGCAATTTTGGAGCAAGATCCAAAAGCTCGTGTAGCATGCGAAACTTATGTCAAAACTGGCATGGTTATGGTTGGCGGCGAAGTTACTACTTCTGCTTGGGTTGATATCGAAGAGATCACCCGTAAGACTGTACGTGACATCGGCTACACTCACTCAGATATGGGTTTTGATGCTGACTCTTGCGCCATCCTAAACGTGATTGGTAAGCAGTCTCCAGACATCAACCAAGGTGTTGACCGTGCTGACCCTAAAGAGCAAGGCGCTGGTGACCAAGGCCTGATGTTTGGTTATGCCAACAACGAAACTGACGTATTCATGCCTGCCCCTATCACTTACTCGCACAAGCTAGTAAAGCGTCAGTCAGAAGTACGTAAAGACAAGACTTTGCCTTGGTTACGTCCAGATGCGAAAAGTCAGGTGACTTTTGCTTATAACAGTGACGGTAGCGTTGCTGGTATCGATGCAGTTGTTCTATCTACGCAGCACAGCGAAGATGTAACACAAGCAGACCTAATTGAAGGTGTAATGGAAACCATCATCAAGCCAGTATTACCGGCTAAGTGGTTATCTAAAGACACTAAATACTTCATCAACCCAACTGGCCGTTTTGTTATCGGTGGTCCAGTAGGTGATTGTGGTCTAACTGGTCGTAAGATCATCGTTGATACATACGGTGGTATGGCTCGTCACGGTGGTGGTGCTTTCTCTGGTAAAGATCCATCAAAAGTTGACCGTAGTGCAGCATACGCAGCACGTTACGTTGCTAAAAACATCGTTGCAGCTGGCCTAGCTGACCGTTGTGAGATCCAAGTGTCTTACGCAATTGGTGTTGCAGAGCCAACATCAATCAGCATCGAAACGTTCGGTACTGCTAAAGTTGCTGAAGAGTTACTAATCGATCTAGTACGTCGTCACTTCGACCTACGCCCATATGGTCTAACAGAAATGTTGAACCTAGCTCGTCCAATCTACCAAGCGACTGCTGCATACGGTCACTTTGGTCGTAACGAGTTCCCATGGGAAGCAACAGACAAAGTTGAAGCTCTACGCGCTGACGCAGGTCTATAATCGTTATCGATTAATTCGGCGTTGCTGGTTCAACGCCATGAAAAACCGCCACTTGGCGGTTTTTTTATGTCTGGAACACTTATGCCGTTTTACCATGGATGATTTCTAGCTTGGTTAGATATATGGAACCAAGTAAGTAACTTTATCTATTGTGGTTCCAATTGCCTGCGGCAAGCGTATGTGCAGATACTGCTTAGGCTCGCTACAAGCACGTCTGACCTCCATGGACGGAGGGAATGCCAAATTCTGTATGGAACAGAATTGGCCCTGTGAGCTCAACGAAAACAAAAAACATCCTTGTTGAAAAGCCAGTTCGGTATCCATACCTCTCGTTCAAGAGCCTGATAACTTCGTTATCTTTCACCCTGTTTTCGATGGCCTAATCCGCATCTACACTAGGTTTCAGACGCAACCATTTCGCTCCTTAGTACTGATTAAGAATAATTCGATTATTCCAGTCATCTACAACTAGCTGTAACTCCACTTTGGTGCGACAATTTTGCTTTGAAGACTAAACCAAAACCATTTTGTTTATGACAACTGCAATGAATAAAAAGCTGCAATTAACTTGGTTAGCGCCTGATGAACGCATCGAGGTGAAGAAGTTCTATCGCCAGCACATGCCCTATGCACGCTTGTTGCAGAAGGAGTCTGTCTGCGTGTTAACGCAAACTGCTCCTAACCTTGATAGTTGTGACGAAATAGATAGTGTTGCCGAAATCACTTCCTCTAAAACTATTTGCTCCAAGATAATAGCTAGTGCGCGTATTAGACCTATTGGTCAGTTAGCCATTTTAACTGGCATGTTGGTGCATCCCGATTTTCGCGGCCAAGGTGTTGGCCATAAGTTGATGGATGAACTTTCACCCGTGATTAGTGACGGCAAAACTTATATTTTTGCCTTGGCGCATTTGGTAGGGTTTTATTCACAACATGGCTTTTGCGCTGTGTCATCAGCGCCGAATGATATTCAGCAGTTGTTTCTCAAATATCAGGATTCTGATAAGGAATTGGTGTTAATGGGATTAACCCCATAAATCCTTTTAGTTAGACTGCGTCTAACAACTAAAGTAGTGGCCATGCCACCTATCAGGCTGCGCCTGACCAACGTCGTGGGATTCCATCCCACACCCGGGCAAGGAGGACTGCTCGTCCTTATCCTCCTTGCATCCACCATGACGCCCCCGACGGAGTTGTTAATCCTCACTCATTTTCGAAAATCGCTATCGCCTCATATTCGCCGTCCATGGCTCACCTAAGGCTATCTCGGCATCCATGCCTCGCTCACGCGATTGTCTTCAATGACCTCGGCAACTCCGATGGAAATTAAGTGTTTTCTGTAAGTTCAGATACATAGAGCAATATTGCGCAGTCTTTGAAATATAAATAAACAACGAAAGGTTGGCGTAATGGAATTAACCACATCTCACCTATAAACCTGTTGCTATACCTCCACGGTAATACTCTATTGCAACGTTCATCAAAACGGATTCCAATGACCTCCGGTCGGCGTATATGCAGACACTCCCGTCACACGCTATAAATACATCACTGTAAGCTGAACCATATCTGCACTAAATTTAGTTAACTAAATTAATACCTCTTGATTTTCTAAATTATGTGACCAGTACATCAATTTATAAAAGGAAGAGCTGTTAGTATCCGCGCCCCAAAATTTGTTTCTAATTCCCTAATGAAAAAACTCCTTCTAGCACTAACAATACCACTTTCCACTTCAGCAGCTGTTGGCACATCAGATTGGTACCCATTTAAAGATGGAATGCTTACGACTATCTCTGCAGAACAAGATTTAAAATCTGGTGGGCGTGGTAATGCCCAACTATTTTTAATGCCTGGTTCAGGATTTACATATGTAACAAACTCAAGCCGTGCAGACGAGTTATGCCGTAAATATGATGGAGCAACTGATCCAAGCCCAATAGTGATTGACGGTGTCAGTGTACCTGCGATGTCAGAGTGCGTTAATGGAAAGATGTTAACTTACATTACAGATACGGACACCTCTAGATGGCTTCTTGGACGGTTCTGGGAGCAAAGTAAGGTTGTTGTAGACGGCTGGAGATTTAGCGCAAAAGGCTTCCAAAAAACTATAAAAAGTAATTACCCTAACTCAAATTAATAGTAGCTAGCTCAATATAACTTTTCGTGAGTTTCCACTATAAATTCCTACTATTCATGAAGCATAAACGGATAACGGTACTCACAGAAAACACCTGTCCCCATCGGAGTTGCCGAAGTGCGTTGGAATAAATCGCGTGATGCCGACATGGATGTCGGCGTAGCTTTCGCGGGGCAGGATGCCCCATCGGAAGCGTTAGTGATTTATCCATAAGTACGAGGGTGCCAACTTCGTAGGGGCGGCTCGGGTGATGCAAGAGGGGGAAGCTGTTGTCCCCCTTTTGCCCGTGTGTGAGCTGGAAGCTCACGACTTTTATCAAGCGGAGCTTGATTGCTATAAAGCGAACCGTCAGATGCAACCTGACACAACCATTACTGATTGGCCAAAACCTCTTCCAGCTTAAGCCCGGTTAAATCTCGAATCGTACGCCATAAATAATAAAAAGTGCCCATCATCATCAACATCGATGGCACAGCAATCATTGGATAACTGTATAAACTCAACTCACCCAACTGCTCATTGAACTCAGGCGTGCCAGTAGGACTAGTCACAATCCATTTGGCCAATATGTAATTCATGGTGGCCGAGAACGCAAACGAGCCTGCAACCATATAGGTAGCAGTCATGAGTCGCTTCTCAAATGCCGCCATACAATTGTTCTGTTGTAAGCGCTGCATGATCTTATCTACGTCCATCACCGCAGGATTAAAGACCATAGCTTTGATTAGTGGCTTAGAAGTAAAGGTCGAAATAAGCACTGCAATACCAATAACCGCTGGAATCGCAGCTTCTTTGATTGCCAACCACTTAAGATCAAGCTCTAGTAAACCAATACCGCCGGTTAGCAGCACATTGGCTAAACCAAGCAAGGCGATAAAATTAAACTTTTTATACTTTATTAGCTCAAATATGCCCCAGCCCAGTGGAAAGCTTAACGCCAACATTAAACCACCACTCGCACCTAGCTGATCATCACCACTTAACTTCATTAAAATAAAAGCGGGGATGACGACACTCACTAACAGGTCAACCATAGGCCGAGGTTTATGCGTCGATGTACTACTCATATGTTGTTTTCCAGGCGAAGCATGAAGCTTCGAAAAAATTTAAAGATAAACCAGCGCCGCTTCTGTGATCTTAGACTAGCCACTCTATGATGCCAGCATTGATACTAAGCCGCGTACAGGGGCGTAAAAATACCTTTTTCTACCTCAAGTGTCACTCTTGTTCAAACATAACTGAGAACCAGCATGTTTGCCGCTACGATGCCTGAAACTGTCAAAAGAAAATTGGCTATTATTCAATGCCGAATAACCATTCCGCAGAGCAAACTGCAATCACCATAAAAAACAGCTGCTTTCTATGGCGATTAGCGAAATGGATAGGAAATTATTTATAAAAAGTGCGTAAACAGAGGAATCCGTTGCCCACTTTATAGGCTGTGAATTAGAGGCTGACACTCTCTATCAGCAATGGTCAAAATGTGCATTTTCCATGCACATAAACTCAACCTGTTGCATAGACAATACAGGTGGTTGCAACACCTCAATCGACTCTGGGTTGATGTCTTCCAAACTTGCCACTTCATCAAGTGTATTGCCGTAAGAATTAGTCCGGCCACAGTAGATAAAGTGCTTATGCCAACGTACTAAGTACGCAGTTTGCGTTTTCCCTTCAAAGGTGACTTCCGCTTCTAGCGCATGGCACTCTTGGCCTTGAGCCGTTAATACTGCGACGACTAACTTAAGGTTATCAAATCCAGATAAATTTAATGTTAAATACGGAGAAAAAATGGCTGCTACTGATTCTGATAACATAAAAATCCTTAAAAAAAACTGTCATTGGTTGGCAAGACTAATAGGTAGTAGTCTCGCTCGTCAAAGCTAATATAATCGACCACTTGCATACCAGCTTTACGAGTATGCGCGGCAAACGAACCGCCATTATCTTCTGCAATAAAGGTCAGCATATAGGGTAATTCATTGCCAACTAGCTTCTTTAAGAAAGTCACCAATGCCTCAAATATACCTTGGCCACGATGGGCACTATCAATCCAAATCGGCCCGTACTGACAGCTGTTTTTCTCGCTCAGTTTGGCACGTTCGTAATCAAGTTTAGGTAGACGGTTAAGCAAGTTACGGTAAATAGGCCATTGCTTGAAGAAAGACCAGCGTCCAGCTATTACATAACCAATGATCGCGCCGTCTATTTCTGCAACGACCACCCAATGCTGATTAACCAATGCGCTAAAGTCAGCTTGGTTAAACGACTGGCCTTGCAAACTACTATTACGTTGCTCTGCATTGAGCTCATCTTGTAAGTGGTTTTGCTCCAAGCTTACCAAGGTGGCGATATCACTGATTTTTGCACGTCTTATATTCATTTGCTTATTAGTCTACTTATCTATCTATGTCTTTATTTGTTTATCGGCGCGTTAGTTACGAGATCATTAGTGTAAAACACTATTTCAGCGTCGATTATAGCTGAATTAGCTATCGAGTTGTTAGGCTTCAAATCATTGAAATTATGTATAAATAATCTCGATAAAATCAAACTCATCCGATGAGGATGATTTAATTGCATCAATCATTAAAATCTACATATTTAACATTTAAACAACCAACAAAGTTCAGTATAGTTGTTCAGATATTTAGCATTCTTAATGCCCATCACAATAACAAGTGAGCCCATTATGTTAGCCCAGAAAAACAATCAAAAAGTTTGGTTACGGGAACAAGATCATCCCGCGATTAGCTTGCCTAGATGGCAACAGCAAGTCGACCTACTCAATGATCTTTACGGGTCTAAAAGTTGTTTGATTTTGCAATCTAATGTAAATGAGGCACAAATCATTTGTTGTAGCCAGCAAAGTGAATTGCGCTTCACTACAGGCGATCTCATTCAAAACCAAATATTGATTAAGACGATCACTGACAACTCAGGTTATGGCGTCGCTAAGTTGTCAGCCGCCAAACTTGGGCTGAGTAACTGTGAGTCAGACGTTGTACTGTCGATTCAGCTTTCTTGGCCCGACGGCCACCTTTTTGGCTGTATCTTGATATGCGATCCTAAACCAAGTGCTATCACTCCAACCCACGCAGCAATTTGCGAATCAATTAAGGCGTTGTTACAGGGTGAGTTAAAGCAGATGTTTATGATGGAGCAGCTACAAAGGCTAACGGTACAGGATGAGTTTACCTATATGCTCAATCCTTATGGTTTTAATTTAATGGCACCGAGACAACTGAGCTTAAGCCGTCGCTTTGGCTCACATGCAGGGCTCATTGTATTAGAAGCAGTCTCGGCTTCGTTCCCACCTTCGGTAGACTCAGGCACGTCTCACTTTGTGAGAACCATTGCCAGCGTTATTTCCAGTAGCATGCGTGAAGCTGATATCTGCGCCCGTTTTAACGATGAACAATTTGTTATTTTAGCTTTTGTTGACCATGAATCGAATCTAGATAGTTTGATTGCAAGACTGACTAAGCGGTTAGATAAAGAAGCGCCGGAAATAGACTTAGTGGCAGGTAAGTGCTTCTTTACCCCTAACAGTCAGCAATCACTCATACCTATGCAAGAGATGGCGATTGTTGATTTAGAGAAGAACCGCTCTAAGTTACTTGCCAAAAAGCGCTAATAGCATGGTCCTTATGCACTGCTTAGCAATGTGCTTCTAGCTATCGAAGCACATTTATCATCACTCGATATTGATGGTATTAATCGGGGCTTTGCGCCCTCGCCCATTGTAAAAATAACGCCACTGGAAAAGGTGACATCATCACCATTCCGATCCCCGCTAAGCTCGCAATAATGACCATACCGGAAACTTGTTGCTGTAGATCTGACATGAAATAAATCCCCACCGCAGACAACAACATAGCGAGTCCTATCCAATGCAATATCTTGAGGGTGTTTATGATCCGTTTTTGCACTATTGACCACCTTTTTGTGCTTATTTTTTACTAATGCTTTTAGCGATTAGTATAATATACTCACAATATACCGATATTAATCACTTTGGATCCACATCATGATAAAACAATCCTTCATCGTTGCAGGTTTGCTATTGGGCTTAGCTGCTTGTCAGTCGACTCCAACTCAAGTAGAAGATTTAGCCATCGAAGGTACATGGCACATTGAATCAGCTGCTGGTCAGCCAGTTATCGATTACAGCCCAGCAGAGTTAATCTTTGCCGCTGATGGCAAATTAACCGGTAATAATAGCTGTAATAATTTCTTTGGTAGCTACGTGCTTAATGGTCAGTCACTGCAACTACAACCTGCAGGTAACACCATGAAAGCCTGTGTTGACGCATTAATGGCACAAGAGCAGCGCGTAATGAAAGTGATGCCTGAAGTGGCTCAAGCTGAAATGGCAAAAGGCAAGCTTGTTCTTAAAGATGCTGACGATAAAACGGTTTTGGTGTTAAGCAAAAAGTAAGCATTTATTTCTAGACATAAAAAAACCGCCTATTGGCGGTTTTTTTGTGAGCAAAAATTGTCAATAACAATAGCGATTAGGACTTAAGCTTCTCTGCCATCTCTGCACTGTCTTCTGCGTTAGCATTGTAATGCTCAACGTCAATCTCACCTTCAGACTTAGCAATTACAGTCGTCGCAACTAAGTCGCCAGATACGTTAACAACAGTACGTGCCATATCCAAAATACGGTCGATACCGGCAATAAGTGCAACGCCTTCTAGCGGTAAACCCACCGTAGTTAATACAAGCGTAAGCATCACTAGACCCGCACCAGGCACACCAGCAGTACCAATTGAGGCCAATGTTGCCGTTAGAATAATGGTGATGTAATCGACCCAAGTTAAGTCGATACCAAAGGCTTGCGCCACAAACAGTGCGGTTACACCTTGATAAAGCGCGGTTCCGTCCATATTGATGGTCGTACCCAGTGGCAGTACAAAGCTTGAAATCTTCTTATTTACACCCAAGTATTCGCTGGCACATTTCATACTTGCAGGCAGTGTACCAGCAGAGCTTGATGTGGTGTAAGCGACTGCAATCGCATTGCTAATTCCTTTAAAGAACTGCAATGGATTTAGCTTGGCAAATACCACCAATACAAAGCTGTAGAAGCCGACAACATGCAAGAAACAGCCAATATAAACGGCTACAATGACCTTTATAAGCGGCATCAACATATCAACGCCGTACTCACCGGCAACCCACGCCATCAAGCCAAATACGCCGTATGGTGCTAGCTTCATGACTAAGTCAGTCAGCTTATACATAGCCTCTGCTAAGCTTTCAAATACTTTAATTGCAGGTTTACCATGGTCGCCAATAAGTACTAATGCAATACCTAATGCCACAGCAAACACAATCACTTGCAAGATTTGACCACTCGCCAGTGCCGCAACAGGGTTAGTTGGTACGATATCAATCAAGGTTTGCATAATCGACGGCGCTTGCTTAATCACCTCTGCAGATTCGTGCGGAACCATGTCTAAGCCAACACCGGGCTGCATGATATGGCCAACCGCTAGACCTAAGGTAATAGCAATAGATGTTGTACCGAGGTAAAAGGCAAACGACTTAAAACCAATACGCCCCATTTTAGCGGTGTCTTGCATTGATGTTACGCCAACAATCAATGAACAAAACACGAGTGGAACAATTAGCATCTTGATCGTATTAACGAATAAGGTGCCAATTGGCTTTAAGTAGGTGGCCTGCTCGCCTAAACCTATACCGGTTAAAATACCTAGCAGCATACCTATCATGATCTGTAACCATAAAGGCACAGACATCCAGCTTGACCACACTTTTTTCAAAAGTGAAGGTTGTTGATTCGACATATTTAGACCTTGAAACAGTGGTAGGGAGGACAGGCGGCGAAGTGCAGCCTAAAAAATAACGCGGCAGTTTAGCATATGCTGCAATAGCTAGAGATGATCTATATCACGCTCCAATGGGCCATAGATAAAATGCAACAATAACACTATGGTCACTGAGGAATCGATAATTTTAGGCGTCGAATTTTGATTTTTTGTTATTTTTAGAGAAATGCATTTTATATAATGCAGCAGGCGGCTGTTCTGTTTCCATCAGATAACTCCAATAGGCGTCATCAAAGCCGGAGAAAATTGCTTTTCCTTCTGCGCGCAATATTAACCACCACCAAACAATCCCCCAAAGGCCGAGGGTCAATAAGGTTAGTACAAAATGCCACGCGTGCTTAATCTCTTGAGTATTCCCCCCAGAGCTAGACTCAATTTTGGCCCTAGTAATACAACTTGATGATGTCTTTTTCATGGTGACTCCTTTTGCACGCCGGCCATAGAAAAAGTCTAGCAGAGTTAGACTTTAGTCGAATGCAAATTGATAATAATTTTTAGCTCTATGCTAACCCAGCCATTAAGCTTGGCTTTGCTTCGTGCTAAAGTTAGCCCAAAAAAAGGAAACTGATTAATGATAATTCGTAAAGGCCAACAAGCAGATCTACATGCCCTCGTAAACTTTAACCAAGCCATGGCTGAAGAAACCGAAGGCCTAAGCTTAGACGGAAAAGTGCTAGAAAAAGGCGTTAACACCCTATTAACCTCTCCAGAAAAAGGCTTTTATTTAGTCGCTGAAATTAACGGTGAAATTGCGGGTTCATTGATGGTGACCTTCGAATGGAGCGACTGGCGTGCTAAGGATTACTACTGGATCCAAAGTGTGTATATCCGTCCACAGAATCGTCGCCAAGGTATTTATGGCAAGCTGTATCAAGCGGTAAAGGACATTGCAGCAGAGAACGGTGGCGCTGCCAGCTTTAGACTCTATGTTGAAAAAGAAAACACCAAGGCACAGCAAACTTATAGTGCGCTAGGTATGGAGCAAAGCTACTATTTGATGTACGAGCAAAAATAAGCGCCCCCTCAAAACCTAGACATGAAAAAGGCCATCAACTGATGGCCTTTTTACTGCTTGTTAGACAGTGTCTAACAATAAAAAGTTAACCGCAGATGCTGGTTACTTTAATCGCCAAACCGCCTTGGCTAGTTTCACGGTACTTAACGTGCATATCTTTACCCGTTTCGTACATAGTCGCGATCACTTTGTCTAAGCTCACCTTTGGTGCGCAGTTACGACGCATCGCCATACGTGATGAGTTAATCGCTTTCACAGCGGCAATCGCGTTACGCTCAATACATGGAACCTGTACTTGGCCAGCAACTGGGTCACAAGTTAGGCCTAAGTTATGCTCCATGCCAATTTCAGCCGCCATACAGACTTGCTCAGGGTTTGCGCCCATGATTTCGGCCAGACCTGCAGCAGCCATTGAACAAGCTACACCCACTTCCCCCTGACAACCAACTTCAGCGCCAGAAATAGAAGCGTTACGCTTGTATAGCGAGCCCACTGCAGCAGCAGCTAAGAAGAAACGCGTGTACTCTTGCTTGCCAACAGGCTTAATGAACTTGTCATAGTAAGCCAATACCGCAGGAATGATACCCGCAGCGCCGTTAGTTGGCGAGGTAACCACACGGCCACCAGCAGCGTTTTCTTCACTTACAGCCATCGCAAATACGTTGATCCAATCAACGATTTCCATAGGGTCACTAGATAGACGCTCACCGGTTAACAACTGACGGTAAAGTGCAGGTGCACGACGAGCCACTTTAAGTGGACCCGCTAGTACGCCTTCAGTTTGACAGCCTTTTTCAATTGCTTGATGCATGGTAGACCATACTGCACCAAAGCCATCGTAAATCGCTTCTTCACTGTTGAAACACAATTCATTCTTAAACATGACACTGCTGATGCTTAAGCCAGTTTCTTTACAGGTTGCCAAAAGCTCGTCTGCATAGTTAAACGGATATGGCACTTCAACTGGGTTTTCAACTGCTTTGCCAAATTGTGATTCTTCAACAATAAAGCCACCGCCAACTGAATAGTAAGTCTTGCTTAGTACAAGCTCATCACCATTGAATGCGTGCAACATCATGCCATTTTCATGTAATGGTAATGCATGGCTGTGGAAAATCACCGCGTCGTGACCGAAGTCTACTAGCTGCTTTTCGCTACCCATTGGCAGTTTCAGAGTTTGCTCAACGTCAGCAATAAAACCTGGGATTGAATCGATATCAACGTCATGTGGTGAGTTACCACCTAAGCCAACAATGATTGCGATATCAGTGTGGTGACCTTTACCGGTTAACGATAAAGAACCAAAAATTTCTACACTCAAACGTGTCACTTGTGCAAATTGACCCGTTTGACGAACATCATCGATAAACTCTTTGGCGGCCTTCATCGGCCCGACAGTATGAGAGCTCGATGGACCCACACCTATCTTAAAAATATCAAATGCGCTAAACATAAAAAATCACCTCGGAAAAAGAGGAAAAGCCTGGAAAGAATCCAGGCTTTATCAAACATAATGGAACTAAAAAACTGGACGCTTTAAGGTGCTCGCATGCAACCTTTAGGCGCCCAGCTATTATCTATTTAAGATACTAATCCAAATAGAATCGCAGTCATTGCAAGTAGACCTGCAATCACAACGAAGATGTTGCTGAAACGACCACGGTATGCAGCTAAAGCTGGCACCTTATGAATCGCATACATTGGCATTAGGTAAAGGATAGCCGCAATGATTGGGCCGCCTAATGCTTCAATCATACCTAGGATGCTTGGGTTAATAACTGCCACGCCCCAGATAGTGAAGAACATGAAACCTAAGATAAATTTGTTTAACTTAGAGTCTGAAACTTCTTTGCCACTTGAGCGTAATTGCTTAGTGATTAGACCTTTCATACCTTCAGTTGCACCCATATAGTGACCGAAGAAAGAAGAGATAATAGCAACGAAAGCAATGAATGGACCGAAGTAGCTTACAAATCCACTCTCATGTACGTTCGCCAAGTAAGAAAGAATTGGCAAGTTTAACTCTTTTGCTTCAGCAAGCTGTGCTGGCGATAGTGCTAGTACACATGAGATTACGAACATCATCACGAAACCAACCAACATTAATGTGGTGTTACGTAAGATAACGTCTGCTTTACGTGCTGCATTAGCGCCGTGCTCACGCTTTAGCGATACAGAGAACTGCGAAATCGCTGGCGAGTGGTTGAATGCAAAAATCAATACTGGAATGGTTAACCAAACTGTACCTAGGAATTCACCTGCTGATGGTACAACTTCTAGTGCGTCCATCTTCCAATCTGGGATCAAGTAGAAAGACATGAATGCTAGGATAGCAACTAATGGGTATACCAATAACTGAGTCACTTTAAGCATCATTTTCTCGCCCGCTACCATCACAGACATCATAGCAATGATAAGACCACCAGATAGCAACCAGCGTGGTACACCAGACACTTTATCCATGATCTGCACGCCAGCTTCAGTCAGCATAGGCGCACCATCAGCCGCTAAGCGTGGAATTTCCACAAAGATGTTTAGCTGGTTAACGATAAAGCTTTCAACTGTGTTAGTAATACCTACACCGTAGATCAAAACGATTGGGTAGATAGCAAAGAAATAAAGCAAAGTGATTGCCTTACCTGCGCCAACACCAAAGTGTTCTTCCACTACGTGGGTAATGTCGCTGCCAGGCTTGCTTGATGAGCAAACAAAACGTGACAAGCCACGGTGAGCTAGGTAAGTCATTGGACCGATGATAGCAACCATCATCATTAGCGGCCAAAAACCGCCCATACCTGCGTTGATTGGTAGGAATAGAATTCCGGCACCAACCGCTGTACCAAACAAACTTAACATCCAAGTCGTATCTTGACGTGTCCAAGGCATTGACTTAGTCGTTGCCGTATCTTTTGTAATGATCGCGTCTTTTTGCATTCTTGTTACCTTGAAAGGTGCTGAGAGACACCAGTAAATTTTGATCTCAGGAGTAATTTCGCGGTTAAGGGTATCCTAATGCAGACTCTAAAAATTGATCTGTGTTCATATTCTGTAATTGATTTTCACAACGTAACCATTTTGTGAGCCAGATCTCTTTAATGGTGTAATAAATTTTCATTTTAACACCACAAAAACAACCGTATTGAACCTTGAGTTAACATTAACTTCACTTAAATCATGGAATGCTGATATAAAATCTCTCTTTAGGAAAATTTGAGTTCGGACATAGCTCACAAAAAACCATTTTTAACCACCTCCCCCAACAAGCTGAACACGATTTTTGAAACAGATCACATCTTTTAAGCTGCAATTTACGCTTGGCATTAGCTAATCTAATGAGAAAATAATGTAATTTTATATTGAGCATTCGTTAACCAAGGTTATTTACCTGATAAAAAAGTTATTTTCGTCGTCTAATTGGCCCTATCAAAGGGTGAAGCCAAATGCAAAATACAATAAACTAAGCCGATAAAATTTAACCTGTACTCGAGAAAAATTACCAAAATGAAACTCACAATATCGATAGTGGTAGGGTCAAAGAATCCGGTTAAAGTCGGCGCAGCTCAAAGTGCATTTGAACGCTTATTCCCAGATAATCTTATAGAGTGCCAAGTCATAGATGCGCCATCAGGTGTCGCAGACCAACCGATGACAGACGCAGAAACTAAACTCGGTGCTATTAACCGGGTTAAGTATTGTCAAAGTGAGTATCAAGCTGATTATTTTATTGCAATGGAAGGCGGCGTTGATCTGTTTGATCATGGCCCAGCAACCTTTGCTTATATCGCTATTGCACACCAGTCTCAAGTCAGTGTTGGCCGTGGTGCACAACTTCCATTACCTATGCAGGTATATCAAGCGCTAACTCAAGGGCAAGAACTTGGGCATGTAATGGACCACATGTTTAATACCGTCAATATTAAACAAAAAGGCGGTGCTATTGCTTTACTGACCAATGGTAATGAAACACGTCAAAGCAATTACACGCAGGCAATCATCCTCGCGATGGCGCCACTACTACACCCAAACTTGTACCTTAATTAGGTTCTGCTTTATTATTTTTGGCTTAAGGCGCTTGATTTTAAAAAGTAGTCCTCGTAAGTTAGGTGTTACCCGCAACTAACTAAGAAACTGTTCGATGAATCAAGCTTTGCCAGATAGCCCTTGCGCCTCTCAGTTACGCCGCCTCTCTAGGCAGCTTATTCGCCAATTAGGTTTACTCGATGCAGCCTGCGGTAGCCAGCCACTTTCACCAGTTCAAGCCCATACCTTAATTGAGTTAGGACAAAGCCAATATTCTATAAAGCAACTGGCAGAGCTTCTCAATATTGACAAGTCTAATGCCAGCCGAGCAGTGAGCCACTTAGTAGATAAAGGCTTTGCTAAGTCACAAGCTAATCCTAGAGACAATCGCAGCCTAGTAGTGCAAGTCACAACGAAAGGCAGAAAACAGCTAATTAAGCTCAACGAGCAACAAAACCAATTGTTCAGCGACATTATGGCGCAGTTACCGCAGGAACATATTACTGAACTAGAGCTGTCACTTAGCCGTTATAACAAAGCATTAGTGCAATCTAAGGTTCAACAAGGTTATGTCATCAGAACTCTCACAAGCGATGACAATGCCCAAATGGCGGCGGTGATCCGCCAAGTGTCAGCTGAATATGGCTTAACAGCAGATAAAGGTTATGGTGTTGCCGATAAAACCTTAGATTGCTTAAGCGAGGTTTACCAAGCTGGTAATAGCCATTACTGGGTGATAGAACTCGACGGCAAAATCTTAGGCGGTGCCGGTATTGCCCCGCTTGCCGGTGAAGTGAATATTTGCGAGCTGCAAAAAATGTATTTCAATGGCGAGCTGCGCGGCAAAGGCTTTGCTAAACGGCTAGCGTTACAAGCAATTAATTTTGCTACAGAACAAGGCTTTGCTGATTGCTACCTAGAAACCACCGCTAACTTAATCGAAGCGATAAAGTTGTATGAATCATTAGGTTTTCAACATCTCGATAGACCGCTAGGCAATACTGGCCATAACGCTTGTGAGATCACTATGCTCAAGCCATTAACAGCCAATTAATCAATTTATCAATTTATCTGCCTCAGTATTCATACTGAAGATAAGTCTCTAGTTTTTATACTAAAAGCTTGCTAGCCTCAGTTCAAGCGCATTCAGATATAAGAGGTTTTTTATGCAATATAGACGTCTTTCGCATTCAAGTTTAAATGTTAGTCAAATCTGTTTAGGTACCATGACTTGGGGCGCACAAAATACTCAAGCCCAAGCGTTTGAACAGCTCGATTATGCTATTGGTGAAGGCATTAACTTTATCGATACCGCTGAGATGTATCCAGTGCCACCAGAAGCAGAAACTCAAGGTGAAACCGAACGCATTTTAGGTAATTACCTTAAACAAAGGGGTAATCGTGACAATCTGATTATCGCCTCTAAAGTCGCCGCTCCCGGTGGTAAAAGCGATTATATTCGCCCTAATATGGCACTAGATTGGCGTAACATTCACGCCGCAGTCGATGCCTCTCTTGAGCGCTTGCAGCTCGACACGATTGATCTTTACCAAATCCACTGGCCAGACAGAAACACTAACTTCTTCGGTGAACTAAGCTACAACCAGATCGATGAACATGAAAAGCAAACGCCCATTATCGACACCTTGGAAGCCCTAGCAGCTCTAGTTAAGTCGGGTAAAATTCGCTATATTGGTATTTCAAATGAGACACCATGGGGCTTTATGGAATACCTGTGCTTAGCAGAGAAACATGACTTGCCTAAAATTGTCTCAGTGCAAAACCCTTATAACTTGCTGAACCGCAGTTATGAAGTGGGCATGGCCGAAATAAGCCACCGTGAAGAAGTGCCATTACTGGCCTACTCACCATTGGCGTTTGGTGCACTATCGGGTAAATACCTTAATGACCAATGGCCAGAAGGTGCCAGAATGACGCTGTTTAAGCGTTTTGCGCGTTATACAGGCACTCAACTGGCATTAGATGCCACTAAGGCTTATGTCGAGCTGGCGCGTGAATTTAATATGAGCCCAGCGCAAATGGCATTAGCCTTTGTTAACTCAAGAAAGTTTGTTGCCTCGAATATTATCGGTGCCACCAATCTTGAGCAGCTTAAAGAGAATATAGCCAGTGTAAATTGTGCTATTTCTCCCGAGTTACAGTTACGCTTAGACGAGCTAGCCCTGCTATATCGCCTGCCCTGCCCATAAAAAGTCGCCTGTTTTAACAGTCTAACCTTGCTTTAGGCGCACAGATCTTACAAGATCGATGCGCCTTTTTACTTTTCAATTATCTCGGATCAGATTAATGGATCTCTCAAGCCTGCGGTCACAATTTCCAACCCTAGCTCAATCTAATGATGGCTACTCTCTGTGTTACTTAGATACAGCAGCAACCAGTCAAAAACCGCAGTGCGTGATAGACGCCATGAATCAGTATTATCATTTAGATAATGCCAACGTACACCGCGCTGCACATCAGCTATCAGCTCGTGCCACCAGCCAATATGAAGCGGTGCGCGATAAACTGCAGCAATTTATTAATGCCGAGCGCCGTGAAGAGATTATTTTTACCCACGGCACCACCGAATCCATCAATATGGTGGCCCATGGCTTAACGGCTCATATTAAAGCAGGTGCAGTGATCTTAATTGATAGCGCGGCTCATCACGCTAATATAGTGCCTTGGCAAGAACTGGCTAAACGCACAGGCGCCATCATAAAACCTATCCCGCTAACCGCTGATTGCCGACTTGATGTCAGTGCATTCGATGCATTACTTAGCCAAAAACCTGCCATTGTCGCCCTAAGCCATGTATCCAACGCGCTTGGTGCGCTTAACCCTGTTAACGAGCTTGTGGCTAAAGCCAAACAAGCTGGTGCAATAACCTTAGTTGATGGCGCCCAGGCTATTGCTCACCTAGCAGTTGATGTGCAGGCTATTGGTTGTGATTTCTATGTTTTCTCCGGCCATAAAATGTATGGCCCAACAGGTGTGGGTACCCTATATGGCCGCTTTGAAGTCCTCGATAAATTGAGCCCATTACTGACCGGCGGCGAGATGATTAAAAGCGTCAGCTTTGAGCACACAGAATTTAATATTCTGCCCAACCGCCTTGAAGCTGGCACGCCGCCCATTGCAGAAGTGATTGGCTTAGGCGCCGCAATAGACTTTATCAACGGATTACCTCGAGCAGAGGTGCACGCTGTAGAGCAAACGCTATTAGCCTACTTGCAAAATGAATTAGCGGCACTTGGCGATATGGTGCTTTATGGCGCCCACCCTAACAATATTGGTGCTGTCGCATTTAATTTAGCCGATGAACATCACCAAGATGTAGGGATTTTACTTGACCAGCAAGGCATTGCCGTACGTTGTGGTCATCACTGTGCTATGCCGCTAATGCAAAGCTTAGGCTTAAAAGGCTGCTGCCGCGCATCGATTGGGGTTTATACTAATAAAGCCGATATCGATAACTTCATTAATGCGATGAAATCGGTAAAAGAGTTATTGTTGTAAAAGAAGGTTCTAGGGGAAAGATAGCTCCTAGGAAGAGCAAAGACGGAAAAGCTAAGCACGTTTTTATTTATTGTTAAGTTAATAATTTCAATTTAGGTCAAGTATGAGTCAGCAAGTAAAGCCTACTGCAGAGCAGTTTTTAGCATTACCCCTTACAAATGATGCCCAAGCAACACTTTCATTATTTGAACAAGCGGGTAACTGGCAAGAGCGTTATCGGCAAATCATGTTACTGGGTAAAACCTTACCTAGACTTGATGATGATTTACGTGTTGATAGCGCTCAAGTACGTGGCTGTGAAAGCAATGCTTGGTTGTACCATTGTGAAATTGATGGCCAACATTATTTTGTTGCCGACAGTGATGCGCGCATCGTAAAAGGCTTAGTTGCACTCTTACTGATTGCCTGTAACGGTAAGAGTAGCGCTGAAATAACCGCGTTTGATCCAGACAGCTATTTTGGCCAGTTAGGCTTGCAAGGCCAACTGAGTCCATCACGCACGAATGGCTTATTAGCGCTGGCTAAAGCAATTAAATTGGCTGCCCAATAATTTACCTCAACGCCACTTTTTATTTGAAAAATTAGACTTACCTTTATTGCATTGCTCACAAAGGATTTGCAAATTTTCCAGCTCTAGTTCCAATTTAGGATAAAGAGAACGTGGCTTAATATGATCGACGTGCATAATTGCGCCCTGAGCAGGGGTAATACCGCAACATGCACATTGATTACCATAAAGTTCAAATGCTTTAGCTCGTAAAATTAGCCACTTACCACTGCTATAAAAATCCTGTTTGGACTCAGTAAAAGGCAGAGACTCCCAATCATCAATGATCTGCGGCTCACCGCCTGGGCTGACTAATATAGCTTGTCCCTCATTCACTTTTAACCATTTCCAAATGGCCTTTAATGCGCCCTTCTCGGTTTTATAGCGTTTACTGCGCCGCTGTTGTGCTTGAAATGTTACTGACCACATCAAAAATTCCTTTTGCATTATTTCGGTGTCGTTTTGAGCCAATACTCACCTATAACTCATATTCAAAAATCTATCCTCACCCTCGAAAAGCCTATTTTGCTCAGGTAAGATGAAACCATTAACTCAACAAACAGTCTGCGCTTTTCTTTAACTACCTGTAACGGATTAGATTACAGGCAACGAGGCGCGAACAGTAGTCACTGATAGAAAAGAGCTCATTATGCTGACCACCTTAGCCATTCAGAATTATCGTTCTCTACGCGAGGTGGTGATCCCTTTGTCGCAGCTAAACTTGGTGACGGGTGCTAATGGCTCTGGCAAGTCTAACCTATATAAAGCACTGCGATTATTGGCACAAACCGCGCAAGGCGGCGTGGTCAATGCCCTAGCACAAGAGGGTGGCCTTGATTCTAGTTTTTGGGCGGGGCCAGAAAACATCTCCAAACGCATGTTAGCAGGTGAAGTGGATATAGAGCCAACTGTGCGCCAGCAAGTAAAGCGCTTAAAGCTTGGCTTCGCCAGTGATGAGTTTAGTTATCTGATTGAGCTAGGTTTACCAAAGCCCGACTCCACCACCTTGTTTGGCTTAGATCCGCAAATTAAGCGCGAAGCGATTTGGGTCGGTAATCAATATCGCCCTGCTAGCGTATTATTAGAGCGCCGTGGCGCATTAATAAAAACCCGTGCTGAGCGTAAAGTTGAGCAAAAACTGCAAGCCGGTTGGCAAACCCTCAATGTGCAAATGCAGCATAGCGACAGTATTTTTACTGAGCTTGCCGATCCGCAGCGCACACCAGAGGTAATTAGCCTACGGGACAATATTCGCGCATGGCGCTTCTACGATCATTTCAGAAGTGACTGCGATGCACCAGCAAGAAAGTCTCACCTTGGCACCCAAACCCCAGTGTTACATTATGATGGCAGAGACTTGGCCTCTGCGATTCAAACCATCTTTGAAATTGGTGACAAACAAGCTTTTGATGATGCAGTTAGCGACGCCTTTCCCGGCGCACATGTGGTGATTAGCTATGAGTCTAATGGCAGCTTAAGTATTCAGTTTCATCAACACGGGCTACTAAGACCGTTGTCGGCATCTGAACTATCTGACGGAACTTTAAGGTATTTGCTATTGGTTGCAGCACTGCTCACCCCGAGACCGCCTGAGCTAATGGTACTTAATGAACCTGAGACCAGCTTACACCCAGACTTACTGCCAGCATTATCGCGATTGATAGCCAAAGCGTCAGAGCATTGTCAGTTATGGGTTGTATCTCACGCCAATAGGTTAATTAACGCATTAAATCAGTTTGAAGATTGTAATTTGATAGAGCTAGATAAGCAGTTGGGGCAAACAGAAATCGTTGGGCAGGATAGTTTAACTAAGCCGAGTTGGCAGTGGCAAAATCGCAGCTAAAGCATTTATAGATTAATAGCTGCGATTGGCACTTACTTATTAAAGAACTTATAGCGACATGTTGGCAATGGTCTTTTGAATACCGACCACGTCAGTGCCACGCTTAAGCTCTTTCACTAGCGGATCTTTTTGACCAGAGATCCAAATCTTTAGCTCGGCGTCCATGTCAAAGGTGCCTGCGGTTTCCACTTCAAAATGGGTAATCGACTTATATGGCACCGAATGGTAGCTCACCTTTTTACCGGTAACGCCCTGCTTATCAATTAAGATCAGACGCTTGTTGGTAAACACAAACATGTCGCGGATAACTTTGTAGGCCAAGGTTAACGACTCATTATCGGCCATAATTGGGCTTAACTCTTGGGTTAACTCCTCAAGGTTAACCTCTGAAGCATTGCCCATCAGCGAATCTAATAATCCCATGTCTATTTTCCTTAATAGTGTGAGTAAATTAGATCCGCCGTCTTGCGATGGATCTAATCAGGTGTGCGAACTTGTCTGTTTTCGCCAACCACCATCATTTCACATTTCGGGCAGTCAAACACTAGCTTAAGCACATCTTTACCAATTTCTAAAACCATAGGATCGGCCTTGATCCCCGGCACTTCTTTTGGACAAAGGTTAAAGTTAAAACGTAAGCAATGTTTAGTGACCATAAGAGGCACATCTTCGCTGATACCATTTTTCTCATAGGTATCTTGAATTTCAATCACGCCATGGCGCTGATAAAACGCTTTAGCTTGCTCGTTAGCTACGTTGCCTAAATAGCTTAAGTGCTTAACTGGATACACGGCGTCTTGATTATATTTCCACGCTTTCGGGCGCACATAATCATTGACTCGTGCTTGCTCTAACGCAGCAACCGTATCACGGCGCAGGCCGTTCAATATCGAGGTTGGAATAAACCAAGTCTCAGCAGTTTCGATTAAAATGTTATGCGCGGTAAAGTCGGTACTACCCAATTTTGCCAGCTGTTTACGTAGGCCTTGCTGGGCTTTTTCAATATCACTTGCCGCAGTTTTGACCATGGCTAATGACTGCGTGGCGCTGTGCCCATAAACATCGGTCATAGTCAGAGATACGCCGTCAGCGGTATCAGCTAATACTAAATCAACGCCGATAATGCGCTTAGCAGACTCTTTCGCCAGTACCGTCTCAAAGGCTTGGTTGTGGTTACGATAAATCGTCATGCCCACTTTAAGCTCTTTTGGCATACGCAGTACAAATAGCTTTAAGCCTTCGGCACGGTTAACACGCAGGCCTTTTAACTTATCATCTGACTGCTTGGCTTCTGCATAATCACTTGGGAAAAAGCACAAACCGTCACCATTGTTAAAGGTTTCAGTTGAGGTGACTTCAATAAAGTCTTTACCAATATGCTTAACGGTTGCCACTTCTTCACCAATGTATTTTGGCGAGCGGAAGTCACTCACGCCCTGGCTACGCTCGTTAACAAAGTAATCGGTGCGGCCGCGGTTGAAAGTCTTTTCAGGATTTGGCGTAAAAGTATGCTCACAGCGACCATGAGAGGAAGCGACAAACTCAGAGCGGCGCGCCATGATTTTATCTAGCTCTTGGCGATAATGGGCTGTGACGTTTTTAACGTAGCTTAAATCTTTTAGGCGGCCCTCAATCTTAAACGAGCGTACGCCCGCATCAATCAAAGCTTCTAAATTATCAGTTTGGTTATTATCTTTAAGTGATAATAAGTGCTCGTTTTGCGCCAGTACGTCACCTTGACGGGTTTTAAGCTCGCCCGGTAAACGACACATTTGCGAGCATTCACCGCGGTTAGCGCTACGATTACTAAACGAGTGGCTTAAGTTACATAACCCACTATAAGCGACGCACAATGCACCATGAATAAAGAACTCAATTTGCATATTCGTCTTGGCAGCTACATCGCGAATTTGGCTTAAACCTAATTCACGGGCAAGCACTACTTGCGAGAAACCCACCTGCTCTAAAAACGCCACTTTTTCAGGGCTGCGGTTATCCATTTGCGTACTGGCGTGTAGCGCAATAGGCGGTAAATCAAGTTGTAAAATACCCATGTCTTGTACGATAAGCGCATCCGCGCCCGCTTCGTAGACTTCCCAGATGAGCTTTTGCGCTGCGTCTAATTCGTCGTCCATCAAAATAGTATTGATAGCAACAAACACTTGGGCGTGATATTGATGAGCAAAGGTACATAAGCGTGCAATGTCTTCAACACTGTTACCCGCAGTTGCGCGAGCACCAAATGCAGGGCCACCAATGTATACAGCGTCGGCACCATGGCGAATCGCTTCGATACCATAGTCGGCATTTTTAGCCGGAGCCAACAGCTCTAAACGGTTATTTTGCATCTCTATTGGAGTATGCACCGCGTCATTAGCCGTGTCGTCAGGCTTATCGCTAGGAGTATAGATGCCAACATTGCTCATAAAAATCACTCAAAAAGGGTTAACACAAATATTTTGGGCGAAGATTATAGCAAAAATCGCCAGCTTTGGCGTTAGCTAATATAAAATCAATTTTTGAACAATTTGCTGTTAACTTCTGCACAGAAATAACAGGATAGTTTTAGCCGCCATTAATACCTATCGGTATAAGCCAACAGCCATATCTTGTTATGTGAACAGGTCAAAGGCATTACCCAGCGCTGATGACTTGCCCTTATAGAATTCGGTATAGCTGCAATTTGAGCAGGTTACAGTAATACCAATCAGTATAAACATTTAGTCACTCAGCGAGAGTTTAGCGGTTTTGAGGCAAGGCAACGAGTGAAGAGCATAGTTGTTCTACGTTCAAATTCGTTAACACAGCATCAGAATCGCTAAAACTCGCCAGTCTGGAACGTTTTTGGCTGCCTACTTCTGCGTTGAGTACCTTTATAAGGGAATAACCATTATTGCAGCTATTCGCCTTGAATTAGTTTGCCAAAAATCGTTCTGAGCTGATCAAATTCTTATATTGATTGGTATATTAACGCTTGTTTTGCATATCAAAAATACGCGACCAAAAACCACCTGACACGCGAATTTCACCAGTCTCAAACTCACGTTGATTACACTTGGGACACGCCCATTTATCATGTTGCATGATGGCTCCTATCACTCGGGTTATCTATTTTAAATTAGAACGTTAACTCTGATCCGCTGCGACTAGCTCTAGTCAGCACTGTAGAACTCATTACCATTTTAGGCACAGTTAACGTTAATAATGCACCGCTAACCAAATAGTCTCTACCTCTTCACTCGTCCAAGCTACCCTATGCTTCACATTTGCGCCAATATTAATGTGCTCCCCAACGCCGAGCTCTATGGTCTTACCCTCACTAAATTCTAGCCTCGCTGCACCTTGGATCACCATCACCCATTCATTATGAGCTTGATCGTACCATTGCCCTTGCGGCGTCACATGGGCTTTAGAAATGATTCTTTCAATCAATACGCTATCGTTTCTAACGATTGGCTCGAAGACTTCTTGTGATAAATCATCTGGTAGTTCGCTTAACATATTGTGCTTTTGCATTTGCCTTCCCTATTCAATAATCGCTTCAAAAATAGTGAATACCACCCGTTTTTATAGCGGCTTAACCACAATGCTTTTACTGACTCTAATGCCTAAGCGCTTAGCGAGACGATTTAGATTCGCTCGATCCATCTGTAGTCGTGTGGCCGTAGCTGACCAGTTACCATTTTGTTCAGATAAATGCTGTAAAATCAGTTGCCGCTGAAAATCATCGGTTTGCTGCTTTAGATTAATATCAGCTTGCGCAGCAAGGCTGTGCACATTTATCGCCTGCGATACATCGCCACCGGTTAACGCTTTGTCTTTTGGCAACATCAATGCCAAATGCGTCAGACCAATACGCACTATCGGCGAATGGCTGTCACTTCTTGCCCTTAATGCCGCGCGACTAATCACATGTTCTAGTTCACGTACATTGCCGGGCCAATCATAATCATTCAGCACCTTGATGGCATTTTTGGCCAGAGTCAGTTGCGTCATGCCCAGCTTTCGACGGGTCGATTCAATAAAGTAGCCACATAACAGGCTAATATCACCTTCTCGCTGCCTAAGCGGCGGAACGGCAACTGGGTAAACGCTTAATCTATGATATAGATCAGCGCGAAAACGCCCTTGTTCTACTTCATCCCGTAATTGCCTATTGGTCGCCGCCACAATACGCACATCCACATACTCCACATCATCTTTACCAACCACTTGGATCTCTTGGTTTTGCAACACTCTCAGCAACTTACTTTGCGCCGCTAATGGCAATTCGCCAATTTCATCTAAGAAGATTGTGCCACCACTGGCAAGATTAAACTTACCGGTACGGGTACGTTCAGCGCCAGTAAACGCCCCTTTCACATGACCAAACAGCTCGCTTTCTATTAGATTTTCTGGCAATGCTGCGCAGTTAACATAAACCAGTGGCCCATCACGTCGGCTTGATTGTCGGTGCAGTGTACGGGCGACTAACTCTTTACCTACGCCAGTCTCACCTTCAATCAAGATTGAGAAATTAGAAGCGGCGACCATTTCAATCTCTTGCTTAAGTTTGCGCATACTAGCGCTATCGCCAATCAGCTCACCACCATCTTTAATTAACGCTTCGTGGGTTAGCTCGGCCACCACTTGCTGATTATGCTTTGAGTGCTGCTCTAATTGCTGCAACATCATGGCCGTTTTTAACGTGGCAGCTGACATAGCGGCAATCATATCTAGAGTGCGGTTGGGAATATCATCAAAGACGTTAGGCACCATGCTATCGAGTGTTAGCACCCCAATAAGTTTATTATCGGATAACAAGGGTAACCCCATACACGCGTGTACCGGCAAATCACCTTCGTGGGCTAATAGCAAACCGTCATAGGGATCAGCAAGTGTGCAGTCTGCGGCAAAACGAACAGGCATGCTCGAATTACAAATCTCGGCAAAGCGTTCATGAGCAGCGATTTCAAAACGCCGCCCAAGTGTTTCTTTCGTCAGCCCTTGCAAAGCAAGTGGTCGTAAATAATCCCCCTGTACATGCAGCAATACCACCGCGTCACATGCTACAGCCTGCCGCACCGTGCTGAGCAGGCGCTCAAATCTATCAGTATCGGTTAGGCTATTAGTTAGGTTTAATGCCAGCTCAATCAAGGCTGTAGAAGAGATCTCACTCACTGAATCGTAAACCCTATTTAATCTGTTATTCATCGGTCTTAATCAAACCATAACATGATAAGTCTTTAGCCACAAAAACAACCATAAGAGTCATAAAGACTACAAATTAAAGAGGTCTTTTTGACTACATATCGACTGTAAATCGCTTAAAAAGCGGGAATAAGTCGTATTTACACAGTTGGCATAGTTCTCGCTATACAAGGCTTAAGACCTACGAGTTCGCACTTGCGACGATAAATAATCAATAAAGGATATTTAGATGTTATCTGCAAAACATATCAGCACAGTAAAAAGCACTATCCCATTACTTGAATCTGCTGGCACTGCCATTACTGAGCACTTTTACCAGCGCATGTTTGCCCATAACCCAGAATTAAAGCATATCTTTAACTTGAGCCATCAGCATTCTGGAGGCCAACCCGCGGCGCTTTTCAATGCTGTCGCGGCCTATGCTAAAAACATCGATAACCTAGGTGCATTAAGCGGCGCAGTAGAGCGCATTGCCCACAAGCACACCAGCTTTAATATTCAACCAGAACACTACCCCATTGTTGGACATCACTTATTAGAAACATTACGTGAATTGGCCCCTGATGCATTTACGCCAGAAGTCGAAGAAGCATGGGCTGCTGCTTATGGCGTGTTAGCGGGCATTTTTATCGATAGAGAAGCTACGCTATACCACAAAAATGAAAATGAAGTTGGCGGCTGGAAAGGCGCACGTGAGTTTAAAATTATCACTAAAACCAAAGAGTCTGAGCTAGTGACTAGCTTTGTCCTTGCCCCCGTGGACGATAAAGCAGTAATGCATTTTGAGTCAGGACAGTATTTAGGTGTTAGCGTTGCACCAATTAACCATGACTACCAAGAAATTCGTCAGTATTCATTATCTGACAAACCTAACGGTAAGCAATATCGTATTTCAGTGAAAAAAGAAGCCGTTGGCGTGCCTGGGGTGGTATCTAACTATTTGCATGATCACGTTAATGTTGGCGACACGATTGACGTTTATCCGCCAGCGGGCGATTTTCATTACGAAGAGCGCGAAGCGCCAGTGGTACTTATCTCGGCTGGCGTTGGTGTCACTCCCATGCAATCGATGTTAGAAATGCTGGCGTCTAAGTCGTTTGCAAAACCTGTGTTCTATCTGCACGCCTGTGAAGGTGTCGAGCAACATTCATTTAATCAAAGAGTCGAGTCACTGGGGCTACAGCTTAAGCTTGAACATCATACTTGGTATCGTGATATCGGTAACGCCAATGACGTGGTTAATACTACCAACATCCATCAAGGCTTTATGAATCTTGCTGCGCTTAAAGACTCACTTCCGCTAACGGATGGTGACTATTACCTATGTGGACCGGTTGCCTTTATGCAGTTTGCCAAGCAACAACTACTCGAATTAGGTGTTAGCGATGACCGTATTCACTACGAAGTGTTTGGCCCTCATTCTGATCTCTAAAACCGCTAAGGGCGTTTAAACAAGCCATATAAACAAAGCTTAGAAAAACGGACGCCAATTGGCGTCCGTTTTATCATCTATCAACTATCAACTATCAACTATCGCATTTTCTCTAAAGTGTATTTAGATAAAGTCACAGATCTCAGCAAGCGACTTTTTCTGCAGTGCATGTTCTGGCACGGTGGCATCGTCACCTGGGTAACCTGCAATAATCAACATATAGGGGCGCTCATTAGCATTATCGCGACCGCAAACCTTACTTAAAAAAGACATAGGTTTTGGCGTGTGGGTTAAGGTGCCTAGTCCTGCATTATGCAGTGCCTGAATTAAGAAGCCTGTGGCTATCCCTACCGACTCATGCACATAATAATTAGTCTTTTGTTCACCCTCTTCTTCAGAGCGTTTCTTACTAAAAATGGCAATCAACCAAGGCGCATGTTCAAGATAAGGTTTATCGGCATTGGTGCCTAATGGTTTAAGCGCATCAAGCCACTCTTCCCCTGCTCGGCCAGCATAAAAAGCTTGCTCTAGCGCTTCAGCCTCATGGCGAATTTGCGCTTTGATTTCAGGGCTATTAATGGCAACAAAATGCCAAGGCTGATGATTAGCCCCATTGGGCGCTGTACCAGCGGCGAGAATACACTTTTCGATAATTTCTTTGGGTACGGCTCGATCTGAAAATTTACGGATTGAATGACGACGCTGCACCTGTTGATAGTTTTGCTCAGCGCGCTCAAGCATCTCTGCTTGCGGGTATTCAATAAAGTCATTAAGAGGATGATGCGTATCAGTCATGTTTTACCTTCAACTTATTTTAATTATTTTTATCAATCGTTAAGTTAGCCTTGTAATAACACTGAGCGACAAAGCCCATTATCTTCAACTTGTGCTATTGAGCTTCTACTACTGTCTTTAGCTGCGCCAAACCTTGGGTTAAATCATTACCTATCATGCCTTCAAAATCCATAAACAAAAACATCAAATTCATCGGATAATCTAAGTGCCCATCAAAACCCCAGGTCACTTGAGTTTGATCAGACGATAATGCGGTAGTTTGCATATAAGCCATATCATTTGACTCGAAAGGTTTAAAAAACCTTAATGCGTAATCGATACGTTTCCCCTCATCGATACGCATAATTTCTTGCTCACCTTCACCCACATCTTCTTTGTCGCTAACCCAGCCAGCAACAAACCCGACCATGCCATCAGTACCTCGATAGCTCTTTTGCATATCAGGATCCATCTGTGCCCACACGCTATAGTTATCTTGATTCTTGAGGTATTTGACGTAATCGAATACCTTTGTAACGGGTTTATTTATAGTGACTTGCGTAGTAACCGAATAGGTTTTATCGACAAATAGCGCAACAATAAATGGTAAGGCGATAATCACTAAGATTAGTAATAGAAATTTCTTTAGCATGATGATTACTCTTAATTTGCAGCTCAGCTGGCCTCAATCAAACCTAGCTAAAAGGTGACTTAAGAATAAACATATTATTAACAAAATGACAAATTAAGTAAGGATACAATGTCAGCATAACTTAAGAAGGGGAGCGTTTGAGTCAACTTGAACATTTTAGAATAGTGGAAGTCAGTAGAAAGCAAAAAGACAAGCATTGCTTGTCTTTTAATCTTATAGAAGAAAACTATATCTTTACAGCCCAAGCCTTGCCATCAGCTTTTGATTCTCTGCTTCGATGTGCTTATAAAAATCACAGTCAGTGAGTTTTGATGCTGCGGCTTCATCAATTACTAATACCGCATCTTGGTGGAGTTGCAGTGCAGATGCAGGACATGCGGCAGTTAATGCTCCTTCAACCGTTGCTTTAATCGCATCCGCTTTGTTTTCACCTGTTGCTAGTAATACCACTTTCTTAGCATCTAAAATCGTACCAATGCCCATAGTGATTGAAAGGTGTGGTTGATATTCACCAGCTTCAAAGAAGCGTGCATTGTCATCAATGGTGGCTTTAGTCAGTGTTTTAACTCTTGTGCGTGACATCAAGCCTGATGATGGCTCGTTAAAACCAATGTGACCGTTACGACCAATACCTAATAATTGAATATCGATCCCACCTGCAGCCTTAATTTGCTCTTCGTAACCTTGGCATGCTTCAATTGGGTTTGCCGCATCGCCTGGTGGCACAAATGTTTGTGACTTATCAATATTAATATGATCAAACAGCTGCTCGTTCATAAAGTAGCGGTAGCTTTGCGGATGTGTGCCTTCTAGCCCTAGATATTCGTCTAAGTTAAAAGTCTTAACACCTGAGAAAGAGATTTGTTTAGCCTTGTTTGCCGCTATAAGTCCTTGATAAAGTGAAACAGGTGTTGAACCTGTCGCTAAACCCAGTACTGAATCAGCCTTTTTTTGCAGCTGCTTAATAAAAATGTTGGCGCCATATTCAGCAACCGAGGCACTGTCTTTTAATATTACGATTTGCATAGATTTGATCCAATATCAGTTAGTCATCAGCTAGATTACAAACACGTTCTAAAAGCACTGTAATGCTCTTTTCACCATTTGTACTGTGCGACCAAGTTAACCTATTTTTCGTTAAGTCGACCGACACCATGAATTAGTTAACATAACTATAACCTCAAATGACAACGCTGTCATTAGCTATTAATCGTACCAATCTATGCTTATTGGCTATGTATGCACTTAAAAATTAGATATTAAGGTTATAATGCGCCTCCATTATTTTAGAGCCGCTGCCATGTCAGAATCAGATCTTACAGAGAAACGACATAGTCACTTTCTCATCTATAAACCCTATGGATATTTGAGTCAATTTGTACCTGAAACTCGTAAAAGCAAGCCAGTGCTTGGTCAACTTGCTCATTTTCCAGAAAAGACCATGGCTATTGGCAGGCTTGACCATGACTCCGAAGGACTCCTGCTGTTAACTACCGACGGTATGCAGAGCTTTGTTATTCGTAGTAAAAACATTGAGAAAGAGTACTACGTACAAGTTGATGGTGAGGTTACCTCTGAGCAACTTACTCAGTTACAGCAGAGTGTTGAAATAGGCGTAAATGGTGAGAAATATCAGACCTTACCTTGCAAGGTAGAGCTATTAGTTGCTGAGCCTAACCTTCCATCAAGGGGCAAAAAAATACGCGATCCTCGCCATGGGCCTACAAGTTGGTTATCAATAACGATTTGTGAAGGAAAAAACCGTCAAATAAGAAAGATGACAGCAGCGGTTGGTTTACCGACATTAAGACTGGTTAGGGTCAGGATCGCTCATATTGAGCTTGGATCAATGCAACCTGGTGATGTGGTTACGATTAATCAGTTTGATATAAGCGCTGACTAAAGCCAGCGCTTTACGCGCTGCTAATTGTTTAAAAATTCAGTTAAATTTTCTACCCGTTGTGGTCGGCTATAAAAATAGCCCTGCACCTGGTCACAACCATTTTCTTTTAAGAAATTAACCTGCTCCTGGGTTTCTACACCTTCCGCTACCACCTGTAAATTAAGCGCATGCCCCATGGCAATAATCGCTTTGGCAATGGCGGTGTTATGTGTATCTAACGGTAAACCGGCAACAAATGATTGGTCGATTTTCAGTTTATGGATAGGTAACTTTTTAAGATAACTTAACGAAGAATAGCCAGTACCAAAGTCATCAATAGACAATTCAACTCCCATTTGGCCTAGCTTTGCTAAATATTGGCTCACAAGCAGTTGATCTGACATCATACCGCTCTCAGTAACTTCCAGCTCTAAGCTAGTTGCTGGTAAACCCGTTTGCTCAAGGATTTCTGCCACTTCGCAAACAAAGCTACTTCGCTGTAATTGCTGACTAGCAACGTTGACTGCCACGCGGCCAAAATTAATACCTTGTTGATGCCAACGCTGTCCCTGCTCACATGCTGTTTTCAGTACCCAACGACCAATATCTTGAATCAGGCCAATTTTCTCAGCTAATGGGATAAACACTGCAGGAGAAATACTACCTAACACCGGATCATCCCAACGCAGGAGTGCTTCAAACGCCACAGCTTTTCCTGTTTTAAAGCTGATCTTCGGTTGGTAAACAAGATGAAATGCACCAATGGATAAAGCATCGTGCAATGCACTTTGCAGCTTTAATTTGGCAACTGATTCTTGTGTCAGTGACTCAGTATAAAAGGCGTAATTATTACGACCGTCATACTTAGCCCTATGCATAGCAACCTCAGCGTTAACCATAAGATCACTTGAATCTTGGCCATCATCTGGATAGATGGCGACCCCCATACTCGCGGTCAATCGGGCTTGACCATATTCGCCAAGCAAAAACGGCTGATCAAACACCTTACGTAATTTATTGATATTCAGCAGTAATGCATCATTGCTATCAATATTAGGCAATATCACCGCAAACTCGTCACTGCCTAAGCGTGCAGAAGTCGCTAACGTATCAAGATCTAAACTAAAACGGCGGCTTAGTTCCAGTAAAACTTCATCACCTACGGGGTGGCCGTAGCTTTCGTTAATTTGCTTAAACAGATCGACATCAATATACACTAACCCTAAGCGACTTTTATTATGGCTCGCTTGCTTTATCCCTTGCTCTAAACGCGCGGTTAAACCCATTCGGTTAGGCAGTTTAGTCAAGGGATCGTAAAAGGCAACTTCAGCTAATTCTGCTTCACTCTTCTTTTGCGCTGAGATATCGGTAAATACGGCGACAAAGAAACGAATTTGATGTTCATCATCATACACTGCACTGATATTGAGCATTAGCGGAAAGATCGCACCATTTTTACGCCGATTCCAAATCTCACCATGCCACTTACCTCGGCTTAGTAAGTCTCCCCATAAACTTTGGAAAAATGCTTTATCATGTCGGCCAGAGTTAAATATTCTAGGATTATGACCAAGTAGCTCTTGTTTACTGTAACCGCTGATACTTTCAAAGGCGCCATGTGCATCGACAATATTGCCATCAACATCGGTGATCACCACACCTTCAACCGAGTTCTCAAATACCCGCGAAGCCAACTCTAGCTGATCCTGAGCCGCTTTATGGGAAGATATATTACGTGAGATCCCAATCACTCCAGCTAACTCACCGCTATCTGCAAAAATCGGCACTTTAGTGGTTTCTAACCAAGAATCGACGTTACCGATATCTAAACCTTCACATTGGCCGGCCGAAACTTCGATACCTTTACGAATCGCCTTTTGATCACTAGCGATAAAGTGTTCCGCAAGGCGCGGCTCAAATAATTCATGATCGGTACGGTCCAAAATCAAATCTCTAGACCTATGCCATGCTTGCTCAACACTTTGATTGACAAGGATGTAACGCCCGTAACTATTCTTTACCCACACATGTTCTTTCATGCAATCAACAAACATTTGCAAGTTCAAATGGCTAACTTGCTCTGTCAGGCTTCTTTGTTGATTCTGCAACAATTTATATTGGCGATAGATCTCAATTAAATCTTGTTCAATACTCTTGATATAGACTTTGAATAATTGTTCAGCATCAGTATTCTGAATAGATTGGTTATCATTACTCGTCGCTATCGTCCCTAGATAGCCAAAAAGTGCACCTGCAGGCCAATAAATTGCAAGTAGAGTAATGCAGGTATCAACAGGAGTATCTTGCTCACAGCTTTTCATCAGCTGATCTAACTGCGCAGGACTAACGGCGACATAACTCATCGCCTGAAACTTTTCAGTCTGATCAACTTTAAATAACGCGGCCCCGCACTGGGCTATTCGTGCCAGCATATCAATAGATAGCTGCCACTCACCCTTTTGTGCTTGCGTTATTTCGATATTAATCAACTTAATGTCCTATTAATCATTCAAGGATTAGCTAAAGCGCTTTGCTTGCGCCATCAATACAACTCTAATCCACTTAAAAATAGCGCTTAAAGCGCATAAAAAACCTGTTACACACTAGTATCTTTAGCTAAGAAAATAAAGCCTAATTTGCCAATATAAATACTACTCTAGCAAGATAACTCAAAATGGCTTATTTAACACTAAAAGCCTTTAGGTCAGTGCTTTAGCTGACTCACCACTTATGGAGTGTTGTATTTGAAGGTCACGATGAAAATCATGTTTATTCTTTAGAGAAGGCCTAGCTATCAAGATTGTTCAATCTTTACATAAAACCTATATTACAAGGTTATAACGCTGTTTTAATTGATAATAATCAATCTTTACAGAGTGTATTTAGCAAAATAAAACTCGCTACCTATCTTGAGTCCAAAAATATAACAAGCTCAGAAAATACATGATTAGCTACAGGTAACAATATGCAGCCTGAAATAGCCCGCAACCTTACATGATGGTGAATTGATAACTGAAAACAAAAAAACCAGCCGAGTGGCTGGTTTTTATTTTATTGGCGATACTGTTTAGCTGTATCAGCCCTACAAATTAGTTCGCTTGTGGGCGCATTGCAGGGAACAGGATCACGTCACGGATAGTATGCGTGTTAGTGAATAGCATCACTAGACGGTCGATACCGATACCTTGACCCGCAGTTGGTGGTAAACCGTGCTCTAGTGCAGTGATGTAGTCTGCATCGTAGAACATTGCTTCGTCATCACCAGCGTCTTTAGCATCAACCTGTGCTTTAAAGCGGCTGTCTTGATCTTCAGCATCGTTAAGCTCAGAGAAACCGTTAGCCACTTCACGGCCGCCGATGAAGAACTCGAAACGGTCAGTGATAAAGTGGTTATCGTCGTTACGACGTGCTAGTGGAGAGATATCCGCTGGGTAACCCGTGATGAACGTTGGTTGCATCAACTGTGGCTCAGCTGTTTCACCAAAGATCTCTTCAAGTAGTTGTCCACAAGTCCAGAACTTCTCAACAGTCATGCCGATGCTCTTAGCCAAGTCACGCATAAATTCAACGTCTTTAACTTCTTCGTAAGTCATAGACTGAATTGTAGCGTTGTCTGGGTTGTACTTCTTGATCGCATCCAACATGCTCAAACGTGCATATGGGCCACCAAAGTCAACTGTGTGCTCACCGTATGGAAGCTGTGGAGAACCACAAAGCTCAGTAGCGATAGAGCTTAGCATCTCTTCAGTAAGATCCATTAGATCGTTGAAGTCAGCGTACGCCATATAGAATTCCATCATAGTAAATTCAGGGTTATGACGTGGAGACAGACCTTCGTTACGGAAGTTACGGTTGATTTCGAATACACGCTCAAAACCACCAACCACTAGACGCTTAAGGTATAGCTCAGGTGCAATACGTAGATACATTTCGATATCTAGTGCATTGTGATGAGTTACGAATGGGCGTGCTGAAGCACCACCAGGGATGCTGTGCATCATTGGCGTTTCAACTTCCATGAACTCTTTCTTAACCATGAAGTTACGGATCGCGGTAACCACTTTAGAGCGCATAACGAATGCTGCACGTGAGTCTTCGTTAACGATCAAGTCAACGTAACGCTGACGGTAACGAGTCTCTTGGTCAGTTAGGCCATGGAACTTTTCAGGTAGTGGACGCAGCGCTTTAGTTAGCAACTGGTACTGCTCCATGTTCACATAAAGGTCGCCTTTACCTGACAGGTGTAGCTGACCAGTCACACCGATGATGTCACCGATATCTAGGCCTTGGAATTTTTCTTTAAGATCTTTTTGAACGTCTTTTCCAGCGTATGCTTGGATACGACCGCTCACATCTTGGATAACCAAGAATGGACCACGCTTAGCCATTACACGACCAGCGATTGAACGCTCAATGCCCATGCCTTCAAGCTCTTCTTTGGTGTTGTTACCAAATTCAGCTTGAATGTCTGCCGCTTTGTGTTTTCGATCGAAGTTGTTCGGGTGACCGTTTGCTGGGCAGTTCGTACGGATGTGCTCTAGTTTTGCACGACGCTCTGCAATTAACTTGTTCTCGTCTTGGGTTTGTTCAGTCATCTTCTTCTCTCGTTAAAGGCCAGATTTCAGGCTAGCTTCAATAAACTTGTCCAGATCGCCATCTAAAACGCTCTGGGTATTTCGGTTTTCAACGCCGGTGCGTAGATCTTTAATACGTGCATCATCAAGCACGTAAGAACGGATCTGGCTGCCCCAGCCAATATCTGACTTGGCATCTTCGGCGGCTTGCTTATCAGCATTCTGTTTCAGCATTTCTAGCTCATACAGCTTTGCTTTTAACTGTTTCATCGCAGCATCACGGTTCTTATGCTGCGAACGGTCGTTCTGACATTGCACCACAGTGTTGGTCGGTAAATGCGTAATACGAATAGCCGACTCAGTTTTGTTTACGTGCTGACCACCCGCACCGGATGCGCGGTAGGTATCAATTCTTAAGTCCGACGGATTGATATCAATCTCAATCGAATCATCAATTTCTGGGTAAACGAATACCGAACAGAAAGAGGTGTGACGCTTGCCTGACGAGTCAAATGGTGACTTACGCACTAAACGGTGTACACCGGTTTCGGTACGCAGTGAACCAAAAGCATATTCACCAGTAAACTTAATGGTGGCGCCTTTAATACCGGCAACATCACCTGCAGTCACTTCAATCAGTTCTGGTTTATAGTCGTGGGCTTCGCCCCAACGTAAAAACATACGCAGTACCATGTTTGCCCAATCTTGAGCTTCAGTACCGCCTGAACCTGATTGAATATCTAAATAACAATCTGATGCATCATGCGGTTTAGAGAACATGCGACGGAACTCAAGTTCCTCTAAGCGTTTCTCTAAGCCTTGTAATTCAGCAGTGGCGTCATTGAAGGTTTCTTCATCATCTTCTTCAACGGCAAGCTCGAGTAATCCCTCGATATCTTCTAGTCCACTGTCCATATCGTCGATAGTTTTCACTACCGCTTCAAGTGCTGCACGCTCTTTGCCTAAGGCTTGGGCGTTTTCTGGATCGTTCCACACTTCTGAGCTTTCAAGCTCTCGGCTAACTTCTTCTAGACGCTCACTTTTAGCATCGTAGTCAAAGATACCCCCGAAGAAGGTCGGTACGGTCAGCGAGCTCCTTGATTTTGAATTTAACTGGATTTACTTCAAACATGATTTAATCAACTTTTTAATGGCTAAGCGGTCATTGCTAAGCGATAGTGGCTAAACTTCTTTTGCTTCACTCTTAACGAGTAAATAACGACAAATAGAAAACCCGCTATTTTACCCCATGAGAGGAGTGAAGCCTAGCCGCAAAAGGCTACAAAATAGCAAATTTATTCAACAATATTAGTTTCCCCTCTAAAAACCCCCGTTAATCATCCAGTGACCCTGGCTTACTCCACTACGCGCTAGGCTCATCTAGCAATTTAGTGCGACAGTTCAACTGCTAAATCAGCCTATTTGTGACCTTTAACACACTTAATCTAACACCATTCCAACCCAACCCCTTTTCCGCAGTGTAACTGAGGCTTAGAAAACATTTAAGCCGCACAAAAAAGGACTTTGCCACGCTTTAATCCTAGAACCACGGAGCTGCGATCCCGCTCTACAAGCTAGCCAACAGGCTAAAATGGTGGAAATTGATAAGCCGATCTCACATCTGACCAGATACAGTCACCCATGCGCACACTTCCCTCCTTACCTGTGAGCAAGTTTGCAATTTTAGTGCAAATTTAAACCGTGTTATCAGTGAAGAAAAAGGCCGCAGGTATACTCAAAGCAATAACGATTTCGCCGAGTCCACTTTTGCGAATGCTGATGGTATGCAAGGCGCTACGCGCCGTTAATTGAGCACCAATCAAGCTGCGACCCTATAATTAAAGGCCCATGCGATGAAACAAATAATAATTGATGGCAAAACCCTTTTAGCTAATCAACAAGATACGCTGTTAGATGTGGCTCTGAATGCTGATATCGCCATCCCCAACCTATGCAAAAGCCCTGCTAGCTCGTTAGTCCACGACAGCAAGCAACACTGTAATCTTTGCCATGTTGAACTCATTGCGAGCGACAGCAGCATTACCAATGTACGTGCATGTGAAACACGCATTGGTGACATTCCAGTACATAATGTTGAGGTTATTACCCAATCAGCAGCTCTGAGCAAACAGCGCAAAGCCGCCTTACATATCATTTTGTCTGATCACTTTGCCGATTGCGAAGCGCCTTGCCAAACCGCATGTCCTGCGGGTGTTGACGTACAGTCTTATCTGTACCATATCGCTCAAGGCGACCACACTGAAGCGGTAAAAGTCATCAAGCAGACCTTGCCTTTGCCACTGTCTATTGGCCGTGTCTGCCCCGCTTTTTGTGAAACAGAGTGTCGCCGCGGCTTAGTCGATGAACCGGTCGCTATTCGCCAATTAAAGCGTCACGCCGCCGATTTAGATTTAGAAGGCGAAAAGCCATACGTGCCGCCAAAGGCACCTGCAACTGGCAAGAAAGTCGCTATCATAGGTAGTGGCCCTGCGGGTATTTCCGCGGGTTATTACCTATCTAATAATGGCCATGACGTGACGATTTTCGAATCCATGCCCCAAGCTGGCGGCTGGTTACGTTACGGTATTCCAGAGTATCGTTTACCAAAAGCCATTTTAGATAAAGAGATTGACCTGCTATGTAAAAATGGCCTCAACATTGCCACCGATACCCGCCTTGGTCGTGATATTCACCTTAACGGTTTAATCTCTGACTTTGATGCAGTCTGTTTAGCCATTGGCGCGCAAAAAGCCGTACCGATGAACTACCCGGGTATCGAACTCAATGGCTGCTACTTAGGTGTGGATTATCTCAAAGATTACTGCACAGAAAAACAGTACAGCACAGGCAAAAAGGTAGCAGTTATTGGTGGTGGTAATACTGCTATTGACTGTGCCCGCACCGCCAAGCGCGATGGCGCTGATGTAACATTGGTATACCGTCGTACTCGCGATGAAATGCCAGCCGAAGACTATGAAATCCATGAAGCTGAGCAAGAAGGGGTTAAGTTCCACTTCTTAACTAATCCAATTGAAAACCATAGTGACGATAATGGTCGCGTAGCAAAAGTGACTTTTGAGGTGATGACGCTAGGTGAACCGGATGCATCTGGTCGTCGCAGCCCTACGCCGACTGGCGAAACCTTCACAGAAGCGTTTGATACAGTGATCCCTGCAGTATCACAAACGCCAGATATGGACTTTCTTGAAGATCCGCAAAGCCAACTCGCCACAGGTGAAGTTGCGCTTACACGCTGGAATACCTTTGAAGGCTGTGAACATACGATGTCAGCAGGTCAATCTGCAGGCCTTGATAAGCTGTTTGTTATCGGTGACTCACGTACCGGCCCAGCCACAGCTGTTGCCGCCGTTGCCGATGGCCGTAAAGCCGCTGATGCGATTGAAAAACTGCTAAGCCAAGGCCTAACGTGTGAGCTAGTTAAGCAGCCTTTCAACTCTACTAAAGCCAAAAAAACAAGTAGCTTAAAAGCGATTAAAGCTGACTCGCTATATCCAGAGTCAAAAGTGCAAGCTCGTAGCTTAATGCCAGAGCTTGATAAGCTACAGCGTGCGTTAAACTTCAGTGAAGTTGAACTTGGTTTTGAAGCTGATGAAGCCATTAAAGAAGCTGCGCGCTGCCTTGAGTGCGCTTGCCAAGCCAATACCGACTGTAAGCTGCGAGATTATGCTACCGAATATAAAGTTAAAGCCAGCGAGCTAGATATCAGTGCTGCGCAGCACTTTAGTGTTGATAGCAGTGCGCCATTTATCACCTTTGATGCCAACCGCTGCATTAGCTGTGGCGCTTGTGTTGAAACCTGTAAAGGTGCCAGCGGCCATAATGCAATTTCGTTCGCCAAAGACCATTACCACGCGCTACCAACATCATGTGCCAACTTATCTGCAACCGATGAACGCAAAGCACCGCGTGTTGGCTTTAGCGTAACCATGAATGACAGTGACTGCGTGCAATGTGGTAACTGCGTGCAAGTTTGTCCAACAGGCGCACTTGTTGATGCCCGCGATAAAACCCAAGGCCTTACAGCTGCGCAAAAAGCACCGCTTAAAACCGTATCCAGCATTTGTACCTATTGCGGTATTGGTTGTCGTATCAATCTACATGTCGATGAGCAGAAAAACCAAATTCGCCATGTCAGCGGTGATACATCATCACCAGTAAACGAAGGCATGTTGTGTGTTAAAGGCCGCTTTGGTTTTGACTTTGTTGGCAGTGACAAACGCCTAACCACACCGCTAATCCGTAAAAATGGCGAGTTAGTACCTGCGAGTTGGCAAGAAGCAATTACGGTTGTCGCTCAGCGCTTTAGCGAAATCAAACAAGTCTATGGCGACAAGTCTATAGCGGGTCTATCTTCCGCTAAAGCCACTAACGAAGATAACTACCTATTCCAAAAGTTTTTCCGTAGCGTGCTTGGCAACAATAACGTCGACCATTGTGCGCGCCTTTGCCATGCATCAACGGTTACCGCACTGCGAGAAAGCTTAGGTAGCGGCGCTATGACTAACGATATTCCAAGCATTAAAGATAGCGACCTTATCTTTATTCTTGGCTCTGATACCGAAAGCGCACACCCTATTATTGCCTCTCGCATCAAGCAAGCCGTAAAAGAGCACGGTGCAAGATTAATTGTTGCAGATCCTAAGCGGGTATCTATTGCCGATAAAGCTCAGCTTTATGTCGCGCAGCGCCCGGGTTCTGACGTAATGCTAATCAACGCCATTATGCAGCAAATCATTAAAAATGACTGGCACGATTTAGATTACATTCAGGCGCGTGTTGAAGGCTTTAGCCAGCTGTATGACGAAGTCATGAGCCCTGATTACAGCCCGAAAAACGCTGAAATCATTACAGGTGTAAGTGCCAGCGACATCATTGAAATGGCGCGCTTAATCGGTACTGCGGAGAAAACTGCGGTTTACTACGCTATGGGCGTCACTCAACATACTTCAGGTCATGACAACGTTACCGCGATATCTAACTTGCAATTATTGTGTGGCAACATTGGCGTTAAAGGCGCAGGTATTAACCCACTTCGAGGCCAAAGCAACGTTCAAGGTGCTTGTGACATGGGCGCGCTACCAAACTACTTTAGCGGTTATCAAAAGTTAGATGATCCGCTAGTACAGATGCGTTTCCGCGAAGCTTGGGGTAAAGAGGATCTTTGTTCAGATATTGGTTTCTCAGCAACCGAGATGATGCACGCTCTGAGTCATGGCGAGCTAAAAGCGCTATATGTTATGGGTGAAAACCCAGTGCTAAGCGACCCAGATCAAAAGCATGTATTACAAGGATTAGCGGCGGCTGAATTTGTTGTTGTACAAGATATTTTCTTAACCGAAACGGCTGAACTGGCCGACGTAGTGCTACCTGCAGCAGCCTTTGCAGAAAAACTCGGTCACTTTACCAATACCGAGCGCCGTGTGCAGCAATTACTACCCGCTGTTAAGCCGCCAGGGATAGCCAAAAACGACTGGCAAATCATCCAGCTTATCGCTACTCAGATGGGCGAAGATTGGAGCTATCAAAACGAGAAGCAAATTTGGCATGAGATCACCGATGTCACGCCGCAATATCGCGGTATTACTTGGAAGGTGATTGATAGCGAAACTGAAAATGGCCGCCAAGGTTTGCAATGGCCGTGCCCTGCTGAAGGCCACCCTGGAACACCAATTTTGCACGCGACTCAGTTTACCCACGGTAAAGGTAAGATGCGCGCAGTGCATTATCGCCTACCTGCTGAGATGCCATGTGACGAGTATCCATTAATATTGTCTACTGGCCGCTTATTGGAGCAGTTCCACACTGGTACCATGACCCGTAAAACAGAAGGGCTTAACCAGCTTGGCTCGCCAAGAGTGATGATCTCAGTGTTTGATGCTGAGAAAATTGGGGTTAATAACGGTGATATGCTCAAGCTCAGCACCCGCCGCGGTGAGATTGAGATCAAAGCTTTTGTCACCAAACGAGCTCAAGCTGGGGTATTGTTCTTGCCGTTCCACTTTGCTGAATCTGCAGCGAATAAGCTCACTAATAACGCGCTTGATCCTGTGGCTAAAATTCCAGAGTTTAAAGTGTGTGCCGTTAAAGCTGAAAAAGTAGCAGAGCAACAAGAAGCCGCTCTAATCTAATTTAAGCACCACAAGTAAAATACAAAAAGGCGCTAAGAGCATACTCTTAGCGCCTTTTTAATTTATATTACTAAGCTGAACTAGCCTGCAAACGCACCAATCAGTGCGCCCGTTACAGCAAACCCAACCACCAGCATAAATACATTGGGTTTAAAGATCTTAAATAAACCAAAACCTAGCACCACCAATGCCATGTCTAGCGGCGATAGCACTGCACTGGTAAATATCGGGTTATAAAGCGCGGCTAACAAAAAGCCCACCACGCAAGCATTAACCCCTGCAATAGCTCCTGTGACCTTTGGTCTAGCACTGATTGCATGCCAACTTTTAAGTGCTACCAGCATCAATAAGAAGCCAGGTAAGAAGATAGCCAATGTCGCAACTAGCGCACCAACAAGCGGCTGTTGCACCCAGATCTCTGCACCAAGAAACGCCGCTAAGGCAAACATAGGTCCGGGCACAGCTTGCGCTAACGCATAGCCAGTTAAAAACTGATCATTACTTACGGCATCGCCAACACTTTGCTGCAGTAGCGGCAACACCACATGACCGCCACCAAATACCATGCTACCCACTTGGTAGAACTGGCTAAATAATTCAGTAAGGTTAGTTATTCCGGCTTGCTTTGATAATGCTATTGCAACTAAAGAAGCCAGTAATAGTCCGACAAATAGGCTGAGCCAAAAAAAGTTAAGCTTTACAGGCTGCACATGTTCATTAGATATTTCATCGTCTGCCTGACGAGACAGGTAGTGGCGTCCGACAATTGCAGCGGCAACCAATAAACCAAACTGCATAAGCATGGATGGTTGCAGTAAGATAATCACACAGCTAAGTACCATCAGTATTTTAGCTTGTTTAAGCTGACAAAACTGTTTGAACATAATCCAAATTGCATCGGCCACCACAACAACGGCCAACAATTTAAGACCATGAATAATGCCTTGTGTAAACGAATAATCAAGCCACTGGCTGCTAGTTACGGCCAGTAAAAATAACAAAATAAACGAGGGAAGCGTAAAGCCAATAAAGGCTGCTAAACCGCCTAATAAGCCACCGCGATGATAACCAATAGCAAAGCCCACTTGGCTAGAACCTGGGCCAGGCATAAACTGACTCAATGCAACTAAACTGCCGTAGTGTTTATCATCAAGCCATTTAAGTTCATCAACAAAAGTCTGTCTAAAATATCCTATGTGAGCAGCGGGACCGCCAAAGGAAACAAGACCAAGAGAAAAAAATCGTAGAAAAATTTGAAACATAGTTATCCATATTTAAGCGCCCGAAACAGCACTTCTTAGTTCAGTAATTGCAGCACAGTATGACATTTAAGTTACAGTTTAATGAAATGGCTTAGCCAGTAACAAACTCTCACATTTAATACTCCCAAACAGTTGCCACTAATCGCGATTATTCCAGTAATAACGTATCGAAATCTGCTAACGCTTGCCGTTCACCTATGCTTTGCTCCAACCAATCTAATACTTCAGTAGCTGTAGTTCTATAAGTGGTTAATTTCCCCCCGTACAAACTTAATAAGTTAGGGTGGCTTGGCTGGCTTTTTTGTAAGGTATCTCTTGGTCTGTCAAACGCATTCCCCGACTGTTTTGGTAATACTCGTACGCCGCAGAAGCTATCCACAACTCGAGCTCTCAATGCCTCAATATCTCCTAGGGCACTAAAGTAATGTTGGTAAATTCCGAGTAAATAATCGACTTCCTGCGAGGTTATTTGTGGTTTACCCGACAAGCTTTCGAGTACTGTCTCTGTGGTGCCTATTAATGTTTGACCCTTCCATGGCATCACAAAAATTACCCGCTTATCGAAACAAGACTCAAGATAAAGTATGCCGTCATTTGCAGGGATATCTAACAGTAGATGGCTACCTTGTACCCACTCAATGGGCTCGGTGGCAATAGGCGGCGAAACGCTCTCAAGGACTTCATTAACCCAAGGACCTGCAGCATTGACCACCGCAAGAGCTTCGACTTTTTGTGACTCATCAGCCACTTGATAATGCACCTTGCAGTGACTCTGCAAATGTTCAATCTTAGTACACTTTGCATGCTCAATAACATGAGCGCCGAGTGCGCGGGCATTTTTTATGACAGCCTCAGTTAACAGCTTATCGTCGGTTTGTGCATCCCAATACTGATAAAGTGCTTTTAGCCCTGTTAACTTTAAGCCTTTAATTTTTGACCAATGCACAGATGGCACCGATTTGAATTGCCCTAGCGCATCAAAGTCACTCAGCATGGCGTATAAACTTAACCCAGCACGAATCGCCCATGAACTTCGGCGGCTATTTTCGTATACAGGAATATAAAACGGAATAGGGTTCACTAATGAGGGGGCTAGTTGCAACAATGCCTTTCTTTCAGCTAGCGATTTTCTCACCAAAGGCAACTGGCCAGATTCTAAATACCGTAAACCGCCGTGAATGAGTTTGCTGGAATTAGCCGACGTCTGTCCTGCTACCGTGCCTTTTTCAAGCAGTAAAACACTATAACCCGCAGCCGAAGCGCACTGAGCAATACCCGCTCCATTGATACCACCACCAATAACCACTAGATCGACTGTTGTCATTTCAGCTCCTAGATGGGCTCTTATCCTTGAATAATTAAGGCTTTAGCTTGCGACTATTCGTTTTAAGAATAGCGACTGCAGGCGGTAAAACCACCTTCACTGTACTGCTATCAATAACAAACTCAGCTAAGTATTTATTCAGCCTTAATTGTCTCTGCTAAACGCCTTTGCTTTGATAATATTTACGCTTTAAAGCCAACAACAGATCTGTTTATATCTTGTTAGGCCTCAATGGCTATGACTCACGCCCTTTGAAAAACCGCATTATAAAGATAACTACAACTCGCGCTGCTTAGTATGTACAACAGCTATTAGGTATTAATACTTATCGATAGACAACATACTTGCGTTAATAATAAAAATCGAGACTAAATAAATTCTTAGCGCATATGAAAGCTCTCAGTAACCATTAACCGAGCTGTTTACTAACAGATTTACTCAGTCATTCCGTTCTATGTCATCAACTTTGAATACTTGCATTTATTCGCTGGCTGTACCCTAAATAATAAAAGCGCAAGCTTACGCATATTCAAATAATTTCAATAAGGCTGTAAATGATCATTTTTTTGTCGGCGATGACGTAAGCGCTTGCTAGTTCACATGTTTATTTCATGATACAGAAATCAATTGTAACTTTGTTATTTTCTTTCAATAAAGTAATGAATATAAAGAACATTGCATTTTATTTATCAATGGATTAAGTTGCCCTCAATTAACCTAAAAGCCACTGTTTTTAAGACTGCAACTGACCAAGAAGATTGTGATGTTATCAAGGATGTTTAAGATGAAATCAATCGCTATGATTTGCTTACTTTTCTCAGGAAGTGTGTTTGCACAATGCCATAATCAAAATCATATTTTTGATATTCCTTATGCTAAGAATAGCTCCTATTTTTCGGGACAATCTGCATCTAAGCTTGAAGATTTCAGCCAGACAGCACCAACAGAAAATGGTTATCTGTTACTCGAATTTAAAGTTAATTCCAATAAACTCACAGCTGAAGCGCAAAAGTACGATAAATGGTTAGCTGAACGACGCATCGAACGAATAAAAAGCTATCTAAACAAAGCGGCTTATCCAGCCCCTGTTATCACACGTATATTAACTGCGAGTACCAATGTTAACCGCAGCGTCTCCGTTGTTTGGTGCGCAGAAGAAACTGAGCAAAGTAAAGTTTTAGTCGCAACAAAGAAAGACTAAACCAGTTTAAAAGAGCACACCCGCCCAATCACTCGTTGCAACAAGTACTTGGGCCTAAATGGGGCATCTCTACCGTTTAAATTAGCAACCACTTAATCATGCGTTATAAATATTTGAAAAAGTTTAATAATTTCACCTGAAGTTCGCTACAGTTCCCAAAAGTTAACAATCCGAGATTTATGTAGCAAAAATGATACATAAATTTATCAGCTAATCGGCTACGCAGTAGAATACTAACCAATGCAATTATTTCTTTCCTCATTTGCCTTGGAGTTCACATGGTCAGATCTGCGCTACTTTTCGTTGCTCTTTGTCTTGCAAGCCTTTCCTTTTCAAGCTTTGCTACTGATGCTTCAATCAAACAAAACGAGCTATGGCATTACACCAACGCCCAAGGCGAACTAAAGGTAAAACTTTATTTCTTTTGGTCTAAAACCTGCCCACATTGTGCTGAAGCCCATCCGTTTATTGATAGCCTGCCGGAGAGGTATTCTTGGTTAGAAGTTGAAGACCACATGATCACCGATCCAGGCACTATGGAGGTTTGGCAGCAAATAGCTAAAGCCACGGCTACTGAAGCACGCTCAGTCCCTTACTTTGCTAGCGGTGAAAAAGCCGTTGTCGGTTATAGTAGTCAAGCGGTAACCGGTGAGTTTTTAGTGCAGCGTTTAAAGTCCTATTACGTTTCATTAGGTGGCACACTTGCTCCTGAAGCAGAAGGCAATTACACGGTTGCAGCACCAGCTGCTGGCGGTTTATTTGCAACCTGTAGTGAAAGTGATAGTAAAGAAGGCGGCGACGGTACTTGTGATTTAGGCTTAGATACCAGCATTGAGTTAGCAAGCTCTGATGTACAACCCGTTGAACTGCCGCTTGTGGGTGTTGTACACCCTGAACAGATGTCCCTGCCGTTATTAACCGTCGTTTTAGCCGGTGTTGACGCCTTTAACCCATGTGCTTTCTTCGTTTTATTATTTCTACTTTCTATCATGGTTAACGCTAAGAGTCGCACTCGCATGCTGATTGTTGGTGGCATCTTCGTGTTTTTCTCAGGCTTTATCTACTTCATCTTTATGAGTGCTTGGTTGAACATCTTCCAATTACTTGGCGCAGGTAGCGATGGCGGCTGGATTATTCTCGGTGCGGGTATGCTGGCGCTCGTTGCGGGGGCGGTAAACATCAAGGATTACTTCTTTACCAAAGGCGAAGTCACGCTTTCAATGTCTGCTGAAAACCGCACGGGCTTGATTAAACGCATGGGCAAGTTAACCAGTGCCAGCAGCATGACTGCTATGATTGCTGGTACTGTAGTGCTATCAATTTTAGCCAATGCTTATGAGCTACTGTGCACCGCCGGCTTCCCGATGATCTACACCAGTGTGTTGTCTATGCATGACTTAGAGACTTTCGAGCGCTACATGTACCTTGTTATGTATAACGTGGTTTATGTCATTCCGCTTGCCGCTATCGTGATTGCTTTCAGTGTCTCTCTGGGTAAACGTAAGCTCACCGAAAAAGAAGGCCAAACTCTTAAGCTGATGTCGGGTATTATGATGATGGGCCTAGGTGGCATGTTAGCGCTTGATCCAACCGCACTGCAAAATGTCGCCTTAGCAATAGGTCTAATCTTTAGCTCAATTATACTGACAGTTATTATTACGCTAGTTCGAAAGGCAATCGATAAAGCTAAAAAAGCGTAAGGTAACAAACTAAGGCCTTAGTCCACGCTAAGGCCTTAGAGAGCAGCTAAACGGAGTAAAAGTGAGACAAATATTGAGTGAGTAAACAACTTAATTAGGGATGATATGCGGATACTTTCTTTTGTAGCAGTTACAGCTTTATTAACCGGGTGCGTTTCAAAACAAGAATACCCAACTGAATGGACTCAAGTTCCCCCCTCTAATTTCGACTGTCCAATGATTTCAGGTACCTATTCAAGCATTGGCGAATTAAAAGATAATAGCTATTCCCCTTCCCTAAATACCATCCTCAATATTCACGGCTTAGCAGATAGTCTGGCTATTCACGCTGATGATAAAAAGCTCACCATTACCCCTTATAAAAATGCTCTCGAAATTAGCACTATTGAGATTGCTATCCCAAAGGAAAGCATCTATTGCGAAGATGGTTACTTAGTCTTTGAAGAGGAGCAAAGCTATAACCAAGGAGGGGCCTTGGCGCAGGAATGGCACACATATTACCTCACCACAAATGCTGAAGGTTTAGTAATAAAGCAAAAACAAAGCGCTTTAGGAATGCTATTTTTTGTACCTATAGCAAGTTCTGAAACAAGCTGGATATTGTTCAGGAACACCCTAAGCTCGCTGTAAAAATACAGGACTCTGTTATCGATACATACTGTAACACGGCTTTATTCAAGTCATGGCTAGATGAGCCGATAACTGGTTAACATAACAAATTTATTGAGCTAAATATGGCGATTACTATCTCAAGTGCGAACCTACAACCTAATATGAGTCATGGTGCTGTTGGTGTGAAAGTCGCGCAAATAGCCAAAGACCAGCAGAAGATTGAAGGAGATATTGCAATGCAGTTAATTAATGCTGCGGTGCCTGAAGCGCCTGTTGGTAACACTGGTCACAATATTAATACTACGGCTTAACTTGTTTAAACTTCAAAGCGATTCTCAGAGTAGAACCCTACTCTGAGAAATATTGGTTTCGACCTGAAGACTTTGCTTTATACAACATGCTATCAGCTCGCTCTAACAAATCGCTTGATTGCATGCCCTTGTGCCATAATGCAATGCCTTGAGACGCTGTAATATATCGAGAAACGCCTGAGCTTGGGTGCACTAATTCGGCATCCGCTAACATTCGTTGTATTTTTCCAGCGACAGATCTTGCTCCGTCTATATCAGTGTTAGGCAGTATAACGACAAATTCCTCACCGCCATATCGAGCGACTAAATCTCGAGGCCTTTCTAAAGCACGGTTTAATACATTCGCAACCTTCACCAAATACTCATCGCCTACTTGATGGCCTAAAGTATCGTTTAACGGTTTAAAGTAGTCGATATCCAATAAAATGATACTCAACGGCTGCTCGTTGCGAGAGGCTGCTTTGCTTTCTTGCAGTAACACGTCATCAAAATGGCGACGATTGCTAATGTTGGTTAACCCATCAATTAACGCTAAGCGTTTAAATTGACTTAACAGCTTCTTCTTTTCGATATTGCGCACGATAGCTTTGAAAAACCAACCTGCGATAATCTTTTGTCCAGACAAAATAATCATCAAGAAGCATAAGAACTTAGTTAATGGATAAACCAAGACCTCTGCGTACTGCAACGAGTGGTATGCTGCGCTAAATATAAGAAAAGGCAAAATGCCTAACAGCATGATATTGCGGTTAGGAAACAGTGCGAGTGCAAATACCAGCACTAACACATCAGCGAGTGATTCAACCCCTGGCATGTTCTGTTTAGACAGTAAGGCTAGAGCAATGAGCGCGAAGGTCCAGCCGCTAACCAATAGAAAAAGATAGAGATAAGTTTGCCGGACTGTAACTTTAAAAAGCCCTTTCACTTTAGCAGTAAATAACCCTAAAGCTATGACAGCGACTAACGGAATAAGCTTAATAGCCAGATTACTAGCATCATAATAATACTTATCAAAATAATACGTATTTAATAACACGACAAAAAACAACGCGGCGCTGACATAAGTTGCCCATAAAATGCCACGCTTTAAAATAGTGAAAGTTTCACTTTTTAGTTGAGCTTGATATCGGTGTGAATTCAGAGCCATTTTAACCATTTCCATTATTGTCTTTGACTCGCCCAAAAAAAAGCCAGCATATTGCTGGCTTTATACTAACGATTTATTGCTTTAGGCTGCAACATTCTCACTACTTGACTCATCAACATTGTGACGAATTAAGTAATCGAACGCTCCTAACGAGGCGGTAGCACCGCTCCCCATCGCAATAATAATTTGTTTGTAAGCCGAATTAGTTACATCACCTGCTGCAAACACTCCAGATAATGAGGTCTCACCTTTAGCATCTACTATGATTTCACCACGTGCCGTCATATCAATGGTGTCTTTTAGCCATTCAGAGTTAGGTACTAAACCAATTTGGACAAAGATACCTGCTAGCTCTACGTGATGACTCTCGCCTGTTGCTCTATTGGTATAATTTAGGCCGTTAACACGCTGACCATCGCCAGTAACCTCAGTGGTCATCGCTTGGGTAATAATCTCAATATTGCCCATAGATTTCGCTTTACGCTGCAAGACCTCATCGGCGCGCAGTGACTTATCAAACTCCAGTACAGTCACATGCTCAACGATATTGGCTAAATCGATTGCCGCTTCAATACCTGAGTTACCACCACCAATAACCGCAACGCGCTTACCTTTAAATAGTGGTCCATCGCAATGTGGGCAATACGCCACACCGCTGCCGCGATATTCTTGTTCACCCGGCACGTTCATTTCACGCCAGCGAGCACCTGTTGCTAGTAATACCGTTTTACTACGTAATAACGCTCCGCTTTCAAGCTCTAGCTCAAACAGCTCACCCGATTTTAAGCTTAGTGCGCGTTGGTTATCCATAATGTCCACGTCATATTCATGAACGTGAGCTTCAAGGTTAGCCACCAGCTTTGGTCCTTCTGTCGCTTTCACTGAGATAAAGTTTTCAATACCTACCGTTTCAGCAACTTGACCACCAAATTTGTCGGCAACAATACCGGTGCGCAAACCTTTACGTGCAGCGTAGATTGCTGCAGATGCACCCGCAGGGCCGCCACCAACTACTAATACGTCGAAGGCTTCTTTTTGATTAAGCTGTTCTGCTTTTCTACCGGCAGCATTTACATCTAACTTATTTAAGATCTCAACCGTGCTGATAGCCCCCATAGAGAACTGCTCACCATTTAAGTAAACAGAAGGCACAGCCATAATGTTGCGTTCATTCACTTCATCTTGAAATAGTGAGCCATCAATCATTACGTTGGTGATGTTTGGATTAATTGCCGCCATCATATTCAGCGCTTGCACAACTTCCGGACATGTCTGACAGCTTAACGACACATAAGTTTCAAAACGATATTCACCAGGAAGCTGGCGAATTTGTTCAATCACATCGGCATCAAGTTTAATTGGGTGGCCGCCGCTATGCAGTAGTGCTAACACTAGTGATGTAAATTCGTGACCCATTGGCAAGCCTGCAAAAGTGATTTGCGAACCTAAAACGGGGTTTGTCACCGCCATAGAAGGTGTGCGCTTACCCACTTTCTCAGTAACAGAAATAAGTGAAGACAAGCTATCAATATCAGCAGCCAAAGACTTAAGCTCTTGGGCTTTTTGGCTGTCATCAGCAGATACAACCAGCTCAACTGGGTGCTTGAGATTCTGCAAATAAGTGTTCAGTTGATTCTTTACGTTTGCATCTAACATGATGACTCCTAAATATAAAAGCTAATCTGGTATCGGTGAGCAGCAGGCAGCATTAGCCACAAGCAAGTAAATACTCACTAAAAAAATAAAAAGTGATCTTAAAAATAAAAGTGTATTGCGACTAGCGTTTTGCTTGTTAACCACAAGCTTTGTAAAAACTTGTCCAGCTTAGATTTCAGGAGGGACACTAAGCTGAACAACTGATGACTTGGTATGTCCAAGTCATGGAGAGTCTGGTGAAGATTTTAGTCTCGCTAACCTGTTGGGCAAGCTAGCGAGCCACTAACCTTACATGCAACTCAATCGAATCTTATATTTTACCAACTAGGTCGATTGACGGTGCTAGTGTTGCTTCACCTGGCTGCCATGCTGCTGGACATACTTCGCCGTCGTGAGTAGCAACATATTGAGCCGCTTGAATTTTACGAACTAGCTCAGCTGCGCTGCGACCAATACCTAGGTCGTGTACTTCAGCCACTTTGATTTCACCTTCTGGGTTAATAACAAATGTGCCGCGTAGTGCTAGACCGTCTTCTTCAATCATCACACCAAAGTTGCGTGTGATAGTACCTGTTGGGTCACCAATCATTGGGTATTGGATTTTGCCGATTGTGTCTGAACTTGCGTGCCATGCTTTGTGGGTGAAGTGAGTGTCAGTAGATACTGAGTAAACTTCAACGCCCATAGATTGTAGCTTCTCGTAATGGTCAGCCATGTCGCCTAATTCTGTTGGACAAACAAAGGTAAAGTCCGCTGGGTAGAAGAATACTACTGACCACTTACCTAGTAGGTCTTGCTCTGTCACTGGGTGGAAGTCACCTTTGTGAAAAGCAGTTGCAGAAAATGGCTTGATTGTAGAGTTAATGATTGACTGATGCATGTGATGCTCCGTTTTATTCGTTGTAATCGTTAAATTTGAAAATACTATTTCTTAAAATTCAACAAACTGCTTGAGTGATGATGAGTCTCTATAAAGCCAGTTCGTTTGCGATGGAAGAATAATAGCCGAGCAAATAAATTAATGATAACGAGTAAAAGCTATCATCCTAATCTAATTTTCCGAATAGGATTAACAACTCAATCAAATAGGTGATTAGCGCAAAGCATGTGGGGTGAAAACGATGCTGTAAACACAAACGGGGCGGGTACAATGATATGTTCAGTGGAATGTGGCTCACCAATAAAAGGTTTATTAATGAGCCAAGCTTGATTACTGCCAGAGATCAAAGCGAGTTAATGAACGCGCCAATTGAAAATCAAGTTGTTGTGATAAAGATTGCGCCTTGGCTTTAAGTGCACTTGTGCTAATGTCGCGCTTAGCCTTACCTGCAAACACCACCCAATTACCACTGCCGGTTAAGCAGGCACGCACTTCAACAAAGTACATATTTAAATACGCGAGCAGTTCGCGGTTTTGGCTATGCTCTTTCCAGCAATTCAGTACTAAGTAGCCATCCGCTTTAACTAAGGCGGCGCATTGGGCAATAAACACCTCTGAGACCTGCGCAGCATCGACGCCTTCAGCACTATAGATATCAGCAAACACCACATCAACTTTCTTATGATCTGCAGCCTCTAAAAACTGCTTAGCATCTTGATGGACAACTTTAAGCTTTTTACTCAGCGGTAATTGAAAATAGCGTTTAGCCAATTCAATCACATCTGCGCGCAGCTCTACCGCCGTTAGTTTAATACCTGCGTCAAAATGGCGTAAGGCATGAATAAGTCCACCACCACCTAATCCCAATACAATCGCACTTTTAGGTTGGCTATACAGCAACACTAACAGCATCGCTTGTACGTATGTATGCTGTGGAATATGCGGCGTAGCTTTAAGCAACTTACTTTGCTCATCGTTTTCGCCAAAAGCGAGGATCCGAGTTTCTTTATCCTCAAGGACAATCAATGGACCATATTCATCTTGGGTTTGATGTAAAACTTGATAATCTGACATGCGTGCTCCGACATTTGGGGCGCTATTATGCGTTAAATAATCCGCGAGTAAAATGGCGCACATTAAACCAGCTAAGCTTAATGATTTGTAGCAGCAAACAACAACCCCCTTGCATCAACTCAAAAAAACACACAGCTACACAGATCAAAAAACAAACCCCACAACTGCCACACAACTCACGCAGCAAACACCACAAACACAACAAATAACCAACCCAGAGTTGTGAGCTTTATCACATTTCATTTTTTGCCGATACATACAATCAGCGCCATTCTAAACTGAACAAAAATAGACTAATGAAAAAGACAATCTCGGCTATCGCACTAACGGCAGTGTTAAGTACTCAACTAACTGGCTGCATGGGCCAAATGGGCTTAAGTGCTATGGTAACTAAAGCTAACCTAAGCGCTGTTGATAACCGTTATGGCCGTGCAGGCCTATTTATGCTTATGAGCCCAATCTATGGCTTTGCAGCAACTGGCGATCTATTCATCCTTAACAGCATCGAATTCTGGACTGGTACTAACCCAATCACAGGTCGTTCACCTGCTGTTGTTGATATGCCAGTTGAAGCTATCTTCAAAGTTAACCAGCATATTGATGGCGACCTAACAACAGCCCCCCTAAAGAACGTTAAGTTAACTAGCGCTTCTATGGTTGCGACTGACGATAACACTTTAGCAATGACTTTAGTTTATGAAGACGGTAGCCAACAGGTTATGTCTGGTGTTAAACAAGGCGAACACGTTGACTTCTACCTAGACAACAGCTTTATTGCGCGTGTTAGCACAGCTGAATTGGCCGCTTACCAACAAGGTTAATACCTCATTGGTCGGTAACTGTTAGCTGTTAGCTGTTAGCTAAATAAAAAAGGGGCGAGTCAATAATGACTC
>NZ_JBFRNX010000013.1:202744-478143 GCF_041471165.1 Shewanella sp. 10N.261.52.F9
AGTCAATAATGACTCGCCCCTTTTTTTGGTTTATCGATTTATTTTAATGTTCGCTGAAAAAACGCTACTGCTTGTAAATACATTTGCAACGCCAATGCGGCGTCATATCTATCCCCCTCATCACGCATAAAGGCATGCTGGGCATTCACTTCAAGCCAGTTAAACTTGCGCTCTGTTGCCTCAAGCTTATTATAGATAGCTTTACGCCCTTCGCTCGATACATGCGGGTCTTGTTTACCAAATACCAGTACCAGCTCCGCGGCAATCTCGCCCGTACGAGTCAAGGAGTCATTGCCCTCAGAACAAGGCAAAGTATTAGAATGAATATCTGTTGGGTATAAGCAAAATGCACCTTGAATATCAGGGTTTAATGCTGCTCGATAAGCTAGATGGCCACCAATGCATACGCCCATACTACCTACGCTACTAGTACAAAAACTTAAACTGCGAGCAAAATCCACTAAGGCTTCAGTATCACTATCATGGTGCTCTAGCGGCTTGGCAAATTTATCAGCATTGCCTTTATCTTTACCGACATCATCATATTCCAGTACAGTACCAATAGGGTTTAACTCGTGAAACACCTCAGGAACTAACACCACAAAGCCATGCCCAGCCAGTATTGATGCTGCGCGAGCAATAGGTGCGGTTTGCTGAAAAATCTCCGAGTAAAAGATAATAGTCGCAAACTGGCCGTCACAGTCCGGACGATATAGATAGGTGCGCATGGTTCCTGTTGCGGTCGAAATATCATGCACTTCTTGAGTAATGATCATCGGCTTTCCTTAGATAAGTCAGGTCAATAAATACGATTCATCGCCATAGATTAAAATAGCTGGTAAGTATTTGCGATAAAAAAAGCAGTAGTACTTAAGTGTTTAACACTAAAGAGACTACTGCTTATTTATAACCATTAACGCGATAAAAAGTTAATACAGCTCATTAGGGCAATGTTCACCGGCGAGCAACTGCTTTACATTACTCAGTGTGGTGTGCGCTATTGCGCCAAGGGCCTCTTCAGTTAAAAACGCTTGGTGACCAGTAAAAATCACATTATGACAAGCTGATAAACGCCTAAACACATCATCTTGAATAATTTCACTCGATTTATCTTCAAAGAACAGCTCTTTCTCGTTCTCGTAAACGTCTAAACCTAATGAGCCTAAGTGACCGGTTTTTAACGCTTCCATTGCATCAAGTGCATTAAGCAAACCACCTCGGCTGGTATTAATGACCATTACACCAGGTTTCATCTTGGCAAAGCTACCAGCGCTAAGTAAATGGTGATTATCTTTGGTCAGCGGGCAATGCAAGCTAATCACATCACAAATGGGGTATAACTGCTCCAGCGATAAATACTCAACACCGAGATCAATAACGTCCTGATTGGGGTAAGGATCATGAGCTACAACTTTACAGCCAAATCCCTGCAATATTTTAATCGTCGCAAGACCAATTTTACCCGTACCAATCACACCTACAGTGCGACCAAACATGTTAAAGCCCACTAGCCCTTCAAGTGAAAAGTTAGCATCACGAGTACGCTGATATGCTTTATGTATTTTACGGTTTAAGGTCAGCATCAATGCCACTGTGTGCTCAGCAACTGACTCAGGAGAATATGCCGGCACGTTAACCACTTTCATGCCTAAACGTTCAGCAGCAGCCAGATCAACGTTATTAAATCCCGCGCAGCGCATAGCGATGACTTTTGTGCCGCCTTTGGCTAACTCTACGAGAACCTCTTCACACAAAGAATCATTTACAAAGGCACAAATGACCTCAAACCCTTCCGCTAACTTGACGGACTGCATACATAGACGGTAATCGAAATACTCTATGCTGGCACCAAATGCAGTATTGGTTCGATCGAAATGCTGCATATCATAGTGTTTGGCGCTAAAAAAGCCTATTTTCATGGGAGCTACCTTAACTAAATGAGGGAGAAAACTTGCACAGTGTATGTGATATTAGCAGGTTTGTCGTGAGGGCAATTGATCTATGCCTCATTGATAGCGATTGTTTTGCAGAAAGAAAAAGCGAGCTCCTGACAGCTCGCTTTCCAGCTTAATTCTGAACTTGTCTTATATAAGAAGGATACATTCTCAAGATAAATTCAAATCAACGTTGTACTTGGTTGAGCATAATTGACCAAGCACAGCAGGAGTAAGCTAATATCGAGTAACATACCACTATACATAAAGAGGTACAGATAACTGACTCACAAAATCAGCCTGAAACACCGATGAAATGGCGATTTTGTCCCCAATTAGCCAAGCTTCAATCGTAAATATCTTTGCATGTTTAAGCTTGTGAGCTATCAGCGCTTTTCAAATAGGGATTTCCTGATAAAATTTGCTCACCGCTAATAGCACAAGACTCTTTATATATGGCTAGAAAAGAACTCACAGAAAAACAATTTATGCTGCAACGTTTTTCTAAGACTGCGCTGCGTGCTTTACATATATTAGGTATAACAGGTGCAGGCGGTGGCATTTTGTTGCATGTGCCGCAAGAAAAGTGGCTAACTTATTGGATTATGGCGATGGTGACGGGATCGGCCATGATGCTGTGGGAAATCGTCCGCGACTGGCGCTGGCTAATCCAATTAAAAGGAGTGCTTACAATTGCAAAATTAGGTCTACTGACTTTGTTTATTCCATTTGCCGCATATAAACCAGAATTGCTCATTTTTGTCGTGTTACTATCTGTCGTTGTATCTCATGGCCCAGCAGGGCTTAGACACTTCTCAGTAGTACACGGACGCAGAATAGATGGCAGAAAAGAAGTTAAAGGCTAGTCAGTGCAATAGCGCGCAACTCATATCCCAATTTGCACAACTCAATAATTATCTAACACCTCAAAGCAAGGTGTTAGATCTTGCTTGTGGTAGCGGCCGCAATGGCCAATGGTTTACCGACAAGGGCTTAGATGTCAGTTATCTCGATAGAGATCTCAGTGGCCTTGATGTTATAGCTGTAAATGAATCTACCAACATTGAGCGCCTAGAGTGGGATCTCGAAAATGGCAGCGCCCCTTCTCTACCTGAAAATCACTATGATGTTGTGTTGGTTTTTAACTACCTGCATCGTCCTTTGTTTGGCCAAATAGTCAAATCCGTCAAGCCGGGTGGGCTGATTATTTACGAGACCTTCACCGAACAACAAGCTGAAATCGGTCGACCACGTAATCCTGACTTTTTGTTGAAACTGGGTGAATTAAAGGCATTATTTGCTAACTGGCGCTGTCTCCATTACTCTGAAGATCTATTCGGAGAATTACCTAACGCTAGTTATAAAGCGCAAATCATTGCGCAAAAACCGTTGGGGTAAACAGGACTAAGTAGAGGCCAAGTATGTTTCCATACCCTGAGCAATATCGCGTCGCAATGCCACCGATAATCACTGGTTTTATGGTTGTGTGGGCCCTACTGAGCAGACTCATTTTCGGTGATGCTAGCGTACTAAGCCTCTACCCGCTATTAGCACTATTTCCTATCGTCATCTTGCTGCATGGCCTACTCATTTGGGATGCCAGAAGCATGGGGCGTCTCGATCAGTCGTTTTACGCCTTAATCCACTCAGCACTAGCTTTTGTGGTTTGGACCTTTGCCATTATGCATGTCAACGGTAATAGCTTTTCGTAAAACAGCTAGCCAAGCAAGGAATTTATAGCTTCAAAGGGAGATGCGATGAAATCTGCTTGCATGGACAACGACCTAAGAGGTATCTTTGCCGCGCAATTTTAATAAGGTTTCATAATGACTGATTTCGTCTACTCTCCTCCGACTACGCCTTGGCTTGAAATACTCCATCAAGATAAAGATATTATGGTCGTCAATAAGCCATCAGGCCTATTGTCTGTACCGGGCAGAGATCCGGCGCACGCCGATAGTACCTATAGCCGAGTCCTCGCAGAGTTTCCCCATGCGAAAATTGTACATCGCTTAGATATGGCGACTTCCGGCGTAATCGTGGTGGCGTTAATACGCAGTGCCGAGTCAGAACTAAAACGCCAATTTAGAGATAGAGAAACCCAGAAAACCTACTATGCTCGCGTTGCTGGTCATGTAAAAGAGTCTCATGGTACGGTTAACTTGCCACTTATATGTGATTGGCCAAACCGTCCAAAACAAAAAGTCGACCATAAGATAGGTAAAGCCTCGCAAACTCATTATGAAGTGGTTAGCTATGGCAAACGTTCAACACTCGTTAAGCTGACCCCCATTACAGGTCGTTCTCACCAGCTAAGGGTACATATGATGGCATTAGGCCACCCTATTCTTGGTGATAATTTTTATGCGGATCCATTAGCTAAGCGGTTAGCACCACGCTTACTATTGCATGCCCAGTCGCTAACGATTACTCACCCTTACACTAAAGAGCCTATGACCTTTAGTTGTGATGTGCCATTTATACTTGCCGAAGGTGAGCAATAACACCCAAAGCACTAAAATCGAGCGCTAAAACCACAGGTGTAAACTAATTTAATTAGCCTCCACCTATGGTTTAACTAAAAGTACTCACTCCAGAAAGTGCACTAATGCTTTTCAACTATAAAACCTGCCTGCATTTACTACCTTTATACCAAACAAACCTTGCATAAATTTCATCCACACTCGGCTTTCAGTACTAAAACTCTATAAGCAATCATAGTGATACCACCTAGTTATTATGAAAAAGCATAAAGATACTCACTAAATCAGTAGAACATTCCTCAAAAAATACGTAAATTACTTATCTAACCAATAAACAAATGACACATTTATTATGGAAGCTCCATTTCAAAGAGATTCGCTCGATAACCAAATTCTATCTGCCTTAATGAAAGAAGCGAGAACGCCTTTCGCTGAGCTAGCTAAACGTTTCGGTGTGAGTGCGGGGACAATTCATGTTCGCGTAGAAAAAATGAAGCAAGCAGGCATTATCACTGGCGCACAAATTACCGTTAACCCAAAAGCACTAGGCTATGACGTTTGTTGTTTCATCGGTATTAATTTAAAAAGCGCTGGGGATTATCCTGCAGCAATTTCGAAACTGAATGCTTTAGAAGAGGTGGTTGAAGCTTATTATACTACGGGCAACTACAGCGTTTTTGTAAAGGTAATGTGCCAATCTATTGATGGCTTGCAGCATGTTTTGATTAATCGCATTCAATCTATCGATGAAATTCAGTCCACAGAAACACTCATTAGTTTGCAGAACCCTATTGTACGTGCGGTCAAACCTTAAAACCAAAAAGAATATAAAATAACCAATAGTTATTCATTCCAGAAAGTATCGGAAAAAACTAAACATCTGCTTTTTTTTGATACTTTTGTTATCAATACACAACTTTTGTGTTACAACTTTGTCAACCGCCATAGTGTGGGAATAAAAGAATAGCAAGAAAATAACAAAGAATGACCTTAACCCAAGTAGGTTACGGCAAATTGACAAGGAATAAAGTTGTGAAAACAAAACTATCTATTGCCATTTCGGCAGCGCTAATTTCATCAACGGCCTATGCAGGGTCAATTGAAAAGTATAATACTACCAATCAAACAAACGATGAATATCAAGGCTTTAACGTTAGTCTGAACAAAGAAATGCAAGCTAAGACACCTGTAGCTTGGATGCTAAAACTAAATACTCAATCAATTTCAGAGCAAAGCCGCACTTTCGGTTTTAATCAATCATCTGCAGTAAGCGGCATTGCTAATTCACAAGAACGTGTACAAGCTAGCCTCAACTCAATGGATGCAAACGTTAACGTTTTAGCAACAACCTCAAATCTAGTTAACTCGATTATTGTTGAAGCAGACAAATATGCACTCGCTGCAATGCTAGCCAACCCAGATGTTGCCGACATTCTTCCTATTTACGATTACGAACTACATGTTGATGACAGCGCTGAATACATTAAAGCTAAAGCTGTGATTGAAGCCGGTGTAGCATCAGGTAAAGGCCAACGTGTTGCCGTATTAGATACAGGTGTTGATTACACTCATAAAGCACTAGGTGGTAGCGGCGATAAAGCTGATTACGATGCCGCAGTGGCAATGCAAGCTGAAGCACCAAACTGGCCTCAAGGTAAAATCATTGGTGGTTATGACTTTATCAATGACGATCCGAACCCAATCGATGTTAATACTAATCACGGTACTCATGTAAGTCACTCAGTGGTTGGTGTGGCTCCAGATGTAGAACTTTTTGTCTATTCAGTATGTAACTCAGGTTGTCCTGGGCTAGCTCAGTTATTAGCACTTGAAGCTTCAATGGATCCGAATGGCGATGGCGATATCAGCGATCGTGTAGATACAGTAAACATGTCACTAGGTGGTGATTTCGGTGATATTAAAGGTGGCGCTGTTCAAGAAATGCTAGATGAGATGGCAGAGCTTGGCGTTAACTTAGCTATTTCTGCGGGTAATGACGGCCCTACCCCGTTTGTTGTAGGCGGCCCAAGCACATCAAACAACGCGTTATCAGTTGGTGCTATGACTCACCCAACGACAAAAGCTGGTAAGCTTGATTCATCATTTGCTGGTGAAACTGTTGAAGCATTTGGCGCTGGTTTTAACACAACCAACGAGTTTATGTTTGACGATACTAAAGCGCCTCTCATTTACCCAACTGACAACCAAAATGGTTGTGACCCATTTGCAGATGGAACAGACTTTAAAGGTCAGGCCGTAATCATTGACCGTGGTGCTTGTAACTTCACATCTAAGGTTCTTCACGCCCAAGAAAAAGGCGCGGTGTTTGTCATTGTTGCAAACAACAAGCCTGATGACGGTGCGTTCAACATGGGTGGTTCAGATCCTGCTGTAACCATTCCATCGGTAATGATTTCAAAAGAAGACGGTGACGTAATTAAAGCCGGTCTAGTCGACGGTCCAGTTGCTTATAACGTAACTTCAGAAGAAGTAACAACAGCAGGCGCAATTGCTACCTTTACTTCTCGCGGCCCATCAATTGCGGGTACCTTGAAGCCAGAAATTACTGCTCCAGGTACAGCTATCTTAACGGCTTACCCAGGTGGTGGTGATGCACTATCTCCAATCAGTGGTACTTCATTCTCAAGCCCTATCACAGCGGGTGCAATGAGTATTGTTCGCGAAGCACTTCCAGAGCGTAATGCTATGGAAATCAAAGCAACAATGATGAACTCTGCAAACCTTGACGTTACTTTAGATCCAAAAGGTCTAAACCCAGACGCTGAACTAGCACCAATTAGCTACATTGGTTCAGGTCTAGTTGATGTTGAAAAAGCTGTGAGCCTTCCAGCTATCGCTTGGAATAAAGACACACAGCAAGCAGCATTGGCATTTGGTCTAGTCGCAACAGACCAAACTGTTTCAATGACTAAAACAGTAACAGTTAAGAACTTCTCTGCTGAAGAAAAGACTTACACACTAGCTGCTAAGCAACGTTTCGAAAACGATGAAACATCTGCAGCGGTAAGCTTTGAAATGCCTGAAACTGTGACAATTGCGGCAGGCCAAACAGCTGACTTCGATGTGACTGTAACGATTGACCCAACTAAGCTTCCAGAGTGGACACTAACGTCCTCTTATGAGCTAGATGGCACTGCAACTGAAGCATCAGAAGCATTAACGCTTTCTGAATACGACGGTGCAATTAAGTTTATGGAAGGCGAAGAAGTTGCTCTACATATGGTTTACCATATTCTTCCTAAAGCAACCGCTGCCGCATCAGTAATGACTGAAGTAACTGAAGATGGAATAGTTCGCACCTTAACAAACTCTGGTGCAGTTGCTATTTCAGATCCATTTACTGCTCCACTTACTGCATCAAGCCCTGTAGATAACTCACTACGTCACGACTTACTTAATGCTTCAAGTGAGCTATTAGGCAGCAGTTCTTGTGGTGAAGGTATTGCTATCTACAACACATTCCAAATGCGTGACCCTATCGTTCATACGTTCGTAGCAAGCTACAATGTTGATTTCGATACTAACAACGATGGCGTGTGGGACTACACAGCAACAACGGTTAACCTAAATTGGTTCAATGATGGCTATCCACGTGCACTATATGGTTTTGTTAAAACATATGGCACTGCTAGCGGTACACTTCAGCCAGCTTTCCACGTAACGGGTAATGACTTTGTTACTGTTAAAGCATGTTTTGAAGATATGAACCTAACTGCAGCGGATCTAGGCAGTGATGTGACTGTTCGTTACCGCGTAGAAGAAAGTGATTGGGCTCCAACATCAACAGGTACTGGTGATGAAGTTGTAGCAACACTGATGCTAGATGGTTCAGGTACAAGTGCAATCCTTGTTGATGAAGATGGCGTAGAAGTGACTGAGCTTGAGCCAGGTGAGAGTGCGACTCTGCAAGCTGAAGTTGGCGCTAACGCAAATGGTTACATCTTCCTATCTGACAACGGTTCAATGTCTATTACGGCAAACACTACCGATGAAGGTAACTCTGCACCGACTGTTGAAGATACTATGCTATCTGTAGATAAAGGCGCTGAAGCAGGCACTGAGCTTGGTATGCTAATGGCTACTGACCCAGATATGCTAACAAGCCCATTCTCTGAGTTTGTGGTAATCAGCAGCAACAACAACATGTTGGTAATCGAAAAAGACGGTACTGTTAAGCTAAGCGAAGATGCAGTTATTGATCAGCAAAGCGAGTCAATGGTTGCTGAAGTGGTAGCAATTGACACTATGGGTAATCGTTCTGAAGCTGCAACAGTTACTGTTGAGATTAACAACACTGTACCAACGGTTTCTCCATCAGGCATGACAAGTACTGAAGGCTTTGTAGTTACAGCAAAAGCTAACGGTAAAGACGCTGACGGTGATGAGCTAACTTACACTTGGACTCAAACATCAGGCCCAAGCGTTAGCTTCACTAATGGCGGTTCATCTATCGTATTTACAGCACCTGCAGGCACAAACGATTATGTGTTCTCAGTTGTTGCATCTGATGGCCGTGCAGAAAGTGAAGCGGGTAGCGCAACTATCGCTGTAACTGCTAAGGAAGAGAAATCTTCAGGTGGTGGTTCATTAGGATGGTTAGCACTAGTTCTTCTACCATTTGCAGGCTTACGTCGTCGCAATAAGTAAGTATAAATAAGCGTGAATTCGCAATAGAAAAAGGGAGCCTATGGCTCCCTTTTTTATTTGTTCGATTAAATCTGTAATACTATTTGGTACTTCTAAAGACTAAAGCTCAAAAAGGTTGGTCATTACCTTGTAAAGCTCGGTCCCTTGATAGACAGAAGCAGAGGCAAAATGCAGGATAGGCACACAGTCTTGAGTCAATGCCAGCTTGGTAAACTCTTCATTAGTTCCGTATCTATCTAGTCTTAGAATATTTGCTAACGATTTGCCGGCATCAAGCATATGACCCAGCTTTGCTTGATACTCAACTAAGCCAGCCTTGGGTGCGTGATACTTTTTATAATCTTTTAGATAACAGCCATGTCTTGCCATCTTGGCAGGCTCGACCTTGTCAGTAATCACTCCTCTATGGCTTAGGTAGGCTAAGATCCCCATCGCATCACTCGCCGCATCATCCATATCAATTAATTCTTGACTGCCAAGCTCCAGGGTAAATGCAGCAACAGGTACCTTCAAGCTGCGCCCTTGAGTTTCGAGATAATCGGAAAGTTGCCACCATGGGCAAAAAGCTGCTTCATCCATCGCACCGCCAAAATCATTAGGGATCACCAATGAAAAAGGGATAGAGAAAAACGATGCAGAGGCCATATCATATTCTGGACAATACATATGTTTGCAAGATTTTGGGCCGGTATGCAGATCAATCACAATATCCGCTTCATGGGCTAATGATTGTAAAGTGACAGCTAAGCGCTTGCCTGTTGTCACCCCCCACTCATTAGCTAATGTCGTCTGACAAGACTCAATTAAATACAAACGGTAGGCTTGTACTAATGCAGCGTCATCAAGATGGAGATGTAGTTGATACCAAGCCGCTATATTCACCTTATGATCAAGGTACTCACGGTTCCAATTAACTCCGGTTATCGGATCAAAACGGCCTAAAGTAAACTCACCACTCTTTTGGTTAATCCCCAACGGATTAGCTAAAGGCAGCAAAGTTACCTCACCTTTTACATCCATAGTTTCCAATCGTTTCATCAATTGAAAAATAACCGCATTACCTTGCACTTCAGCACCGTGAACATTCGCTTGAATAAACACCTTTGGCGCATTGTTGCAAGTGGCTTCGATACGATAAACCGGAACAGTAAGTTCCTGCCCGGTTGCCAATTCACCCACCTTAAGGTGTGACTGGGTAAAGCTCATAAAATATCAACTTCCTCATCTGCTAGGCTCATATAAACCTAGATTATGCATTACATATCAAGCTTCAAATAAGTTCTCATGAAGTGCTCGGATCACATTGCCCGCTTCCGATTCATCGACCAAAATACACAAGTTATGTGGGCTTGCTCCTTGGCAAATCATGCGCACATTGTAGGCTTCTAACACTTCAAAAACCCGGCGGCATACGCCAGCTGTAGAAGCAATATTGTTACCAATCACCGCAACTAGTGCTAAATTCTCTTCCACTCGTACTCGGCAATGTTGTGATAGCTCTTGTAACAGAGCCTCGCTCAGCAAGCCTTGGCCACTTGAGTCTGAGCCTGTTTTATCTAGAGTAAGTGCAACATTCACCTCTGATGTAGTGATCAAATCAACACTAATCTTATGCTTAGCTAAAGTGGCGAAAGTCTCAGCTAAGAAACCTTGGGCATGTAACATCTGTAAGCTATGAAGGTTTAGCAAAGTTTGGTCGCGTCGTAGTGCTACAGCGCGATATACAGGTTCGCTAGATACCTTGTGACGGATCCAAGTGCCACCTTGTTCTGGCGCCCAACTTGAGCCAACAAACACCTGAATCTTTTGTCTAACCGCCGGCAATATAGTTGCAGGGTGTAAAACCTTAGCGCCAAAAGTCGCCATCTCAGCCGCTTCATTGAAACTGATTTCAGCAATCGGCGTAGCGTTAGGTGCAAGTCTTGGGTCAGTGGTATAAATGCCTGCCACATCGGTCCAGATCTCAACTGCATTAGCCTGCAAGGCTTCTGCCAATAAAGCTGCAGAGTAATCACTACCTCCACGACCTAAAGTCGTGGTATTGCCTTCGCTGTCGGCGCCAACAAAACCCTGCGTGACAATCACTTGGTCCGTGAGTAATGGCTGTAAATGTGCAGCCGTAAGCTCTGCTATCAGCTCAATTTGCGGTTCTGCACGCCCATGATGACTGTCTGTACGCAGTACTTGGCGAACATCAAATGCTGCAGAGCAGGCTCCTTTGTCTCTAAGGACCGCAGCAAAAAAGACTGATGAACACATTTCGCCTTGAGACAATAACTCATCCATCACCGCTTTGCTTCGCGTCAACTTAAGACGCTCGCTTAACGTAGCGATATGGCTAAGTACTTTATCAATTTGCGCAGCAACATCACTAGGATTGCCTAATCTATCGAGGATCTGATATTGAATTGAGGCAATACTTTTAATTAAAGCTTTCGACTGTTCCGAGCTGGTTTCTTCTTGGGTTAACGCCACTAACTTATTAGTGACACCGCTTGAAGCGCTTACCACCACCACTCGTGTTTGTGGGTTACTGATAATAATATCGGCACAGCGCTGCATAGCTTCATAATCGGCAACCGATGTACCACCAAATTTGGCAACTCGCAGTAAAGGAATATCTGCCAGTGCTTCTGTTGAACTGGCTGTAGAATTTGGAATTACAGGCATAACGAGCCCCCCTCATTTGCTAACAAAAGGTAAGGCTGACACGGGTAAAAATGAGTGTTTTTTTGAACAACTAACATGAATAAGCTCCGAACTAACTTCGTTCGAAGAGCCTGGTGCTATGATATGCACCCCAAAAGATGGGAAACAGCGATCGTCACCAGAAGCTCTCCACCATAATAAATATCGGTGACAATCGCCAGGATTCAGCCTGCACGACCAACATTCAAGCACAACCAAATTTGCTATGAATATCTCGGCGCTAATCTCCCTCATAAGTTATCAACGGGTTTGGCCCCTTAAACTTACTACCTAGTTAGCGCTCCTCTTCTGCACTCATTTTCTATACTAGCTATGTTTGCTTTGTATACAAAAACAAGAATCTGAAAAATATCAAAATTTAACCAATCAAGTCAACGGAAATCTAATTTGATTTAGTTTTAAGCAATATCAGGCAGATCTAACACCCAATCCACCCTTGGAGAAAATGCACCGAGTGAGGTTTCCTCTCTCGACATTAGACATGGCACTAGCTGCAAAGTATCAGCTTCTATATAAAAGATAGCGTTCTGATTAAACAAACAACCTAGCCTGACTGCCGATGCTTTATCAGTCGAAACAGCCCAACTTTTTTCCATATGAGAACGATCTTGAGAAGCACCGATCATCGCGCGATAAGGTAAGCCTAATCTGTTTATTTCATGTTGCAACTTGCGATCTAACAGCCCATTTTGGCAAGGAGACAACAGCTCTCCTTTCGGGTTATAAGCGGTGATAATAGCGAAGGATAATTGCGTAGATAACATTTGAGTAAAGAGAAACTCTGTTTGTTGATAGTAATGCCAGAGGCTGTCGACTGAGTTATTCATTGCTAACAAATTCTCCGTTTTAGGTGCGATTATTATAGCAAACTCGTTAGCGCTTCCCAGTCCAGTGATATAGATCACAGAAAGAGATTTTACCAAAACCAATAAAATCAAATAGATAGTTTTGCAATAGTGATCTAAATCATATCGTCGAGGAATTTTATTAACATTTCATTTGTTAACAAATGCCTAAAACGAGTACAATAAGGCTCGTTGATTAGCTCACTCTGATACATGTAACGAACACATTTTGTTACACATACCAGAAACAGACAGAAGAGTAATCCACACAGCTGTATCAAATGTGAACTATTGTTGATTTAACATTTAAACTTGATAAAAAACGGTAGCTAAGGAAACTTTTTCTACTATTGTTAATCAAAGTTTAAACAGTTCACGTTTTTCCATATGTGAGATACCCATACTTTGCTAGCGCATGCAGTGTGTTGCTGTTTCGAACCAAATTTGAAAGCACCTACGTGTATCAGTGAATTATCAGCATAACTAGATGGAGTATAACCTTTTTATACTCATGGTTAGAATTGACAGAAATTAGGTAATTAATATGCAAAACCCGCACATTCTGATTGTTGAAGATGAAGCAGTAACAAGAAACACACTTAGAAGTATTTTTGAAGCAGAAGGATATGTGGTAACTGAAGCCAATGACGGCGCTGAAATGCATAAGGCTATGCAAGACAACAAAGTTAACTTGGTAGTTATGGATATTAACTTACCAGGTAAAAACGGCCTTTTATTAGCTCGTGAACTTCGTGAAATTAATAACATCGGTCTAATCTTCCTAACTGGCCGTGATAACGAAGTTGATAAGATTTTGGGTCTTGAAATTGGTGCTGATGATTATATCACTAAGCCATTCAATCCACGTGAATTGACAATCCGTGCTCGTAACCTATTAACTCGCGTTAATAGCACTGGTACAGATTCAGAAGAGAAAAGTGCAGTTGAGTTCTACCGTTTCAACGGTTGGAGCCTTGAAATCAACAGTCGCTCTCTAGTAAGCCCACAAGGTGAGTCGTACAAGCTACCACGCAGCGAATTCCGCGCGATGCTTCACTTTGTAGAGAACCCAGGTAAGATCCTAAGCCGCGCAGACCTTCTAATGAAGATGACTGGCCGCGAGCTTAAGCCACATGACCGTACAGTTGACGTAACAATCCGTCGTATTCGTAAGCACTTCGAAAGCTTACCAGATACGCCAGAAATCATCGCAACTATTCACGGTGAAGGTTACCGTTTCTGTGGTAGCTTGGAAGATTAATTCCAAGTCCCACAACTTATACTGTTTCTCAGTATAAACTGAAAAGCCAGTCGATTGACTGGCTTTTTTTATGGCTGATATTTATATTTCGGCAGCGATGCTGTTGTTATATTTGCAGCTACAATTGTTATTATCAGAGCTTGCTTAAACCTCAATAAGATTAATATTTGTTTAAGATAAACCTTAAATTAATATATACCTAAAAAGTAATAGTAAAATTTATTTAGCTTATTCAAAAGTACTATAAGTATTGGCTTAGCCATAATAGCTTAGCAGGCCAATCCATAAGGCTCTTATAAAAAGCCTCTTTAAGCGAAATAACAAACTTAACTTAGACGGTTAAGTAAAATTAATGATACCGTCTAGCCAAGTGTGCATTAAACTAATTTCGACAGCCAAGTAAACTAATAAACTGTCAACTAAGCCCTTTATATTAATAAAAAAACATTCAAATTAGTGCTTTAGATTTCGGTCTAAAAAGTCAGCTAACGAGCGATATAAGTGCACTCGCACCTTTTCACCACGCATCGAGTGCTTAGAGCCTGGATAATCGATCATCTGGAACAACTTGCCTTCATCCTGCAGCGCCTTGTAAACCCGAGTACTGTTTTCAAATAATACGTTATCGTCAGCCATGCCATGGTACATCAGCAATCCTGACTCATAGCCACCAACATACGGCAGCACACTACTCGCCTCATAGCCTTTAGCATTGGTGTTAGGATTCCCCATATAACGCTCTGTGTAGTGAGTGTCATACAAAGACCAGTCAGATACCGGTGCACCAGAAATTGCCGCTTTAAAGTAGTCTGGCGCTTTAAATAGGCTCATTAGTGCCATGTAGCCGCCATAGCTATGACCATAGATAGCAATGTTGTCACTATCAACGTAAGGCAGAGTACGCAGGTGATCCACGCCCACCTTTTGATCATTCACTTCTACTTCACCAAGCTGCTTGTAAATCACATATTCAAACTTGGTACCGCGATGAGCTGAGCCACGGTTATCGAGCTGATAAACAATATAGCCTTGCTGCAATAAGTGTTGAGTAAAGTAGTCTTGATGACTCCAGCTATTGACTACCAGCTGTGCATGAGGGCCACCATATACGCGCACCACAACCGGATACTGCTTGTTAGCATCAAAGTTAGTGGGTTTGAACAGACGATACTGCAGCATTTGGCCGTCTTCAGCTTTTAGCTCGCCAAACTCTGGTACTTGCCACAAACCAAAGTAGTTATAAAGTGGATGACCCTTTTTAACCTCATTTTGCTCTACCCAAGCGAGACGCTTGCCGCTTTGATCATGCAAGCTCACCTGTGGTGGCTGTGACAAACTACTGAAGTAATCAAGGTATACTGGTTTGTTGTCGGCAAATACCGTTGAATGCATGCCGCTACGCTGGCTAATGCTTTCAACCTTGCCACCAGCGAGAGCGACGCGGTAAAGCTGCTTCTCAGTAACTTTGGTTTTACGGCCAGTAAAGTAAACTTCACCGATTTTTTCATCGATATACTCAACGGCATCAACCGCCCAATCACCGGAGGTTAGCTGACGGATCACTTTGCCGTCTAAGCCAATCAAATACAGATGGTTAAAACCATCACGCTCAGACGCCCAGATAAACGCCTTTTGCTGCTTTAAAAAGTGCAGGTCGTCATTAAGGTTGACCCAAGCCTCGCTGCGCTCTTTAACTAAGTCTTTATCATTTTTTATATCATCAATTGCTACAACGCGCAGATCGAGCGCTTGCTGATCGCGGCTCTGCCATTGATACGACAAATGTTTGCTATCAGGCAACCATTTAACCCGTGGCAAGTAGATATCAGTGTCTTTACCTAAATCCACCCAAGCGACTTGTTTATCTTTAAGCGTCACTACGCCAAGCTCAACTTTGACGTTATTCTCGCCAGCATAGGGATAACGCTGCTCGGTCAGCTTAATTCCGTCGGCATAAATTTCATTGCGGGTAACCAATTCCACGCCCGATTCATCGATGCGAGTATAGGCAATCGCCGACTCATCTGGCGCCCACCAGTAGCCAGTCATTCTACCCATCTCTTCTTGGGCAACAAACTCAGCCATAGCGTTTTTAATCGCGCCGCCACCATCAGTGGTTAATGCAGTAATGTCCTGAGTTTTTAAGTCCAACACATACAAGTTTTGCTCACGCACAAATGACACTAAGTGCCCTTTAGGTGACAATCTCGCATCAGTAGCAAAGCCTTCACCCGTTGCCAGTAACTTGACCTTGTTATCTGCAACCGAGTAGTAATACAACTGACCCGCAGCAGGGATTAGAATCGCCTCGCCATCTTTAGACCAAAAGTATTCCATGATCCCTTGACCATAAATACGCTGACGCTCACGGCGAGCTTTTTCTTCGTCAGACAGTTCACCGGCTTCAAGTTTATCCGCATCAATTAGCAGGCTTTGCTTACCACTTGCCACATCCATCTGCCACAAGTCATACAAATGTTGATTGTCTTTACGTCCAGCAAGATAGGTAACACGCTTGCCATCCGGTGACAGCTTTAACCCACGAGGGCTGCTACCAGCAAGCGCTGGGGAAGCGTACATACGCTCAATAGTGAGTGGCTCAGTGCCACCGGGGAGTGATGATGCTTGAGCTGCTGTAGAGCTAAGCACTAAAGGCAAAGAGGCTAACAGTAAACTCATCCAATTTTTTTTCATTATTATTCCCTGGATTAAACCCGAAGTCGTCTTTAGTTAAATTAGAATCAGTTAACTGACTGTTCGGCTGAAAATTCGCCTACATTGTGCCTTAATCAGTAGCAAAACAAAAATTGCTCAAATGACATCACTCTTAGCAGTTGAAAAGCCAATCTTTACAGCTGAAAAAACTAGCGTTCTCAGGTATCATCGCGTCAATAATAAAGAATACACTTTTGTCCTGACCTCAAACTCAATTTACTCACGTAAAATTGTATAGGAAACAAGATGCAAACTCTGGCTGAAAACCTGACATCACAAGCAATTTCCCCTACTCTTGAAAAACTTATTCTGACCTTAGCTAATACTTCTAAAGAGATTAGCCACGCGGTTCGTCACGGCGCACTAGCCGGCGTATTAGGCGCAACAGAGCAAGAAAACGTTCAAGGCGAGACGCAGAAGAAACTCGATATCATCACCAATGATATGCTTAAAGATGCCCTAAAGGCCGACGGCACAGTTCGCGGTATCGCCTCTGAAGAGGAAGACTATGTAGTTGAAGCCGATGCAAACGGCGAGTTCCTAGTGTGTTTTGACCCACTAGATGGCTCTTCAAACATCGATATCAATTCACTTGTGGGTACTATCTTTTCAGTATTGCCAGCGCCCGCAGGCGAGCTAACTGAAAACAGTTTCTTACAAGCAGGTCGCAACCAAGTTGCCGCAGGTTATGTGCTATACGGCCCATCAACCATGCTTGCACTGACTACAGGTCAAGGCGTACAGCTATTTACCCTAAACCCAGAAACTAACGAGTTTTTGCTAACTGATGGTGCGATGGCTATCAGCAAAGATACAGGCGAGTTTGCGATTAACATGTCAAACCAACGCTTCTGGGAAGCACCAATGCAGACTTACATCAGTGATTTATTGCTAGGTAAGATTGGCCCACGTGAAAAGTCATTCAACATGCGCTGGATTGCAGCCATGGTGGGCGACGTACACCGCGTACTTTGCCGCGGCGGTATCTTCACTTACCCAACAGATAACAAGAACCCAGAAAAGCCATACAAGCTACGTTTAATGTACGAAGCTAACCCAATGGCATTCTTGGTTGAGCAAGCAGGCGGTAAAGCGTCTACTGGCTATGAAACCATTATGGATATTCAGCCAACTGAAATTCACCAACGTGTAGCGGTGATCTTAGGCTCTGCCAATGAAGTGGATGCGTGTCTTGAGTATCATCAGGTGGATTATTCTGAAGAACCTTCTTTATAAGTAACAAGATAGGTTCTAGGGGTTGAGATAGGTCCTAGGTTCTAGGAAGATCTAAAGAAAAGCACAATCCTATGTTAGTTAGGGTTGTGCTTTTTTTTGCACCTAGCTTTTTGGCGCTGGAAGTTTGTTGTTATCAGGCTACGCCTGACTTTTAAGTTAGACTGCGTCTAACAACTAAAGTCGCGGCGCTTCGCCCGCACCCGAGGGCTAATCAAGCTGCGCTTGATAAAAGTCGTGAGCTTCCAGCTCACACACGGGCAAGAGGGAAACAAAAATCAACAGCAATACCCTCTTGGCTATTTCTTTTATAAAGAGTCCCAGCCGCCCCGACGAAGTTGTTGATCCTCATACTTATGGATAAATCACTAACGCTTCCGATGGGGCATCCTGCCCCGCGAAAGCTACGCCGACATCCATGTCGGCATCACGCGACTCTGGTTTATAAAGAGTTTCCAACGTACTTCGGTAACTTCGATGGAGAATTTGGTGTTTTCTGTAAGTTAAGTAGGAAACCTTAAGCTAGGTGCTTGAATATGTATTCAACCTGCTCTGTTATGTGCTTAGTCCACGGTTAAACTCTGCTATGGTGGCACGCAATTGGGCAGACTTTAGTTCGGTAAGTACGACTGTAACAAAAGACAAGACTGATACCGATATGAGAACAAAACCTAGAAGGTTACTACCGCTATCTCCGCTCATACTTGAAAGACCTGCAAATAGAAAAAAACAGGCAGCTATGGATAGGAAAATATCGTTAGTTTTCACTTTATATTTACTGACTGCTATATCCCAAACTATCAAAACAGGGTTTGCAAGCCCTTCAGGCTTAACCGTAATTTTCCCATTTCTTATTTTGGCTTTTAAACCATTACTTTGTAGTAATTTAGCTAAATCTTCCATGATAAAATCTCTCCGTTTCAATAGACTCATAGTGCGGTATTAATAGGTTAACAGCACTAAAACCCAAGATATATAGTTGTTATTCTAATATTGCCCCTGACCCTACATCTCCCTGCTTGATAAAGGTCGTGGCTATGCCACCTATCAGGCTGCGCTTGATAAACGTCGTGGGATTCCATCCCACACCCGGGCAAGGAGGACTGCTCGTCCGTATCCTCCTTGCATCCACCATGACGCCCCGACGAAGTTGTCTTCCTCGTACTTATTCGAAATAACCTAACGCTTCCGATGGGACATCCTGTCCCGCTATTGTGGCTTAATAAACCTATGCCCACATCCGTGTGGGCATTACGGTTATTTCTTCAACGTACTTCGGCAACTCCGATGGGGAATAGGCGTTTTCTGTAGACTAAATCGGGAATGTTAGATCGAGTATTTAAATGTTTACTCTGACCTGATACGCCTCACACCCTAAAATACTAAAGAATCAGTATTTTATTTCGTAAAATTATGTATTTATAACGCTTATATGCATTTTATATCTTAGCAATAACTCGACAGTTTAAAATCCTAACAAAACCTTATATTGTAAAAACATAATCAAGGAGGAATGTTGATGTATAAGTTGTTAGTTTTAATCGTATCTCTATCTATTTCGCATAATGTTTGGGCAGAACAATATATTCAAAACTTAAATGCCAAAGCGAGGCTTAAAACAGACGTCATGGTTTTAGGGAGCACACACCTCAATACCATTAAGGGTGAGCTAAACAAGGACGATTTTATCCCCATAATCCAAATGCTAGAAACCTTTAACCCTACCGCTATCGCTGTTGAATCTCTGAGAGCTGAAGACATCATCACCATGCTCAATGGCTCTAATGAATACCAGGCAGTTTTATCTCAATTTGTCGGAGATACATTTCTATCATTAGCTAAAAAAGAGCAGAAAGCTTTAGGAGTTTCAGCTAATGACGCAATTAAGAAAATGAATGAATTACTGACTAAAAAACAGTTTGACCAGCAACAGAGAATTGAAATTATCAGACTTGCTGTTGCAGGCTACAACCGAGATACAGCCGCTCTAAACTGGAGCCTTTTAGATACTAAATCCATTAATGATAGTCTTTCAAAAGAACTGCAAATATTTCTTCAGAAGCAAACAAATAGTAACAACGAAATAAACGTTATTGGCTTAGAATTAGCAGAAAGACTTAACCTCAATCGTGTATATCCTATTGATGACCATTTAGACAAAGACATGTACAGCAAAGTTGTTCACGAATTAATGCCGTCTTACCAAAAATCGACTTTTTGGGCAGAATTCCGCACAAGCGAATATATAACCAAACCTGAGAAGTTAAAATCTCAAGCACTGGAAACAGGAAATTGGCTACCAATGTTTTATTGGTTCAATAGCGAAGAGTATCAATCTGACGTAATCAATAAAGAATGGTTAGGCTTTATAGATAAAGATTTGGAGCCCAAATCAGCACTAGCGAGGGTAGCTCTGTGGGAGATACGCAACCTCAATATGGCTTCAAATATAATGCGGGTAGTCGCCGATCACGTTGGCGGTAAGCTTGTTATTATAATAGGAGCCAATCACAAGGTTTTCTTAGAGCAATACCTATCAAATATGACTGGAGTCAATATCGTGCAATTTGAAGATTACGCACCTAAGAGTCATTAGATTAGGCTCAACCTCAGCGTGAGCTTATGATAGTTTGACTACATTTAACAGTTAACATCGCTGCGCACCAGTGAGCTTAAAAACAAAAAGAGTTTACTGAACCAAATATGAAACATCATCGGCTCAAGTAAACTCTTTAATCTCAATCGAAAAGTTCGTTATTAGCGAAAATTAACGAGACTTCAACAACGATAAACCACGCTATCGCTAGCGAAACCTAGCGTGATTTAACGTAAGGTTTACCTATCGCCTTTGGTCCTACTGCGCGGCCAATAAAGCCTGCTAGTAACAATACCGTCAGGATATAAGGTAATACCTCAATCGCTTGCACTGGAATTTCGCCAACTAACGGTAACTCAACACCTTGCAGACGAATTGCTATCGCGTCTAAGAAACCAAACAGCAAACAACCAAACAATACTGGTACAGGCTTCCACTTACCGAAAATCAGTGCCGCTAACGCGATAAAGCCTTTACCCGCACTCATGTTAGGCACGAAGCCTGCGCTGTGCGCAGTCGATAAGTAAGCCCCAGCCATACCCGCTAATACACCGGCAATAATCAATGCTCGGTAGCGGATCCACGCAACTGAGATACCAGCTGTATCTACCGCATGCGGATTTTCACCGGCTGCACGTAATCGCAGACCAAAACGGGTTTTATAAACAATCCAGTAAACCGCAGGTACTGCAAACAGCGACAGATACACTAAGAAGTTGTGCCCTGATATTAGCTGACTATAAACCATGCCAATAACTGGTACATCGGCTAATGCATCTGCAAATGGTAAGGTGATAGCAGTAAAGCGTGAATCATCAGTTAGTGCTGGCGTTTGCCCACCTAAACCGAACCAGAAACGACCCAAGGTAACGGTTAAGCCAACCGCTAGCATGTTAATGGCTACACCAGATACGATTTGGTCGCCGCGGTGGGTAATGGTCGCAAAACCATGCACCAGTGACAGCATCACTGAAACAGCAATACCTGCCAGCAGACCAAGCCAAACAGAACCTGTGACTGTAGCGGTTGCCGCTGCCGCAAAGGCCGCTGAAAGCATCTTGCCTTCTAGGGCGATGTTAACGATACCTGAGCGTTCTGAGAACAAGCCTGCCAATGCAGCTAGAATTAGCGGCGCCGATACACGTAACGTTGCATCTAAGATTAGAATGATATTCTCAAACATAATTTATGCCTCCGCCTTAACGCTGCCGATGGCTGCTTTCTTTTGATTAAGAAACACAAATAGCTTCTCAGTCGGTTTCACTAGCATTAATGCTAATGCGCCGCTAAACAGTACCACTAATGCTTGCACTACTTGGATCATTTCACGGTCGATATTCGGGTAATCAAATGACAACTCTGCGCCGCCTTGATACAACACGCCAAATAAAATACTCGCTAAAATAATCCCTATTGGATGGCTACGGCCAATCAAACACACTGCAATACCAGTGAAACCATAACCGGCAACGAAGTCGAGTTTAAGCTGCTGGCTGTACCCTTGTACTTCGTTCAAGCCCATCATGCCTGATAGCGCACCAGAGATAAGCATCACTACAATGATCAGCTTCTTGTAGCTAATGCCGCCGTATTCGGCTGCACTAGGGCTTGCGCCCATTGCACGAATGGCATAACCCCAACGCGTGCGCCATAACAATGCCCATACAAGTACACAGCAGATCAGCGCAATAAAGAAACTTAGGTTCATTGGAGATTGTGAGAAAGAGAAACCAAACCATGCTGCGATCTCATGGAACATAGGCAAACCCGCGTTTTCATCAAATACGCGTGATACTGGCGCCATTTGTCCTTCAAGTTTAAGTACGTTTACCAGTAGGTAAACCATTAACGCTGACGCGATAAAGTTAAACATGATGGTGGTAATAACGATATGGCTACCACGATACGCTTGTAAGTAAGCCGGGATCAGCGCAAACAGCGCACCAAACAACATACTGGCAAGCATGGTAATCGGCAGCAACGCCCAGAAGGGCAAAGTGCTATCGAGTGCTAAACACGCCAGTCCGACACCTAAGCCACCCATATAGGCTTGGCCTTCACCACCAATGTTAAATAGGCCAGCAGAGAATGCCATTGCTACAGCCAAGCCGGTAAAGATAAAGTTAGTCGCGTAATAAAGCGTGTAACCAATGCCCTCTTGGTAACCAAGTGCGCCTCGTACCATCACCCCAGCTGCTTCTATCGGGTTTACATCAACCGCAATAAAAATACCTGCGGCAAACGCAAACGCAAACATGATATTAATCAGAGGCAAAACAAAAATGTTTACCCAAGATGGGATTTTAGAGTCGTTCATAACTGACCTCCGTTATCCGCAGCTAGCTCATCAGGCAGAATATTTGCCATCATCATTCCTAAGGTTTTCTCATCAGCCTTGCTGGCATCAATCTCACCCACAATATGGCCGTCGAACATCACGATTATTCGGTCTGCAAGCGACATCACTTCATCTAGCTCGACAGATACCAGTAAGATCCCTTTACCCTGCTCTCTTAATTCAATAATGCGTTTATGAATAAACTCAATCGCACCGATATCAACACCACGAGTCGGCTGACCAATCAGCAAAATATCTGGGTCTTGATCTACTTCACGGGCAATAATCAGCTTCTGTTGGTTACCACCTGAAAACAATGAGCTTTTCAGCTTAGGATCACGCGGTCTAACGTCCCACTCATCCATTAAGCGCTTACATTCAGAGGTAATGAATTTTGGCTTATTAAATAAATGGCCGTTGTACTGCGACTGATTGTGATGACCAAGAATGGCAGACTCTTCAGCACTGAAAGTCTTGATTAAGCCCATGACCAATCTATCTTCTGGTATGTGACCAACCTTTAATTGACGCATACCATCGGCGCAAGTTGGGTTATTGGCATCAATCACCTTATCGGCAATCTTAATTGAACCACGCGTTGGTGTGATAAGCCCAGCGAGTGCACTTAATAGCTCTGATTGACCATTACCAGAGACACCAGCAACACCTACGACTTCACCGGCCTTAATTTCAATCGACACATCTTTAAGGCGATCAACACCCATTGAATCGGTATAGGTAAGGTTGTGGGTTGAAAGCAATACTTCAGTTGGATTAGCATCGCTTTTTTCAGCTTGTAGGCGAACCTTGCGGCCAACCATCAACTCAGCGAGTTCTTCTTTATTGGTGTGAGCAGTTTCTCTGTGAGCAACCATTTCACCTTGGCGCATTACTGACACATTGTCAGTCGCCGAGAGGATCTCTTTCAGCTTATGGGTGATAAGTAAAATAGTCACCCCCTGTGCACGCAAGGCATCAAAAATATGGAATAGGTGTTCAGTTTCTTGTGGCGTCAGTACGCCTGTAGGCTCGTCTAGAATCAGTATTTTTGCGCCGCGATATAGCGCTTTTAAGATCTCAACACGTTGCTGTAATCCAACCGAAAGCTCTTCAATTAGGCTATCGAGTGGCACATCAAGTTGATACTCTTTGGCTAAACGCTCAAGCTCTTTACGCGCTTTTCTAAGACTCGGCTTAAGTAAACCGCCCTCTTCAGCACCTAAAATAACGTTCTCAAGCACGGTGAAGTTATCAACCAACATAAAATGCTGGTGCACCATGCCGATGCCATAACTAATGGCCTCTTTAGAGTTCGCCAGCTTGCGCTCAACGCCATCAATTAGGATCTCACCTTTATCAGCGGTGTAGAAACCATAAATGATATTCATCAAGGTGGATTTACCTGCACCGTTCTCACCGATAATACCGTGAATGGTGCCAGCAGGAATTTTTAAGCAGATATCTTTGTTGGCGTGAACAGCGCCAAATCTTTTGTCGATACCACGAAGCTCAAGTGCTGTGGGACGTTCATCGGATTTTTCTTTTGCGTATGTAGACATGGTCATAATTATCTCAAATGCCTAAGCAGGCATTGATGACTAAACATTGATCAAATATTGATTTAATACCTATCAGTATAAGAATTTGCTCTACTCAGAGCGTTTTTTGGCAAACTAATTCAAGGCGAATAGCAGCGATAATGGTTGTTCCCTTATAAAGCTATTCAACGCCGAAGTAGGCAGCCAAAAACGTTCCAGAATGGCGAGTTTTAGCGATTCTGATGCTGTGTTAACGAGCTTAAACGTAGAATAACTATGCTCTTCACTCGTTGCCTTGCCTCAGAGCCGCTAAACTCTCGCTGAGCGACCAAATATTTATATTGATAGGTATATAATTAACTCTTAAAAATTACCACTTACAACAAAGCTCCCCAGTCATAAACTGGAGAGCTTTATCTATGTTAATACCGCTTAGTATTTACAGCTGTTGTCTTTCATGTAGTCATGAACAACAATTTCACCTGCAATAATTTTCTTAGTGATATCAGCAAGCTTTGCTTCCATCTCTGGAGTCACTAGTGCGCGGTTATGCTCATCAAGTGCCCAGTTAACACCATTTTCTTCTAGACCACGGCTATCAATACCAGCTACAAACTCGCCTTTCTGTGCATCTTTAAATACTTCAAATGTGGCAACACCAACCAGCTTAACCATAGAAGTTAGCATCACGCCTGGGTGGATATAGTTTTGGTTTGAATCAACACCAATCGCGTACTTACCTTCGTCTTTAGCCGCTTGGTAAACACCAACACCCGTACCACCCGCAGCTGCGAATACTACGTCAGCGCCTTTAGTGAACTGGCTCTTAGAAAGTTCAGCACCACGAGCAGGGTCATTCCATGCAGCAATAGTAGAACCCGTCATGTTTTGGAAGATTTCAGCATCTTGACTGATGAACTTAGCACCTTGCTCGTAACCACAAGCAAACTTACGAATTAGCGGAATATCCATGCCGCCAACAAAACCAATCTTGTTGGTTTCAGACTTCATCGCAGCAAGTGCACCTACAAGGAATGAACCTTCATGTTCTTTGAACACGAGTGATTTAACATTTGGCAGATCAACTACTGAGTCGATAATGACGAATTCAGTTTCAGGGTATTTCTTAGCCACTTTCTCAAGTGCTGAGCCATACATAAAGCCAACAACAACGATTGGGCTAAAGCCTCGGCGCGCTAGACGCTCAAGACCCTGCTCACGCTGCGCGTCATTTGAAGGTACGAATTCACGCACTTCAATATCTGAGCTTTCGTTAAACTTCAATACACCATTTTGGTAAACGGCTTGGTTGAAAGATTTATCGAACTTACCCGTTGTATCAAAAGCAACAGCAGGCTTAAAGTCTGCAGCTGTAGCCGCAAACGAACACATTGCTAGAGTGACTGCAGCAGCAGTAGCGCTCAGGATTTTCATCATTCTCGTCCTTATAAGGTATAAGTATTATTTTTGGTATTATTGACAGTTCTAAGCAGTGAAAACCCCAAGCTAGAAGCCATCATTTAAGATCAAGAAACCAGAGCTTACAGCAGCTATGAATAGGATTACTAGTGCCCCTAAAGCCCATAAATCAACCAAAGATGCCAAGTAGCTATTTGTACTTTTAATACAAAAAATCGCCTTAAGTTGCGCAAAGTCACACTTTAAATCACACAAAACCTCGAACAAATAACAGAACGCAAATACCACACACATTATCTTTCAACTAGAACAGCAACTAGAGGGTTTTAGAGGGGGTTTCCAATGAAATACAGGAAGATAAAATGAACCAAACGAATAAAAACAACAAGCAGTAGTCACATTGTTCTATATTTTGAACAATATAGCTAATGAATAAAAGTTACTAAACTTAAAGTTAAAACAACTATTTTTAGGCATTCCCATAGCCAACAGGTAATTTTTTTACACAAAAAACAAGCGTTAAACCAATATTAAAAACAAAAAATATTTTTACTAATTTTTCGTTTGTTTGAGATACATCAGGATTTTCGTCGCTAAGGTGGCGACTCAGCCACCGAGTTTGGTGGTCAGTTAGGTTATGTCAGACTGTCACTTTAAATAATCAAGCTACGCTTGATAAAGTTAGTGGCTATGCCACATTGGTAACGCATCAGGCTGCGCCTGACCAAAGTCGTGAGCTTCCAGCTCACACTCGGGAAAGAGGGGATCAACAGCAATCCCCTCTTTCATCTCCCCTGCCGCCCCCGATGAAGTTGTTGATCCTCATACTTCAATAAAAATCGCCTAACGGCTCAGATGGGACATCCATGTCCCGCTGAGCCTGAGCCATCATCCATGATGACTCCACGGCATTTTCATTTACGCATTTCGGCAACTTCGATGGGGAATGGGTGTTTTCTGTTAGTTAATTCGGGGACGTTAAGCTAGGTGTTTATATGTTTACTCTGACCCATTTATTTCTATGCGCAGTTCAGCACCACTGCAATTGCCTCTTAAGCTACAAATACAAAAAAGCCTCCATCTGTAAGATGAAGGCTTCCTATTTAAAGGTTAACTTTAAGAGAAACTCTGAAGCTAACCTTTAACTAACAATCTAAGATTAGTTTTTCTTAGAGTACTCGGCTGCGTTCTCACCAGCCATTCTACCGAAGGTGACGATATCAGAGATAGCGTTACCACCTAGACGGTTAGCACCGTGAACACCACCAGTTACTTCACCAGCGCCGTATAGGCCAGGGATAACTTGCTTCTTCGCGTCCATGATTTCAGCTTTAGAGTCAATCTTCACGCCGCCCATAGTGTGGTGAACACCTGGAGTCACTTCGATTGCGTAGTAATTACCTTCGTTAAGGGCACGAGGTAGGTTTGGACGACCAAAGTCAGTGTCCTTACCGCTCTTAAGTAGGCTGTTGTAGCGCGCAACAGCTTCAGTTAAGTTCTTACCATCAATACCAGTCATGTCTCCTAGTTTAACTAGCGAGTCAGCACTTGGAACAACACCTAGACCGATATACTTATCAATCTTACTTAGTGACTTACGTACAGAGTCATCAAAGATTAGGAACGCAGACTTGCCAGTTTGGTTCAAGATAGCTGCAGAAGCTTTGTCACGTGTCGTGATTTCGTTGACGAAACGCTTACCTTCACGGTTAACCAAGATTGCACCGTTACCACGAACCGCTTCAGTTACCATCACACCACCTTTAACAGATAATGTTGGGTGAGCCTGAATGTACTGTAGATCTGTCATCGCCGCGCCGGCATTGCTTGCAACGTCGATACCGTCACCAGTCGCACCAGGTTGGTTAGTAGAGATAAAGCCTTTTAGCTTAGGATCAAGCTTTGATACGCGCTCGTTGTTCTTAGCAAAACCACCTGTTGCTAGGATAACGGCGTCAGCTTTAATCCAGTAGTAACCTTTGTACATACCTTTAACAAGTAGGCCTTTAACATTGCCTTTGTCGTCTTTAAGGATTTCGATACCACGGGTGTTCATGCGCATATCAACGTCACGCTTAACCGCGTTATCGTAAAGCACTTGGATTACGTGAGCACCAACACCAGCACCACCTGTTGGACGGTGTGAACGGTTAGCAGAAGCGCCACCCATACGACCTACGTCATTAAGGTCTGCACCCATGCCAGTTAACCAATCAACTGAACCTTTAGAGTGTGAAGTTAAAACTTCTACTAGCTCTGGCTCGTTTAGGTCACGACCACCTTTCATAGTGTCTTTGTACATAGACTCAACACTATCTTTGATGCCTTTAGCTTTTTGCTGATCAGTCCAAGCTGCGTTCATACCACCGGCAGCAAGTTTAGCGTTACCACCAATCACTGGCTCTTTTTCAATTAGAATCACTTTAGCGCCGTGATCATGTGCAGATACTGCAGCAGAGAAACCTGCGCCACCAGAACCAACAACGACAACATCAACAGTGTCACGTGGTGCTTCAGCTAGCGCTGCTTGACGGTCTGACTGGTCTTTTAATAGTTCATCGATGCTTGGCTCATGACGTTCCCACTTCTTAGTGTAAGGCATGTCAAAGTCGAAGCTGTGGCAAGAATCACAGTAAACCATCGATTTTTCGTGAGCGCTGTGACAAGACGTACAAGACACATCGCCAGGGAAATGAGATTCGTGAGCGTTGTAGTGCTCATGTTTAGTTTCTTCAGCAACTTCAGCTAGTGTGCCGTGACAAGCTACACACTGTTCGTTTTCGTAAGTTAAGCTGTCGTTTGAAAGCTCGCCATCTGGCATGTGGCAGCTATCACACTCTTGGTTTTCACCATGGAATTCAGCTAGATTGTCAGCAGCCATCGCGTTAGACATAAAGCCTGCTGAACCTAGAAGTGTTGCGATGCACACTGCTTTTTTAAAGTTTTTCATCTCATTTCCTCGCCTTGTATTGCTGCCTGCAGCAGCGCAAAAGCTATCACGTTATATTCGACAGTCATTACGCTGTCTTAAATACTCAATTCGAGGTAATTGTCTGCCTATCGAGATAACCCAGCAACAGCATGTGTTGAATTGCGATTGAAACTGAACACTCGATCACAGCTTACAAAATGGCTCATGCAAACATGCATAATCTCATTAGCAGTTATGCAAAAATGCATAACCTTAGGTTAGCTTGATCACAAACTCTGCTCAGTGTTCTGCAATTAATGACTCAAATTGGAAAAGCCAGATAAACCAAGGGCTCAATACGATTAGTAGCCAACTTGAATTGCTTTAAAAGCGAGAAACCCCGCACAGTTATCTTGTATAAGCGCATGCTAAGATTCCTTTATGAAAATATTTGTTAACTTATTTTGCGCGCTTGGGCTATTCGCATTAGCCTTGACCGCCCACGCTGAAGATCACCAGCAAAAACAAAGCATCGTCTTTGGTGTTCACTCTAAAACTGCGCCCCTTGAATGGCGTAATAACGGAGTTGACCAAGGTTTTAACCTCGAACTTATGGACCGCATTGGTCAGCTCACAGGCAAGCGTATTGTTATCCGCCGCAAAAGCTTTCAACAGCTACTCACTGATGTCCACAACCGTGACTCCTTGATTGATGTCATTGCCGTAGTGAGCCCAATTACCATTGACCGTACCTTAAGTCAGTCAGATCCTATTTATGCTACTCACGCCAAGGCCTATACCCTGCAAGGTAAATCCTTTATTAACGGCTGGGCTGATTTAGTCGGTAAGCGTGTCGCAATTAAGAAAGGCGCCTTTGTTGATGTGTATATCTCAGGTAAAGAGCAAGACTTTACTCGCGTTGATGTAGATTTATATGAAACCGGCTTTCAGTTGCTTATTAAAGGCGAAGTCGATGTGGTGATTGCCGAAAACTTTGTTGCTAGGCGATTAATGCCACTGTATCCGTCAATTAGAAGCTCTAGTGATCCGCTGATTTACGGTGCGTTTAACTTTGTCAGTAACTATAAAAATGCCGAGCTGATGACGCAAATCAACGACGCACTTAGACAGCTAAAACTCTCTGGTGAGTATGATCGTTTAGTGAATAAATGGTTTGGTACTGGCCGTGAGAAAGTCGACTTAAACTCGGCTCAACGCAGAATGTTGTCGTTGGCGATTTTTGTCAGTTTAATGTCGGCCATTGGTATGTTACTCACGGGCTTTATTAGCTTGAGTCTACGTAAACGCTCTAAAGCATTAAAAGTAGAACTGGCTCAACGTAAAAAAGCTGAACTGGCAATTTCAAATATATCAAAACAGTTTCAGTCAGTACTCGACGGTATTCCCCATGGTGTAACACTTTACAACCAAGATGCTGAGTGTCTGTGGAGTAACGACAATAATAACGACCTTCTCAATAACCCGTTGTTTCATTATATAGATGGTCAAAGTTTTGATCTTAACCTCGCCTTAGCCGAGGCACTACAGGGACAAAAATCGCAAACTGCAGATATGCAGATTAACGACCAATACTGGCAGTTACAGTTACACCCTATCAGTGACAAACAAGTCGTCATTTTGCTTGAAGAGGCGACAGAGCAACATCGGCTGCGCCAAGCCAATGACGAGGCTAGCCGCTTGGCATCACTTGGTGAGCTTTCAGCGGGTGTCGCCCATGAGATTAATAACCCTACAGGGATCATTATTCACTCCGTTGCTTTTATTAACGATGCACTCAGAGATCTCAATGAGGCTAGTGACAGCTATCAAAGACAAAACCCATTTTGGACCATTGCCGGCATGACACCCGACAGTGCAATGGCCGAGCTCGATTTGAGCAGCCAATCTATTAATGAAGGCGCTGAACGTATAAGCCGTATCGTAAACGATTTAAAGCATTATGCACGACCTACGCTCAGCAATGATTATCAGCCTACTTGCCTTAATGAAGTGGTAAAAGTATCGCTACGCCTTACTGCTAACCAAACAAAAATATTGAATGTGGCTACTGACTTGCTCCATCCAAGCCCGATTGTGATTGGTGATGCTCAGCAGCTGCATCAAGTATTAATTAACCTGATCCAAAATGCCTGCCACGCTATTAAGCTAGACGCTGATAACTACGACAATGTCGAGCACATCAATATCAAAACGGCGGTGGAAGATAATCATATTTGCCTGATAGTGAGTGACAAAGGCGCAGGCATGGACCGAGCGACCTTGCAAAGAATTACCGAACCGTTTTTCACCACTCGCCGCTCAAGTGGTGGCACGGGACTAGGGTTATCTGTATGCAGTCGCATTATTAAAGAACATAAAGCCGATATGCAGATCTCCTCACGTCTTGGTCAAGGAACAGTGATTAAAATTCGCTTTCCGTTGGAGTATTAATACTGTGACTAACAAGCAAACCGGTAACGACTCATTATTGCGCCTTAAATTAACAAGCTTGAAAGGCTCGAACACATATTTAATAGGATTGCTATCAACATGAAACTTGCTAGAAATATTCTCCTTGTTGACGATGAAGCATCGTGGCTACGTACGCTATCAATTACTCTTAACCGCCTAGTACCGGAAGCTAAAATAGATACTTGTGTTGATAGCCGTCAAGTGATGAGCCGCTTACAAACCGGTGACTACGCCTTAGTCTTGCTTGACTTAACCATGCCATTTCACTCTGGCGAAGACTTGCTAGAAATGATCCGCAGTGAGTTTCCTAAGACGCGGGTATTAATTGTCACTGGCGTAAACGAAGTCGACACCGCAGTGCGCTGCATTAAAAACGGCGCGTATGACTACTTTATTAAAACCGATAAAGTCGAGGACCTTGCCCGCACCGTGCGCCGCGCTTTAGAAGTTGTCGGGCTTGAGCGCAACTACTTGCGCATTAAAGAAAGTTTTTTAAGTCGCACACTCAATCGCCCAGAAGTGTTTAATAACATCCTTACCTGTGAACCAGCTCTACTAGACCAATTTAGATACTTAGAAGCGGTGGCATTAAGCCCTGAGCCTATTTTGATCCAAGGAGAAAGCGGCACAGGTAAAGATGAATTCGCGAAATCTTGCCATCAACTGATTTGCCCGGACGCGCCATTTATCAATGTTAACCTTGCAGGTATTAGCACTTCAGCGTTTGAGTTGCAGCTATTTGGTCAGCTACACACAGATGATGACGGTAAAGTCAGTGCTCAGGCGGGTGTACTGCATCAAGTACAGTCAGGCTTGCTATATCTTAATGAAATTGGCGACTTACCGATTGAGGCGCAGGCCAAGCTTGTCGATGTGATTGAGCATAAACAGTATTACCCGCTCGGTAGTGATAGAGCCTACCCTGTGCTGTGTAAAATTATCACCTCGACCCAGCATGACTTATTAGCATTGAATCAAGCAGCAAAGTTTAGAAGTGATCTCCTGTATCGCTTGCGCTCGCACACCATAAAGCTACCACCACTTAGGCAGCGTAAGCTCGATTTGTCGATGCTGATTAATCATTTTATTACGCTTGCAGCCAAAGAGATGGGTCTATCGGAGCCACAGCAACCCACTTCTCTTGCGCAGCAGTTATCTGAATATGAGTTTCCGGGTAACTTACATGAGCTAAAAGGCATGGTGTTTGACGCGGTAAGCCGCAGTGATGGCATCGCGCTGAATATCACTCCTTTTATGGAAGCGATAAACCTCAGCAAGTCGAATGTTAGCAGCGACAGCGACCAGATTATTTTCCCCAAGAACCTACCAACACTGGCGCAAATGAGTGATGCGCTGATCCAAGAGGCAATGAACCGCACCGCCAATAGCCAAACCGCTGCAGCGCAGATGCTAGGTATTAGCCAAAGTGCACTCAGCCGCCGCATCACTAAAGAGAAATAAGCTCTGGGGCAACAAACAAAAATGCCAGCATAATGCTGGCATTTTTAATCAGTCACTTAAACAATTTAAGCTTCAGCGGTTGCGAGTTTTGCGTCGCTCGACTTTTCTGTTTCATCAACAATCGTCAATACTGCGGTGTCACCCACTACGTTACATGAAGTCAGTACCATATCGATTAGACGATCCAGTGCCGCCACAATCGCAAATGCTTCAACAGGTAAGCCCATCTGATGGATCAGCACGCCAATCATCACCATCCCGCCACCCGGTACGCCACCTGCGCCAACTGATAGTAAGAAGATACTGAACATTAAGGCCGGTAGCTGCTCCATAGTAATAGGAGCACCAAACGCGTTCGCCACAAAGAAGATTGCAATAGTGATGTAAATCGATACACCGCCCATGTTCATGGTTGCACCGAGTGGCACGCCAAAACCTGCAACTGAACGATTAACCCCAAGCTTCTCGGTTAAGGTGCGCATCGTCACTGGAATGGTTGCATTTGAGCTAGCAGTCGATAGCGAGAACAGGATTTGCTCACGGGTCTTAGCACGAAACTCTTTCGCCGATACCTGAGTAAACATGCCTACTGCAAATGGATACACCACGAAAATCCAAAGTAATAATAAACCTAGGATTAGCACTAGGTATTCCACCACGCTGCCAAAGATTGCCGCTTCTAATGTAGCACCTAACTTAAGCATAAGTGCGAATACACCAATAGGCGCAAGCTGCATAACAACGCTAATCAGCTTCATCATAATCTTGTTGGCAACTTGGAATCCATTAACTGCGCTTTGTGCTGTCTCACCCAGCGACTTGATCACGCCACCCAATAGTAATGCCATAAAGATAACTTGTAACATGTTACCAGAGCTAAACGCTGCAATCGGGTTGCTTGGTACTATGCTCACCACGAGTTCTACTAAGTTAGGCAATTCAGTGGCTACGATATCTACGCCGCCATTACTTGACATATCAACGCCTTTACCCGGCGCCAGCAGTAACGCCACGCCTAATGCCGCGAAAATAGCGACTAAGGTATTGATAATGTAGAAGCCGAATGTCTTGCCGCCTAAGCGACCAAAGCTGTTGAGATCTTTCAGTTCGCACACGCCGCAGACGATACTGACGAAAACTAACGGCACTACCAGCATCATGATCATATTAACGAACATGGTGCCTGCGCCTGAGGCTAAGTCAACGATGGTGCCAGAAAATAAGCTGATGTCAGCGAGGAAGTATTGAATGATTGAGCCGAAAATAAGCCCAGAGAACAGACCAATAAAGATCCGTGTCGAAAGTGATTTTTTCATTTGCTTGCCTTATTAGACATGTCTTAGCGCATGCCTTTTATTGCCTTCAATGTTGATAGAAACTTGATTTCTATCTCGTTGTGGCAGGGATAGTGAAACATGCTGGCAAAAATTACAATGCAAAAGCTGAAATTAGTTTTTGAAACAGCTGTGTAACCAAGCTTTTAGTGTTGAAATAAATCAAGCAAAAACAATGAGATAACCAAAACAACAACAAACTACACTTAGGCACAACTTTTACAACAGCAACAAAATGGCAGCATTTTAACCACAGAAACTTAAAAATCAGATAGTTTAAAACACCAAAATGATGAGGACTTTAAAAACTTAACACTGCCCAGCTGCTGTAAAAGTTAGATCAAACGCTACCACAGCTTAAAACCACCGATTAATGCTCATAAAAAAAGCACCTTTAAATAGGTGCTTTTTTAGTCACACTTTCTAGTCACATTAGCGGGACTATGCCAGCCATAGCTCGACATCTTTGATGATGAAGTTACCGGTATAGACTGGATCTGGCTCACCGATATGTTCGAGCTCAAAGTAGCTCCGGTGCTCCTCAGGAAGCCCCTCATAGCCACAAATCACTTGATACAACCATGACTCTCTATCCCAAGGTAGCTCATGTTCATCCAGGTAATCCAGCGCTGACTGACTCTTACCTGAGTCAATCACCGCACAGAAATAACCATCTACCGCTAGCTTTAGTGGGTTATCTGGAATATCAAAGTCTTCAGCTTGTGTGAGATCGACCGATACGTCTTGCTCGCGCACCGCACTCACATCATGTAAACGGTCGATACGTTTGATATTAGAGACAATCTCAAACAGCTCAGGCTCTAAACTATGGTTGCTTACATCCACTGCCGCAGGCGCCAACAAGGGCTCGGCAATATTAAACAGTGCAGGTAACTGCTTATGGCTAACGTGATCGGCAGGCTTATAATCTGGATGCAAGTCGGTGTATAGCAACCAACCTTTTAGCAAACGGGTACGGCCACGTATTTGACGGAAACGACCCAGTAGCTCAAGTAAGCGCGCCTGTACCACACTGAGTTCTTGAGTACAGTCACTCAAGGTTTCTTGCAGTGTTGTCACCAGTAACTTACGTAGCTCACGGGTATCGCCGGCAATTTCACCGAGCTCACTAAACTGGAACATCTCTAAACCGTTTAGCAGCTCTGACACTTGGCTCTGAGCTAACTCGTTTTCACGAATTTTAGCGTTGATGCTACCCACATAACCAAACTCGTTGTTAATCCGGCTCCACAACACTCGAATCGAATAACGCAGGCCATCGGCAAAGCTATAAACATGCTCGCTTAAATCGGCAAGGTAAGCTTCTGATGCACTAAAATCGACATTGTGGCGCGCCTCTTTATAGTGATCTGCCAAGGTCTTAATCGTCGCCAGTGATGAGCCAACATTAGAGTCAATTTGACGATTACGCTCATCGCTTAACGCTTCTTCTAGCAAAGCACGCACAGAGCGCTTAAGGCGCAGCTCCTGCTCTGGCTCTGGTCGCCACAGAATATCGCTCTTTTGCAGCTTATCGATGGCTTGAGCATTAGTCTCATCCACCGACACTGAGCCGGACAAATACACGTCCATCACCAGCTCAGCATGACGCCCTAACTGCTTGAGCAGCTTAACGCCTGCTTGATGCAAGTTACTGCTCATATTAGATCAAATCCCTTTGGGTAGCGGTTTCAGCTTGGGCTTCAAGGCTCAGGCCTTCCGTTTCATCAATAAAGCGGATCACTTCGTACAAGTAATCGAGCTTACCGGTAGCAATATAGATCTGCTTTTCGCTGTTAGGGCGGGTTAAATAACCCAGCTCGACTAGGCGCTTAAACACCAACTTAATTTGCGCATCAACATTGGTACTGGTTGAGCCAAATAAGCGGTAATGGCTGATTTTAGCGAGCTGCTCACGAAACGCTGGCGTGTCTTCAATACGGGTTTGCAGCTCAGTTAAGCGCACCGCAACCCCTTCAGACAATGGCGCATCTTGGCCGCTGCCCTCTTGCACTAACACTAACCATTCCACCAGCGGGATAAGCGCATTACAGATATCCTTAAACTGCGATGAAATGACCTTGCGCTCGCTGTCGCCTAACTGCTGGTAGCCACAGAAAAACACTTCGCCTTCACCGGCAGAGCCAATGGTGCGATTGATCTGATTTAAGTACTGCTCAACATGCTCACGGGTCGATGGGCTTTTCAGTGCGCGCCAACCGTCTTCATCAGTCGTGCGGCAGATAAACAGCCCTTTCAACAGACGCTCAATGAGTGCACTAGTCCCTACGATGGCGGTTTCGGTTACTTGGCTCATTACACGGCCTCCTGAGTACGACGCTGATTAAGTTTATCGGCGATAGGATTAACTTGAGGCTTAACTACCTGTAGTTTCTTGGTTTGTTTGTTGATGATGTAACGGTTAGCAAACAAGTTTAGTACCTCAGATTCCGGATTCGGGAACGCGCCCAGTACTGAGATATTGTTGTTTTCACAGGCATCAAAAATCTTCTTCACGTTACCGTGATGTAAGGTGCCTAGCTCATCAATCGGCCAGTGAATGGTGACGTCAGCGCGGCCACGCAGTAAACGGGTAAACGCCAGTAGGAACTTACATAAGATCAGGTAAGCCATACCGTGGCTCGATGATTCGTTTAACTGTCTATCGGTACGAATAATTAAGTCACTGTTACCTTCTTTAAGGCGCAGTTCAATTTCCAGCAGTTTGGCAATACCACCAGACAATGCTGCGCGGCCGATAATATCTAATGCACGGCGCATGCTGTTGGTGTAATCCTCACCCGGCAGATCGTTGAAGCCGTCGGCTTTCCAACGCTTAAAGGCTTTTACAAACTGCTCAAGCTCAGGCCAGAACTCAAGCTCACTAATGCGCGAGCGGATTTTAACCGCAGATTCAGAGACACCATCAAGGAACAACTCTTCACCCACTTCACGGGTAATGCGCGCACTTTGCGAGGCGATGCGGCGATCGATATCCGCCAGTACATCGTAGAATGCCGTTAAGTCGACACCGAAAATACGTCCCTGCTCACGCAGTGCCATAATCGATTGCGGCACCATCACGTTGAGCAGCTGCTCAAGTTGCGGCACTAGCTTGCGGTAATCGAGAATGCGGATGCCTTTGTCGTTTACAAAGCTTGATTCTTCACGGGCACGTTCCCAGGTTTCAGACAGACCTGAACCTGATTTGCTGGCAATGACTGAGTCGAAATGCTCAACATATTGCTTTACTGAGCCCATCATTGAATCACGCTTTAATAACTGGTCTTCACCTTGACGCAAACGCTCTGACAAACTGCCCTGCGCATCATCATTATTCGGTGGTAGCTTAAGCTCACTCAGTTTACGCATCACGCTGCGTAGCTTAGTTAAGTTCTCAGACGCTTCAATTTGCACCGCATCAGATTGCTTACGCTCACCATCAAGCTCATTACGCTTAGCTTTAACTTCGTTGGCTTTACTCTTAAGCTGCTGCTCTAAATCAAGACTTGCGTGTTTAACCTTGCTGAGTTCAGATTGCAGCTTAGGCTTACGCTTAAGCCAAGTATGCTGATACCAATCTTCATAACGTAGCACTTCGCTGCGGCGCTGCTCAGCCTTGCTGATATTACTCTCTAACGTGCGAATATCGGCTTTAAGGGCAACGATTTTCGCTTCGTCGACACCGCGAGACTTAAGCTCATTCTTGTACCACTGCTCACAGGCTTTTTGCTCGCTTGCGGCGTGGTCACGGCGGTTTTGAATATTGGCTTTGACTTGTCCAAGTTGATTGTCTAACGCGCCAACCACTTCTTGCCAGTAAGCATTTTTCTCCATGCGCGCTTCTAGCGCTTGCTCTCTTTGCTCTTCAAGCCACTCTTGCTGCTGCGCTTGTTGTTGCTTGATATCGCTATCAATACGCGCCAGTTGCTTTTGCGACGCGGCTTTGCGCTCATTCAGCGCTTGGTTAATCTTTTCTTGTTCTGCGCGCTTGTCATCAAATAAGCGACGCAGATCGTCACGGCTATTCTTGTAAGCGGTGCGGGCAAAGGTCAGCTCACGCAGTAAGTTATCTAGCTCAGTATTACTAGCAACTAAGATATCTTCCGCTTCGGCTTGTAGCTCTTTGGCGCTAGACAGTGCCTCTTCAGCGGCAGCATGTTTAACTCTTAGCTCTTGCTCAGAGGCGGCATACTCAGGGGCATCGATTGCTTTTAGGTCCAGTGCGATACCGTATAAGGCCTCGATGTTTTCACTGCTAATGCTTGGGTGCAGATCACTACGGTGCAACAGTTCTGAGTTAATCACCTTGCCTAAGGTATTTTCCCAGCCGTTAGCTTCTTTACGTAAAAACTCCAGTAACGTATGCGACTGCGGGAACAAGATATGTTGTAGCTCTTCAAGCTCACTTTGGCGCTCAGTTACGCGAATCCCAGCAACACGCAGACTCTCATTTGCTTGGTCGCGCTTAGCTCTAAGCTTGCGCTCTTCGCTGGTTAAGCGATCCACCTTGGCGTTACAAGCTTCTTGATCTTCATCGGCACGAGAAATACGCTCGTCGAACACAGCCAGTGACAGCTTTTCTTCTTCAGAGTAAGTCACGCTATCAACACGCACTTTTAGCTCGGCGGCATTCACTTTTAGCTGATAGGCTTGCTCGCTAAACTGAGCTTGACCTTTTTCAGTCGATTCACGCCACTGTTGCTCAAGTTCAGCCAGCTCACTACGGCCGACTTCTCTTTGCTTATCGCGAGACTCACGCAGGCTATCTTGCTCTTGATGCAAGTTTTCTAGCTCACGGTTTAGGCCTTCGCCAATCTTGCTGCGGCGGGCGTTATAAGCCGCTTCAATGTCTTGATGCTTTTCGGTTTGCAGCTTATGGCGCTCGCTTAGGTTCTCTAAACTGCCACGCCAGCTTGGTAGCTGCTCTAAATCTAATTTGGCTTGCTCGATATCGGCATCTTGGAAGTTAGCATGTTGATCTTCAATCGAGTCCAGTTCATGCTCGCACTTAGCCACGTCACCTTTAGCAGCAGATAAATCAAGGTTAAGCTCGTCGCGCTGCTCTTTCCACTCTTCATCGAGTTGACGCAGCTTGGCGTTTAGCGCTTTAGACAAATCTTGGTGATGCTCTTGACGCTCAATTTCGGTGGTTTCATCTTTACTGTAACCACGGCGCAAACTTGCCAAGCGCTGCTCGGTGCTAAGTAGTTGATTAAACTCTTGCTCAAGCTTTTCAAACTCAGGACGAATTTGCTCAAAGCCTTGGATTAACTGGCTTTCACGGATCCATGCTTCAACGCGCTGCGGATTTAAACGTGAGCTTGGCGGGTTCACTCCGTCCTCTTCTAAGATGGCGGCGATCATCGATTTGATGGTTTCCATCTTGCCCTCTTTCGAGTGCACCGCTTTAGCTAGCTTTTCGATGTGGCGCAGTGAGTGCTCAGACTCACACAAAGAGAACTGGCGCGCATAGTTACGCAGCTCTGTACGGTTACTGCCTGTGCTTAATAATGCGCGGTCGTTCTGGATAATCGCTCTAAATTCACGGGTGTTTAGCAGGTTAGTTACCGCTACACCGGCGCGTTTCATCTCACGGCCAAGCTCTGCCATGGTGAAACACTGAATGCTGTCGCCCTGCTTAGTCTTAATGTAATCATCAAGCTCAAAGCCTTTAGCGATAAAGCGATAGTTTACGCCTTTGCCATCGCCGGCCGATGCCAATACCGCCTGGTAAGCTAGGCCGTCTGACTTAATATACTCATAGATGATAAAGCTTGAATCATGCGGCAAGTACCAGCGCTCAAAACTATCACGGGTTGAAGGCACCACTCGGCTTGGATATTCACCATAGAAAACCGGTACCAAACGCTGCAATGTGGTTTTACCCGACGCGTTAGTACCACAAATATTGGTGTGGCCATCCAGAGCCAGCTCTACCACTCCCGGTAGATGGGTATCGATAAGTATGATGCGATTTAAGCTTGGCATTGCATTCCTTAATCCAAACAGAGCCTTAATGTAATCCCTGTGGGCTTACATTAAGCTAAAAATGTTAGGTCTAATTTTAGGTCTAGTGTTAGATCTATAATATATGGTGATGGTCACTAAATTAAAGGAAAGCGTCGCGCTTGGCAATTGCGCCAATGGCGTCAAGACAGCTATTTAAGTGACCAAATTACAGAAGCGAGATGATACGCGATTTTGAGGCATTTTAATGCTCAATCAATCGGCAGTTAACAAGCGACAGCTTGTAGCAATAACTTTAAAGCCTCTCAAAATAAAAGCCCACCTCACGGTTAATGAGGCGGACTTATTATTAGCCTTGCGAATTTAAATACACAGTGACTAACTTTTTTGAGTTAACACACTTTGTGCAGCAATCGCTTGCTGTTTAGCAAAATATTTACGAGTCTCTTTTAAAATCACATGACGTAAACCAATCAGCGCGATCAGGTTAGGAATGGCCATTAAACCATTTACCGTATCCGCTAGCATCCAAATCAAATCGAGGTGAATAAATGCGCCACCGGCAATTAGACCTAAAAAGGTAAACTGATAGATTTTAATGCCGTTATCACCAAGGCGACTACCCGTTAAGTAATACCAGCAGCGTTCACCGTAATAATGCCAACCTAAAATGGTGGTAAAGGCAAAACACACTAGTGCAATGGTCACCACATATTGACCAATCACTTCTGAGCCACTAGCAGCAAACGCGGCGCTGGTCATAGCAGCACCTGCGGTATCACCACTCCAAACACCAGTAATGATCAGTACTAAACCTGTCATGGTACAAATTAAAATCGTATCGAAGAAGGTACCCGTCATGCTGACTAGCCCCTGCTCTACAGGTTCGTTTGTCTTAGCCGCGGCGGCGGCAATTGGCGCACTACCTAGGCCTGACTCATTAGAGAATACGCCGCGCGCAATACCGATTTGTAATGCTTGAGCAACAGTTGCCCCTAAGAAGCCACCTGCAGCAGAGATTGGGGTAAAGGCTGAGTGCAGCACTAACTCAAATGCTGGCAAGATTTGATCAGAGAAGGTAAACAATACCCACATACAGGCCAGTACATAACCCAGCGCCATGGTTGGCACTAGCTTTTGCGCCACATTAGCAATGCGCTTAACGCCACCTAATGTCACTGCCGCGACCATTAAGGTCAGAACCACCGCTGTCACCCAAGATGGGATTTCAAAGGCAATGGTCATGGCATCGCTAATGGCGTTAACCTGCGCAAAAGTACCGATACCGAAAAACGCCACACCCACACCAAAGATGGCAAAAATTTTAGCTAACCATTTAAGACCGAGTCCGCGCTCAATGTAATACATTGGGCCACCAGCAATATTACCTTTTGCGTCAGTGGTGCGATATTTTACCGCCAGCATACATTCGGCATACTTGGTCGCCATGCCAAAAAAGGCCGCTAACCACATCCAAAATAGTGCCCCTGGGCCACCGATTTTAATAGCTGTAGCCACACCAACGATGTTACCAGTACCAATGGTGGCAGACAGCGCAGTACAAAGCGCCGCAAAAGATGATAAGTCGCCCTTACCGCTTGCTGGTTTAAACAGTAAACCCAGCGCCATAGGCAGCTTAAAGACTTGAATAAGTTTGAGTCGAACAGTGAGATATAAACCGGTTCCTACCAAAAGGCATAGGGTGATTGGTCCCCAGACAATGGCGTTGATATCGGCTAAAAGCGCGTGAAAATTCATGGTATTCCTCGAGTATTAAACAACAAAACTCTCTAATAAGAGTTATTAATAATCGGAGGAGGAAAAGAAATGGCTGTTGCTAATCACTTGCGAATGCAACTAGCGAATGAGTCGACCTAAGCTAACAAAAGTTAACCTATAGTAGAAAAGGCGCAGCGACAAACGACAGTGACCTTATGTAGTTATGATAAATAACTAACACAGTCATCCTCTCCTCTGTCCTTTTGCCTGAGCGTTTCGCGTAACCTCATCGCTGGGTTTAATAGCTGAGTTTACACTTTCGCCTTCGGCGCTGTGTGACGATTAAGCAAACGTACACTTAATTGCTCACAGTCTCTCCAGAGGCTCGTCCAGTAACAGTCCTCACCACTAAGTGGCACCTGAAAGAGTGCTTTGTTTGGCTTAAAGCCTTACAAAGTTGCCTCGTCGGTGTGGGGTTACTCCCCACTCTCCTGCTACCTTCATCCGAACGGATCCCCAATCCTTGGCTAACCATTAGGGTTAGTCAGTGGTAGGGACGAGTAGCATGCGCGATCTCACACTTTGGCTCAAGTGGTGGAAGTCACATTTTGTCGTTAAATATGAGCAAAACAGAATCAATTGCGCAGTTTTAAATCAGTAAGAGTCAATTTTAAGCAAGTGTAGTTTGATAAACAAAAAAGCCGCTTAAGCAGACGCTCAAACGGCTTTTCTAGAATACTCACAGCAATTGATTAACTAAATGCGACTCTACGACCTTCGTAGGCATCACACATTTGCTGGGCAGACTCTTGTTCGTATGGACGTAAGCCGCTCATCACTAGGGTTTTAACCCCGGTTCCCACAACCGTGTCGCCGCTGAGTAACTCAAAGGTGAGGGTCACATCGCCGCGCTTGCCTTCTATTTGTAAGTCTTGCTCAACTAACTTCAAGCTCACTTCGGTAAAGTCTAAGGTAGTTAAATCAAATGACATGCTCTCGTAGATCACTAACGGGCGAGCTGGGTTAATCATCATCTGATGCTGCTTCATCATAGGCACTAAAATGTGCATAAAGTTAAGCCCAGAAAACGCCACGTACTTACGGATAAACGACTCTATTTGCGTTTCACAGTAACGAACATCGCCGCTACGGTGCACTTCTAGATAACATTTATCTTTATTATCACGAATAGCAAAATCTTCAGCGACATCATCTGGAAGTTGTAACTGCACACCATCGCCAACCATGCCAGCGAAGTTAAACGTCATTTTCTGGCTTAAGCCATACTGGTTAAGGACTAAGGCAAACAACAGATCCCCGGGTACACAAAAACGCTTGGCACCTACATCGTGAATGGGATTGAAGTCTTGAGCAATGCTTTTAGCAAAATCACTCGCCTGAGCCGGAGTGATAGTGACTGATTGATTTTCTTTTTTAAAATAAGTACTTAAAAACATATTTACTCAAATATTTAATTAGTCATTAAAAATAGTGGGTCAGTGTATACCAAGATTGGATTTTGACTCACCCGATGAGCTGACGCTCAGTGGCAGCAAGGGTCTTAAAGCAAAGTTAAGATGGACTGACCTTGCGCCATAATTGCAGCAAACGTTGCTGAATGCGGCGATAGATCTGCACAAATGGGTCACTGTAAATACCCCATAAGCTATTGTGGCCAGTAAACTTACCAACCCCTAAGGTCAGTTTGCTGACGCTACTCGCCATAATCAAACAGCCAAGGGCGCGATCCCAAATGGCTAAAGCTGAACCTAAATTAGTGTCGCGATGTTCGATGGCAGCGCTATGGTGAACTTGGTGCTGCGCCGGACTAATAAACCACTTCTCTAACTTATCGCCCCAACTTAGCCAAATATGACTGTGACGCAAATTAGCGCCAAGTACATTGAAAGCAAACACAAATACGTTAGCGCCGAGCACGTCATACATTTTCAATGTTGGGCCAAATAGGGCATAACCTATACCTACAGCAAGGCCTTGCGACAACGCCATACGGCAGCCATAAAGGTAGCTTTCTACTGGGTGGGTGCGGTAAATAGTAAAGGGGGTAAGCACTGTGGCTGAATGATGCACTTTATGGAACTGCCACAACCAAGGCACTTTATGCAGAATGTAATGCAGTAAAAAGCGACTAAAATCATCAAGAATGAACAGCAGTATGGTGAACAAACTCATCACCAACCACGGCGCAGCATCAAGCATTAATGCGCCACCGAATAGTGACTCTAATGCGGATGATACGCTCAGCGCCACGGGCACCATTGTTAGCATTAACGGCGCAAACAGCGCCGCTTTAATTAACTTATTAAGGACTAATAATTGATAGTCGAGTTTTGCAGAAGGGGCTAAAAATACCTGCTTGGGCAGTAAAAAAGACACAAAGCCGGATACTGATGCCGGTGCAGCTTGGGCCACTTTTTGGCTGGCAAAATACACAGGCAGTGCAAGTACCACCGAGCCTAACAGGTAACCGATGAAAATACGTTTGCTGCTATCAAACGGGTAGTTAAGCAAATCGCCTAAATTGGTATTAAAAAACGCAATAATCGTGTCGATACAATACTCCAATAACGACTAACAACCTTACAGTAGCAAACTTGAGTAACAAACTTGAGCAGCAAACTTGAGTAACAAGTTCTAATAGCAAAATAGCGGTGGCTTATAAAGCCACCGCCCACAACTTAAAAGCGGTATTGATAACCGATTTGAAATTGCTGTGGCTTGCTCGGTCTTGCGCCATAAGGGCGGCGACTTACAATCTCTTGCGTATCAAACAAGTTATCGGCTTTAACATACACGAGTCCGTATTGGTTAAAGTCATAACTCGCCGACATATCTACCACAGTCAGTGCTTCGGTAGTACTGCCTGAAAGTACAACGCCTTCGCCTGCAGCCTCTTTCATCTCGCCAATGTAACGAACGATCATATTAACGTCCCACTGGTCGCTGACTAAGCCAAGATTCACCGCAAGTTGGTTCTCAGGCAGGTATGGCAGTTCATCACCTGCGGTAATATCGCCCCACATATCAAAGCCTGACTCAAAACTGGTTTTAAATTCAGACTCTGTGTAGGTATATGACAGTGATATTGGTAAATCAATATCATCGGTTAAAGTAATGCTATAACCAGAGGTTAGCTCAAGACCCAACACATCGACTTCACCACCATTAAACTCGGTATCATCATCGCTACCACAACTTGAGAACTGACAACCTTCTTTCAGATTACTAATATCGTTGAAGAAACCAATAAGTTCTAAGTTAAAGTTGCCATCGTTATAACGACCACCTAACTCATAGTTAATACTGCTTTCAACATCGATGCTTGGATCTTGCTTAGGGCTGGTTGGCAAAAAGCCTTCATGCACGCCAAACAACAAACCGGCATTATCCGATAAGGTGTAAAACGCACTAAAGCTTGGTAGCCATATGCGAGTAGTTTTATTGAGGTAGTCTTGCTCGCTGCCTGGCGCGCGGTTTTGATAATGTGCGTCAATATACTCACCACGAACACCCGCCGTGATATCTAACGCGCTAATGCTAATCGTGTCTTGCAAATAAACAGACCAAGCGTCGGTCTTTTCACGATCTGTAGTCGCCGCTTCGGTGTCACTGCCATCACTAACAAGGTTAGCCTGAGTCATTAGGTAAGTATCGGTGGTGTGGTTACGCTCAATTTGGTCTTGATGAAAACGTACACCGCTTGCAAATTGGTGCTGCATACCAAATAGTTCGAGCTGCAAATTCAAGTCAGACTGGATCCCTTGTGAGTAGTAAGTACGGTCATTATTACCTAGGACCAACTTTTCATACTCGGCAACAGAGTCCTGGCTACCGGTCAGAATGTTGTAGAAGCGGCTATTGACTTCATCTTTATCGGGATCCGCCAAGATCTCTTGTAAGCTGCGATTAACTAAGCCACCTTTAAAACCATTGATTTTGTACCAAGCACGCTCAAAGTCGTTACGATAAACACGGGTGGTCACATCAAAGTTATCACCAGTAATGAAATGGTTAAACTGCACCTGAGAGTGAGTCCAATCCATGTTATCAAGTTGGCTAGCGACATAACGGCGATTCGGATTAGCGGCAAAGTCTGCATCCGTGAGGCCAAGATAAGTTTCATTTGAGTTCTCATCGGCATAAGCCAGTTTTAGCTCAAACACTTGGTCAAAAGCGTCACCCGCTAAGTCATAACGCAGCTTGGCCATGATATCGTTTTTCTCAAAACCGGTATCACCACCACCGTCGAGTTCTTTAAAACCGTCAGCACGCATATGCACACCTTCAATCAAAAAACCAAAATTGTCGATGGTATCACCGTAATAGGCATGCGCTTTGGCGAAACCGTCACTGCCGCCCGAGACATCGACTAGGCCTTCGCTGCTTTGCGGTACAGCACGGGTCACCATATTTAATGAGCCAGCGACAGTATTAGGGCCGTACTTAATCGCTGCTGGGCCTTTAAAAACTTCAATCGCCGTCATTTTAGAAGTCATCGGAAAATAATAAGCCGACGCCGCCGAATAAGGCGCGGGGCCAATTAACACGCCATCTTCCATGATATTAATCTTTTTACTACGCTCTGGCGTTGCGCCGCGAAAGCCGATGTTAGGACGCAGGCCATAACCGTCTTCTTCACGAATATTAACCCCTGGTACACTGTATAACACCCGGTTAATATCATCGAATTTGAACTGCTCAAGTTCCAGTTCATCAATCAAGGTCGCTGAACCCGTTTGCTTACTTAAGCGCGCATCGTGGCCAATGATCTGCATCTTCTCTATGTAGCTGTCATTGACGCTTGTTTTGTCTGTTGTCACGTCAGTTTTAGCATCGCTATCTGCTGCAGAAACTTGGCTAACCAATGCCAACTGGATGGCGATAACAAGGCTAAGCTTTTTGCTAATGGCAAGATTATTCATTAGTCGTTATCTCCAGCTGAAGTTTGTGGCAGCTCTAATGCAAGTGAGTTAATAAACTCATTTTTAAGCTTATCGGTTACCGCTTTTACATCAGAATGAGTCGCAGTCACTTTGGCTTCATCACTGACTAGAGCATCGGATAAACTAGTTTGATAACTACGGCTATTAGCAAGAGCAGTTGCTATACGCTCACGTAACTCAGTTGCGGTATCGGCATCGTTTTCATCAATCAAATAGTCGTCAAAACCTAGACCCTCTTTACCAGAAAACAAGGCATCTAGCGCTTCAAGATTGCGAGTGATGTTTTCAATTGAATGCTTGGCAATTGGTGATTCAACATCTTCAACACAAACACTAGTGCCACAGCTATTGGCGAATAGCCCCAGTGGCGTGGCAAGCTTGCCGTCTTTAGTCACACTGTCGATATAAAACAGTGCGTCAGATAGCTTGTTCACCGCTTCGTGCACAGTTGCAAAGCTACTGCCTGTCTCACCTGCTTGTTTAAGGCTAGTGCCATAGCCATCATCGCCGCTCCACTGAATAAGTAATTGTTGGGCGTTGTGGTTGATATCTTTAGCAGCTTCGGCGGCAAATTCACAACGCGCTACGCGGCGGTCATCATCGGTGCGGTTATCCCAGCCAGCTGGAGTCACTGTGCCTGTGCAGCTATGTTCAAAGCTTGGGTTAAATAATAGGTACTCTAGCGCTACTAGCCCCTTGCGTGCAGGGGTTCGCGAAGTGATATCGTAAGGTACGCCGTTAATATCGTTATTTTCAAAAGACACCACATCCAAATCGACTCCGCAACGGCTAGTCACTGGCCATGAATAGATTTTATTGCGTAGTGCACCATCATCATTAAGTAATGGACCAAGCTGCATCATTTCAACTTGCTGCCAAACAGAAATAGTATTGCGCCAACTTTGCTGAGCGGTATCGCTTGCTTGGGTTAGTGAAGTGTTATCACTTGAGTCTTGTTCAAAAGCGCTGGCCGCGGTGCAGTACGCATTAATGTCGCTAACCTGTTGGTTACTGACACTAACAAATTGCTCAAAGGTAGGGGTGATGACACCATCGACAAGATTAGCAATCAGTGCCTTTTGGTCAAAGTCAGAAGTGGTACTGTCTTGATTGCCGTAATCGGCACCAGCATCACTGCTAGTACTCTCATTACAGCCGCTAAGCAATGCAGCCGTTAGGGCGATACTTAGCAGTGAATAGCGAGGTTGGCTTAACATTATTTTCCCTTAGTACGAAATAACCGTACAAAAACAACAAAAGCTCGGCACCTTACGATGCCAAGCTTTTTGCCTTAAAAGACTTGTTTAAACGCTGGAGGATTACCAGTTAGCGACATTGTCTGCGTCTAGATCGTAGCTCGCTTGCAAGATGTCGCGGGCTTTACCCAAATCTGTAATGTATCCGTCAACATCGCCTGTCAATTCTGGCTCAACGCCCATTAGGTCGTGTAGCATTTCAAAGTCTGCATCACTAATACCTGCGTATTCACTAAATTGCAGACCCAGTGCAAAACCTTTCATCTCAGAGTAGTGCTTAGCTAGGTCGTCATAATCGAAATCTGCACTGTTACCACCTGTCGCTAATGGAGCAAGATCAGCAGTAACATCATTAATGTAATGCACAACAGTTGCGACAATTGCACGTTCCCAAGCATCAAGGCCGTCGGTTGCATGACCTTTCAGTGTCTCAAGTTGCGCATCAGATAGTGCAGCACCTACGTTGTCGTTAATCAGTTTACGGCCAGCAATAAATGCTGTTAGTGCTTGAGTTGTATAATCGGTTGCAGCAGCATTATCAGCGGTTCCCATATCACGCTTAGCAGCGTTCACTGACTGGCCAAAGTTGTACTCGCTACGCAGGTCAATTTTGCCATCGCCGTCAGTGTCGTGTGAACCATTCCAGTCGCTACGACCATTACCGTCTGATACCTTACCCGCAATCTCAACATCGCTATATTCCAGGTAGTTACGTGCAGCGCCAAAGTAACCAAAACCTTCGTCAAACTGATGCTCAAGGTTGGTGTAAGCCGCACCAGCTTTAGCTGGGTTAATGTTGTCTGTTGTTAAACCTTTACCCGGAGTATCTACGCCAAAGTAATCATCTGCCGCTTGAGAATAAGTAATAGACATCAATAGGAACTTTTGAACCATCTGCACTAAATCTACACCGTTTTCATCAACGTAAACTTTAGTGATGTCGTTACCTAATACATCTTTACGTATAGTGCCGTTAATCTTTGCAACTGCATTATCGGCTAAACGGTCAAACAGGTCTGCAATTAAGCCTGTAGGTGTGATTGAGCCTTTTGCCCCCCAACCAGCAAATGCACCATTATTCCAATCTTCATGTTGCCCGCCAGAGTCATTACCAGCAACTTTACCGTCTAAATTCTTATAACCGGTTAGATCTGAAATCAAACCGTCTTTAGAGTTATCAATAAAGGTAATCGCGATATCATCGTATTCCGTTGTTTCATCCGGATTGTAAAAATAGTTCAGCTTAGCCAGTACAGCAGCCTTATCGGCAAGCTTGTTGGCATCAATATCAGCTTCAAGTTGGTTTTTAATATAATTGTTAAGCTCTGCAATCAGGATGTGACGTGCATTTTGACCGGTGTAAGATACACTCGACTTATCATCGACTAGCTTGCTATCAAATGCGTAACGGTCCATTAGGTCATTAATGGTTACGGTCACTGTTTTAGTAAAGCTTGCGTCACTGCTATCTGTCACAGTTAGCTCAACTTCAAGTTCTAAAGAGTCTACGCCATCAGCGTTTAAGATAACGCCATCAGCTAGCTTTAATGTGTTGCCATCAATCACAAACTGATCGCCAGCAACACTAAATGTATGCGTATCACCACTATCCGCGTCAACTGCCGATAACGTACCCACAACTGCATTAACGGTATTCTCATCAACTGTAACATCAGATAAAACAACATCTGTTGGTGCATTGTTTGCAGGAACAGGAGGGGGAGTAGACGAGTTATCTGAGTCTGAACCACCACAGGCTGTTAATAGCCCCATTGAAAGTGCGATTGTGGTTGCCAAGATCGTTTTCTTCAGTTGCATACAAGTACCTTTAATATTGCTAAAAACTTAGCGACTATAAATGTGAACAATTATGATTTACATTTATGTTACACGAACACAAATGATAATACATCCCATTTACAAACTTAATAGTAAGTTACTCATAGATGCCTCTTAGGCAAATGTAAATAATGTGGTCGCTCTGTGAGGTGAGAAATCGATGCTTAGCTAGCTTTGTGAACAGCTTAATTAGTAAATTCGTAATTAATTAAGCTAATAATTGAAGATTTATTAATTGTTCCTGCGCTGTTTACGCTCATATAAAGCATATTAATCAGACAAAAAACCTTGTAAATAATCTGTAAATCAGTCGATAGTGAACCTTGTATTTGGGTAAAAACATCATCAAGTGATTAATTATCAACCGAATACTAACTGAAGAATAAAACCAACAATCACTGCCGTTTTTGCAAAAAACTGTCAAGTGGCTGAGTTGAAATTTACATTCACCTAGAGTCTTTGCCCAGCCACTCCACTTTGAGACTTGCAAAGGTGAACCTCGGTAAAATAAGTTTAGAGTCACTGATAGGTTATGATTTGTCCTAAAGTTATTAGCTGAATCTTTTGCAAGCTAAAGCAAACCGACAGAATAGAGACTGAACTTTGACTTGGCAGGCATATAAATAGAACCTCCCTCAATTCTCTTTATATTTTCAATCTTGCGAATTACTGCTCATTATTAAAGCAAAGCCTGCGTTATGGTATAAAGCTTATGTATAAAAAAATCGCTATTATCACCAACGAAAACAATGGTAAATTGGCGCTAAAGTCTGTTTTATCTCACTCAGAGTCATCGATTTATGAATACTAAACTCAAAATAATAACTATCAGTTTGTTATGCCTTAATCTTAGTGGCTGTGAATATATCGATAATATATTGCACCCTGACGACGATAATGATGAAGTGATTGTCGATGACAATTTCAGAAGCGCAGCGCAGCAATTAGGTTTATCAGACACCATTATTACCCGTTTATGCACTGCCACAGACAAGATTAGTGTTAAATGTATCAGCAAGCTAAATGACGAAACCAATCAACAAGAGGTTAGAGTTGAGTACGCATACAACAACGTGCTTCACAAAAATGATTACGCCAAAAGTACTGCTACAACTCGGGTGATCTTCAATCTACCGGCAGATAGCGCAACCGCAAGCTTAGCATTTGAGAATCGTCGAAACTTTGAGTTCAATAATGGTTACAACTACACCTGGCAAGAGCCCACTAATTTTGCTACGGCAGAGCTAGTCAATAACCAAAATAAACCTCTAGCAAGTCTGACTAATGACTCAGTGACAACGAGAGTGTCAGATTCCAAGCTATCAAATACGTCAATGGCATCAATTAGTAATGCTGATTACTCCTTAACCGAGTCACAAGACTTAGTTAATGCTGCAAGTACAATATTCTTCCCAGAGTTAATTGTCAGTGTGACGAGCAGCTCTGTCACTGTTCCAGTTGATGCATCATTTAAGGTATTTACAGCCGGCCACAGTGCAATTTTATCGAACTATTCCGTTACACTTTCAACCGCAATAGAGCAAAGTTGGTTCTAGCAACAAGACTAACATGCAAATTTTCCACTCGCGTTAAAATGAAAATAACCGTCACGGATGATGACAACACAGAAAACGTTAATGCGCTAATTGCTGGGGTGCGCCAGTTCAATGTTGAGCACATGGAAGCAGAAACCTCTCAGCCATTATCTGTGATCGCCCATGATGAAAGCGGTAAGTTAATGGCTGGAGTCGCCGGATGCACTATCTATGATAACTTTTTGAGAATACCAATCAGTATAAGAAGTTGCTCTACTCAGAGCGTTTTTGGCAAACTAATTCAAGGCGAATAGCTGAAAGAATGGTTGCTCCCTTGTGAAGTTATTCAACGCAGAAGTAGGCAGCCAAAAACGCTCCAGAATGGCGAGTTTTAGCGACTCTGATACTGCGACTCTTGATAAAAAGAAGAAGCTTGAACCTAGTTTAACTATGCTCTTCACTCGTTGCGAGCTGCATGGATGCAGCGAATGTCATTAAAGCAGGAGCACTTAATGACCTTGCCTCAGAACAGCTAAACTCTCGCTGAGCGATCAAATCTTTATACTGATTGGTATAATGTTTTGTGGGTCGATGAGCAACAAAGAGCTTCTACTTCGGCGAGAGCTGATGCAACACGCCGAAGTAGAAGCTAAAAACCGTGGTTGCATCATGGCGCAGGTCGATACTTTATCATTTCAAGCACCGCTGTTTTACCAAAAGCTGGGCCTTGAGATCATAGCGACTGTGCCTAATACAGCCAAAAGCCCTGAGCGTTATTTTTTATTGAAGAAGTATTAATTCAGTTAGACATTACACGAACAGCCTAAACGTCCATCTGAATCCAGCCATTCATCATATTGGCCATGAGTACATTTAGCTTGCACTCCTCGGCAGCGAGCACTACCGTAGCCTACATCAGAGTCTGACGCCTTTGATAAAACATTACTTGCGACATCATTATAGATAGCTTGTTTCATGTTAGATGCAGAGCAAGCAGATAATAACAATAATGGGATAATGTACTTCATTCGGATCCTTCCGGTAAGCTTTCAAGTCAGCGGGTTAACAAAATCTAGTTCTTAAATAGTTCTAACACACCCCTAATTTATTAGCGACATCTAATTCAACTGCTCTATCGAACACATCTAGAGCAGCCTTAACCATTTTCCAACTCTCTAGCAAATCAAAAGTTAACCCCGTTCACAAATCGCACATAATATAGACGCAGCTATCGCCTCAATTCGTAATTGGGCGTAGACTTGCCGCCCTTTCAATTTTGGATGTTCGATGCAATGAAACAACGCCTTACCACTTGGGCACCAGTATGGCTGTTAGCACTTACCGCCTTTGTCTTTGTTTCTACTGAATTTGTGCCAGTGGGTATTTTAGCTGCTCTTGGGCAAAGCTTTAATATGAGTGCCGTTGCAGTTGGTCCTATGCTTACCGTGTATGCCGCCGTTGTTGCACTGGCATCCTTACCTGCTGTGCTGCTATTTGCGCGTTTTGAACGTAAAAAACTGCTACTAGGGTTAATGTCAGTATTTATTATTAGCCATGGCCTATGTGTGTGGGCACCTAGCTACGATATCTTGCTATCTGGCCGTGTTGGTATTGCCCTTACCCATGCACTTTTCTGGGCGATAGCCCCTGCCCTAGTGGTACGCCTAGCACCTGAAGGTCAGGGAGCAAAAGCGTTAAGCATCTTCGCCACAGGCTGTGTACTGGCTCTAGTTTTAGGTATTCCCTTAGGTCGAGTCATAGGCCAATTAGTTGGCTGGCGTAGCATTTTTGGCTTAATCGCCGTGCTGACTCTGATTATGATGTTATTGCTTTGGCGTGGATTACCGAACTTACCTGCTACTCATGGTGGCTGTTGGCGCAGTTTACCGACATTAGCCCGTAATAAAGCCTTACTCTGGCTGTACGTATTAACCATGGTTTTAGTGACTGCGCATTACAGCGTGTACACCTATTTAGAGCCACTGTTGCAAGAATACTTTGGTTATACCGCCAATATTACTACCATCATTTTATTAGTATTTGGTGCTGCTGGTTTGATAGGTAGCGCACTCTTTAGCCGCTATCAAGGTAAGTACGCACAACAGCTTTTAGTCATAGCCATCGCGATTATGGGCAGCTGCATGGCAATTTTGCCTTTTATCGCAAACCATATTTGGTTGCTGTTACCTTTATGTATTTTATGGGGCACAGGCATGATGCTAATGTGCCTATCGCTGCAATCTAAAGGCCTAAAGCTCGCGCCAGATGCAACCGATGTTGCCATGGCAATTTACTCCGGCTTATTTAATGTGGGTATAGGCAGCGGCGCACTGCTTGGCAGCATTGTCGCAGCAAAATATGGCGTAATTCAAAACGGTAACTGGGCAGCGCTACTTATCATTATCGCTATTCTACCGCTGCTTTGTTTACTAAAAGCGCGCCGTGCTGAGCTCTCTCCGCAGCTAAAAATAAGCTAGCTAATGAAGGTTGATTAACTGAGCCATATGAAACAAAGGCGACACTCGAAGAGGGTCGCCTTTTTCATACCAGTCACACATCACATACGTAAGCTTAAGCGTTAACCACAGCAAGAGCTCGATGCACAATTACTAGTCGATGCAACGGCTTCTGTACCGTTCATTAGGCTCGCCAAATAGGTATTTTTTAAATAAAAGTTGCTGAAGGTCTGCACAAAATCAGTTGGTACCGTTTTATCTGTAAGACCTGTTCCAATCAAGGCTGCTTGCCATTTTTGCACTTTAGGAAAACCTGCCAACATATCAAATCCAGAGCAATTACGGATCACCGCTGCGCGATGTAAAAGTGGCAACCAAGCGATATCAACATTAGAGATATAATCTCCCTTAAAGAAAGCACTTTCCCCAAGCTTATTTTCAGCTTTGGCAAACGCTTTAGCTAAGTTTGCTAAACGCGTTTCAAATGTCTGTTGGTCTTTACTGCCCATTGCACCACACTGTGGCATATAGTGTTTGCTCGCTTGATATGACCAAGCACGATCTAGAGCCTTTTGCTCAGCTGAAACTTGCTCTATCGGCGCGTATTTATCATCTAGGTATTCAACAATTGCATCTGACTCAAATAATACCGTCTTATCCTCTGTTACCAATACTGGTACTTGGCCGTTAGGTGAAATATCTAAAAACCACTGCGGTTTATTACTGAGTTCAATGTACTCAATTTCAAATGGAATGTTTTTCATCACTAGCGCTCCCATAACACGTTGTACAAATGGGCAGTTTTTAAAGCTAATTAATTTGATCATCTATGCTCTCCGAATGAGTCATCAGTATTTTTGATTACACCCATAAGACGAGGCTCTTTTTTAAAAGACGAAAAAAAACTGAAGCTTTTACCATTTAAATCGAAAAGCAGTTAAAAATAATTACTTGAAGCAATAAAAAAGCCATCAATCACAGGATTAATGGCCAGATTATTTAGGCTTTAAAGTGGCTTTTATTCATAAAGGTCAGCCACCAATTAACTTCTTCCACCAAGGTAAAGGATCACCACAATTGGCAATAGGTTGATAACTCTCTCTAAGCGCAGGTACTTTTACCATTCCGCCACAGTCTGCTTCTTTCGCTATACCGGTATCACGCTCAAAATAGCCTTGCACCACACCATCTACTGGCGCCATGCGCAGGCTTAGCGGTGCACGATTATTTAAAAAAGCTTGATAGACGGCCATGGCGCCACTACTGCCATAAAGACCTGTTTTGCCATTATCATCACGGCCAACCCAAATTGCTGCGACGTTACGTTCATCGAAGCCAGCAAACCACGAGTCACGAGAATCATTACTGGTACCGGTTTTACCCGCTAATGTCACATAAGGGAAAGCATTTCCTAAACGCTTAGCCGTACCCGACTCAACCACTTGGGTCATGGCGTATTTGGTCAAATAGTTACTCGCAGCAGGGATAGCTTGCGTGGCCTGGGGCCTCGATGCTGCTAGCGGCTGGTTTTGCGCATTCAACACCGTTGTTACTGAGTTTAAATGACGATATCGACCATCATCAGCAATCGTCTGGAACACCTGTGCAACCATCAATGGCGAGCCATTGACCGCCCCCAATAACATCGATGGGTATTCAGGAATTTTTTCGCGCCACCCCGCTTTATCAAGCGTGGTGGCTACATCGCTAACACCAATCGCCATGCCTAGGTTTACTGTAGGGACGTTCATTGACTTCTTAAAGGCCGTCAATAATGGCACTTGACCACGGAACTTTTTGTCAACGTTTTGCGGAGACCAAGTTTTACCTTGACCATTTTTAAGCGTAATAGGCTCGTCTTTTAGCGGCGATGCTAGATTGTACTTTTTACCTTGATTAAGCGCAGTGGTATAAACAAAAGGCTTAATCAAGGAGCCTATTGGGCGACGAATTTCTACCGCTCGGTTAAAGCCTCGATAGCTTGGTACCTTGTCACCGACCATAGCGGCAATACCTGCCGAGTATTTATCGGTGAGTACCATACCTACTTGCAAAGTTTCATCGTTCTTGCCTAGCTGTTTAAGAGTTTGTACCACAGCCTTTTCAGCCGCCTCTTGTGCAATAGGATCAAGCGTGGTGTATACCTTTATGCCTGACTGTTGCAATAAAGCATCGCCAAAACGGTTAGCTAGTTCATGCTTAACCACTGAGAAGAAGGCAGGCAGTTTTTGATGTACTGACTTATTTGCTTTTCGAAGCCCTAAAGGCGACTCAACTGCGGCCTGATACTGAGCGACATTTAAGTCTCCCGCTTCCATCAATAGACGCAATACTAAATCACGACGCTCTTGTGCGCGCTCAGGATAACGCCATGGATTGTAATAAGATGGGCCTTTAATAACCGCTACCAAAAATGCTTGCTGCGGTACAGTTAATTCAGCGATCGGACGTCCAAAATAAAACTGGGAGGCTAGCCCCATACCATGTACACCACGGGCTTTATCTTGACCCATGTACACTTCGTTTAGGTAAGCTTCTAAAATCTCGTCTTTTTCATAACGAAAATCGATAATTATTGCCATTAAGGCTTCGCGTAATTTACGCGTGATAGAGCGTTCACTAGACAAGAAGAAGTTCTTTGCTAACTGCTGAGTCAACGTAGAGCCACCTTGCACCGTACGTCCCGCGCTAATATTAACCATAGCAGCACGTAAAATGGCAAATGGATTAACGCCATGATGCTCATAAAAACTGCGGTCTTCCACTAAGATAAGCGCATTAACAATCGGCTTGGGGATATCTTTTGTCGCCACAAAAAGCCTGTCCTCAGCATCGCCAGTAATAATTCTATCTAGCAATACCGGTTCTAAATGGAACACGGCTAACTGACGTTTATCGCTATTACGAGCAACTGACACCACACCGTTACTATCAAAAGTGATCATCACCCGTTGTGCAGCTTGATCGCCTTGAGGATGTAAAAATGGTCGACGCCATAAATCTATTTTAGTTTTCGATGCGGAAAATTCGCCAACTTGGCGCGGATTAGCCACCTTGCGATAACCCAATAATTTAAGCTCTGCCATTAACTGACCATGACTAACGGCAGCTCCAGGGTATAACGCCATTGAACGACTAAATACTTGCGCAGGAAGGTGCCACTTTTGCCCTTCAAATTTGCGTGCAATGATTTGGTCTAAATAGATCCCGTATGATGCAATCATCACCGCGAGGATTAAGCCAAGTTTCCAGCAAATAGACCACAGCTTTTTTCCCCAACCTTTATTGCCACTTTGAGTCGCTGCTTTTTTGCTTGCCCGCGGTTTTTTAGCAGTAGGCCTTTTCTTCGCTGGTGCTTTCTTTGCGGCCGCTTTTGGTGTTGCTTTATCTGTCATTATACTTCCGTGACGTATCCTCGCTTATTGCGAGCTAAATGTCTTCTTTTTAGTAAATTTGGTTGGTTGGGTATTGGCGGGATCATCTGGCCATAAATGCCTTGGGTAGCGTCCCTTCATCTCTTTTTTTACGTGCTCATATGGCCCTTGCCAAAAACTAGCCAGATCGGCGGTTAATGCGAGCGGTCGGTGAGCTGGAGATAATAGCTCCATCGTCACCACTAACTTTCCCTGAGCCAATAAAGGGCTTTGTTGCATTCCCAATGCTTCTTGCAACCGTACGCTTAAAAGTGCGCGACCAACAGCATCATAATCAATTTTTACGCTAGTGCCAGTTGCCATAGGCCATTTCTTAGGTAACAAGGCTTCTAATTGTTGCTGTAAATCCCAAGGCAGTAAATTTAGTAGCAGAGTATAACAATCTAATTGCTGTAATTGTGCAAGACTGCGTACCTCATCTAAATAAGGTGCTAACCAGTTATCAAGTTCATTTAACAAGGATTCGTCGTCTAAGGCTGGCCAGGCGTGCTCGGGACAATACTGTATCGCCAGCGCAACACGGCGTTGTAGCTGCATACAAGCATCATTAAAGTTGATTAATGACAATCCTTTTAGCTTAATTTGCTCCATCAAAGCCAGCTTGATAAGCCGCTTATCTACCTTAGCGATAGCCGATTTAGCAAACAAAATTTCACCAATCTTTTGCTGCTTTTCAGCAAAGAAACGCCCTCTAGCTTCATCCCATCCAGCATGTTCTTGGGTCAGTACCAACTTAGCTAATTCGTTATCAAAAAGCGTTGGATTTAGCGCTGTCGCTAAATAGACCTTACCTTGGCTTCGGCCTTCAGTTTCTTGAAAGTCAGCGACCACTAACCAAGCAGAGCCAGCTAAAGCATCCTCATTAGCCAGCTCAACACCGCTGCCGTTGGCCAGTTGATAACCACTCACTCCACGAGCTTTCGCGATTCGGTCTGGGTAAGCAAAAGCCAGCAAAGTGGCAATATCATCCTGACTGGCTTCGCGCACAGCTAACTGTAAATCAATTTTATCTAAGGACGCTAAACTTAGGTTCTTAACCCAATTGCGGATCTGCTTTTGTGGCTCCCCTTGCAGCGCCTCATTGAGATAGCGGCTAATATCCGCGCCTTGCCGGCTACGACTACGAGCTTCTAATGTTCCAGCTAACACACATGCCAATAAGCCAAAATTAATATCATTATTTTGCTGTGCATGCTGTTTTGCCATTAACAACATATGCGCAAGCCTAGGGTTACAACCTAACTTATGGGCATCGCGGCCATGGGCGGTTATTACTCTCGTTTCAGTTACCATGCCCATCGTTTGCAGTAAGTGCCAGCTAACCAGCTCATTTGCCGCTGACGGAGCGTTGAGTAACGGTAACTCATTTAGAGATTTTACCCCCCAAAATGCACCATCAAGCACCATAGATAGCAGATCAGTATGCAAAATTTCTGGCTCATCGGCTTGGGTTAAGCGACCATGCTCCTCTTGGCTCCATAGCCGAGTACAAAAGCCCGCACTTAAACGACCCGCACGCCCTGCGCGCTGAGCAGCAGAAGCCTGACTAATCCGCTTTAGCGATAAACGAGTAACACCTGTTTTAGGGTTAAAACGGGCTTGGCGCTTATAGCCTGAATCAACCACCTGAGTGATCCCCTCAATAGTCAAACTCGACTCCGCCACGTTGGTAGCCAGTACCACTTTGCGCAAGTGCTTAGGAGCAGGAGCAATGGCTTGATCTTGTGCCTTAGCGCTTAAGCTTCCAAATAACGGACAAATCATAAACTCAGTGGGATCCAAACGCGCACTTAGGATTTGCTGTAGTTTATTGATTTCACCCTGCCCCGGCAAAAATGCCAGCAAAGCACCATCAGCATGCTCATTTAGGCTGCTAACAATCACTTTTGCCATATGCTCAAGCCAGCGGCCTTGGCTAGGCACAGCACTGTATTGATGTTCAACCGGAAAACTGCGCCCTTCGCTATTAAGTAAAACAGCTTCGGGCATTAAATTTGATAATGGCAAGCCAGACAGGGTCGCTGACATAGCTAAAATCTTTAAATCTTCTCGAAAGCTTGCTTGGATCTCTAATGCCAATGCCAAGCCTAGATCCGTTGTTAGATGACGCTCATGGATCTCATCAAAAATCACCATATCAACCCCAGTTAGCTCTGGGTCTTGCTGGATCATTCGCGTTAAAATCCCTTCAGTAACGATTTCGAGTCGAGTATTTGTCGATACCCGCGAATCACCTTTAACTCGATAACCGACCTCTGTCCCTAATTCGCAGCCACGCTGCTTAGCAATAAACTGGGCCACATTGCGCGCCGCAACACGGCGAGGTTCTAACATCAGGATTTTGCCACTAAACTCGGACCAGTCCAGCATATCAAGTGGCAAAGCGGTGGACTTACCCGCGCCCGTTGGCGCTTCTAGGATAACTTGCTCCCCCCGCTTAAAGGCATCGCGAAGCGGTTGTAATAAGGCGTGTATTGGTAGAGATGTCACGAGTGGGTCTATTACCGTAGTTATCGATTCCATGTGCTTTGACATTAGCCAGAGCAAGGCAATAGCTAAGGCTTTTATATCTGTGTCTTAATAGAGCGACAGGAATATACTGGTTCTGAATATCGACTAGTGTACTCTAAAAGCTAGGGCAGACTAAACAGCTTGAATGAGCACTGCAGTAAAAGAGTAGGACTAGGTTAATGACAACTGAAATTAAACGTATTTTTTTAGGTTTTTCGCTTAATAACTCACAAACACAAACCATCATTAACATTCAAAACCAACTACCTAAGCAACTTAGATTAGTGCCCAGCGCTAATTTACATATGACTTTGGCATTTTTGGGTAGGGCGACCACGAATCAAATAGCCGATTTAATCACGCAAGTAAGTGCGCTGCACAAACCTAAATTCAGCGTACATTTAAATACGATATCCCACTGGCAAAAACCGAAGATTCTCTGTTTAAATGGTCAGGCAAAAGATCAAGGCTTGCAGCAATTAGCCGCCGACGCCCAAGAGATTGCAGCCCTGCTAAACCTACATTGCAGCGAGCATAATTACACGCCTCATATCACCCTCACTCGCAAGGCAAAAGAACAGGTGAGTGGCATTGAATATCAAGCCATTGAGCTTAGCCCTGTTGAGCTACAGCTATTTGAGTCATATCCGGGTATCAATGGGGTGGAATATCCAACACTTCATCGCTGGCCGCTCGGTTAATGGTTTGCCGAGCCACTATTCTAAGCTACTCTATAGCCAATAAGTTTGCTCAATGAAATAGTCATGGATACTGTCATGGAAATCACCGAAATTACCAAAACTCAACTAATTGCCTTACTGTCTTCTTGGAAGCAAGGTGAAATCGACGCAGAAGCATTACAAAACTGGATGGTAACTCATTACGATCCGCCAGAAGTTAAGATTGGCACAGGCGAGCCTGAATGGACTCAGGAAGCAATGAATATCGTAATGAATGAATATGAGATAGCAAAGATAGCCAAGTTCAGATTAGACAACGCGCAATACGCTATCGATTTTGTTAATTGCAGCGAAGCAAATTTCAACCAGACTAAGCATCTATTTATCCAAGATGGCTTTAACGATTAACCGAAAAAGTAGGTTGTAATTGCGCTAAAAAACGCAAAAAAAGGCCACCTATTCTTAGGTGGCTAATCGAAGAAATCGTCAACACTTAATCACTTCTCGCTCCAACTTTCACTCTCGCAGGGATTAAACCTTCTCGCTCCATGAACACACTTGTCATTTTGCTCACAGGCTTCACCACAACTTGATAATCTATAGTTACCATAGGCTGATGTGATCAGTTATTGATAAATATTGAAATGATTTGAAAAGATTTGAAATTCTGAGACTTAGTCCAAAAATACTTAAGACTCATCACTGACGAAGTGGCTTAAGACTAGTTGGTACAACGACTCAGAATCGACAATCACAGCTTGTCCACCGCTTTCATAGATCGCATCGACCAGCCCTGCAGATTCAACGTAGGTATAAAGGTAAAAAGGTGTTGGATGACCATTTTCTCGCATTGATTGTAGTAACTTAAGCCCTGCTAAGGGGTCTCCGTGCCGACCCATATCGGAAATCACCGCTTGGTAGTTATACATGGTCAATAACATCAAGGCTTCTTCCGAAGTAACGGTATTGTAAACACCAATATTTCTTTGCTCAAAATACGCTTTTTCAACCAAATTATTTTCTGGATGATCATCGATCCATAAAATACGACCAATAGCTCCCTGCGGCTCACTATATGTCAGTTGTCGTTGAGGCTCGACATTAAGGCTTCCCCCTTGCCAAAGCTGGAACATCAACCCCAAAACCAGCACTAGAGCGATTAACACCTTAGCAAAAACCTCCCACCAAGAAGGTTGTCGAGTGACACTCATCGACCTTGCCGACTGTAGGTTATCACCCTGGTTTAATTGGTTTTCCCCTGATCTCGATGGACTATTCAATAGTTGTGATGATGTGCTCTGCGGTACACCTTGTTGCGGTGTATAAGGCGTATGAGTTGAGTGCTCAATATGAGTTTCAAACTGGTTAGCCTTCACAGCATAATATGCCTGCAACTGCTTACCTAATGCATGATCTAAACGATAACCACGGCCATGCACTGTTTGGATTAACGGCCCACTGTAACCAGCTTGATTAAACAACTTACGAGTATCAGAAACCAACTTCGATAATGACATATCGGACACTATGGTTTCTGGCCAAATTAACGCTAAACACTCTTGTTTACTGCAATGCTCAGGATAGTGTTGTGCAAGGGTTTGCAACAAGGCTATATTGCGCTCATCAATCGCAACAACATGGTCTGCAACCTGCAATTCTAATGCTTCAGTATTTATGGAAAATTCATTAAAACTAAGCGTCATAATTGCGAGCCTTTTATGCTACCAATTGCACCTAGTAACAATAATGCAACACACTTCGACTTTTGGCAAAGGCAAATTCAGTAACACTCCCTTCCATTATTAGCAAAGATCCTATCCTAGAGTTAGTGATAATCATCTCTGAGAAGCGCAACAAATCTTGAGGTTTAAACAAAAAGCCCCGCTAATGCGAGGCCTTTTGCGTATAGTTTGCAATATTAATCTTCAAGCAAACCTGCAACGGTCAATACACCGTGAGTGGTTGCACCAGCAGACCAGAGGTGATCACCCGTATCTGAGAACGCTGAAGCTAAATCGATGTGCAGCCAGTTTGCTTCTGGCGATACAAAACGCCAAAGAAAGCCAGCAGCATTTGATGCACCACCAGCTCCACCGCCTTTCATTGGGCGACTGTTAGCAGTATCAGCATAAGGGCTTGGGCAGTTATCTTTATGCCATGGATCTAATGGTAATGGCCATACACGCTCACCAACCGCTAAGGCTTTTTGCTGAGCGAGTGCTAACACTTCTGCTTTTGGTGAGAAGATAGCATTATAATTGCTGCCGACGGCCATCACTGCCGCGCCAGTTAGCGTAGCTGCATCAATAATTAACGGCGCCCCCGTTTCAGATGCAGCTTGCAAACCATCAGCCAACACTAAACGGCCTTCGGCATCAGTGTTTACCACTTCTACCGTCACACCATTTTTGTATTTTAAGATGTCACCCAATTTATAAGCGTGACCACTAATTAAATTTTCTGCGCAGCATAAAAAGAGTTTTACTCGCTTATTAAGCCCTGATTTCATCGCCAGACCAAGCGCAGCAGTCACAGTTGCAGCACCGCCCATATCACATTTCATACCTAGCATGCCTTCAGAGCCTTTGATGCTATAACCACCAGAATCAAAAGTAATGCCTTTACCCACAAGTGCCACCGACACTTCTGCGTCGCTAGCTAACGGATTGAAATCAAGTTCTAACATAGCTGGTGGACGTTCACTACCGCGGCCCACAGCGTGAATACCGATCCACTTCTCTTCCAGTAATTGTTCGCCTTCAATAATGCGGTAAGTCACTTTATCACCACCAATATTACTCAACCACTTTGCAGCTTGGGTTGCTAACACCATTGGCGAAAGGTTCTCAGGAGTTTCATTAATGAGTTGGCGAGCAAATGTGGCACTTTCTAGGCGGCTAGTTAACAATGTTTGCGCCTCAGTATCGCCGGTCCAATGAATAACAGGAGCAGTTTGCGCCGTTGCAAAACCTTGAGCAAACGCCCATTGTAAATCAACACTCCACAGCTCACCGATAAGGGCCACTTGGGTCACGCCTTGTAGTTCTAGTTTGCGCGCAGCTTGTTGTACCTGCAACAAAGTGTCGCCAGCTTGTAGGTGTATAGAGGCCACAGTCGCCTCGAAAGTAACATCAGCCTTGCCCCAATGGGCGGCGGGGGCTTCGTGAGTCAGGGTTACTTGCATCAAATCCGTCATTTTAGGTCCTTATTATATGAATCGATATGTTGATAACCTCGGCTATTCGCCGCAATTCTCAACAACCAGCCTATTTTTAATGCAGGCAGTCTACTGCATCCTCGAAGATATCTAAAGTCACTCACGCAATCGGTACGCTGTGATAGTGGCACTTTTTTGCCACAGTAAACTCTCGATGAATAATCCCGTAATTTGCACAGACAATCAGAGACTAAATAGCAAAAATTCGAACCCCAATTACGATGCTAATCTGTTACCCTAAAAGGAAAATAATATCTTTGAGTGCGGTAATGAAATTTGATCCTAGTTTTGAAAGTGGCGTATTGATTAAGCGATATAAACGCTTTTTAACCGATATAACATTGCCAAGCGGCGAAGTGGTTACCATTCATTGTCCCAATACCGGCTCGATGAAAAACTGCCTATTCGAAGGCCAGAAAGTCTGGTTCTCGGTGTCAGACAACCCTAAACGAAAATACAGTCGTACCTGGGAGTTAGCCCAAAGCGATAAAGGGCATATCATTGGTATCAATACCGGCCGTGCAAATGCTCTTGCTGAAGAGGCTATTAATAATGGCATTATTAGCGAGTTACAAGGGTATTCATCTCTGCGCAGAGAAGTTAAATATGGCAGTGAAAACAGCCGCATCGATATTCTTCTGCAAGATGAAAAAAAGCCTAATTGTTATATCGAAGTCAAAAGCTGTACCTTATTAGAAAACGGTCACGGCTACTTTCCAGATGCTGTGACCACTCGCGGCCAGAAACATTTACGAGAGTTAATGGAAATGGTCGAACAAGGGCAACGCGCAGTATTACTATTTGTTGTTCAGCATTCGGGCATAAACAGTGTCCAAGCTGCAGCACATATTGATCCTGATTACGCGCTTTTGCTAACTGAAGCACATAGTAAAGGTGTAGAGATTATCGCCTATAGTGCCAACTCATCGCCGATAGAGACACATTTGGTTAAATCCTGTCCGGTTAACCTATAAATCTGCAGATAGAGTTGAAATTGTTCTGAATAGCGGACATAGTCAAAGAATAGAGCCCAATTAACATAAATTATTTGCCTAGTGAAAAGCTTTCTGGTATAGATAGCGGCCGTTATTTAAGACGCCCAACAACGCAAATGATTAACAGGAGATGCGTTATGCCTCAAGGCACTAGAAAACTTGGCGTGCTCGCTATCGCAGGTGTAGATCCTTACCAGGAAAAACCAGGTGAGGAGTACATGAACGAGGCTCAATTGGGTCACTTTAAGAAGATTCTTGAAGCGTGGCGTAACCAATTGCGCGAAGAAGTTGATCGTACTCTTAATCACATGCAAGACGAAGCAGCAAACTTCCCAGATCCTGTCGACCGTGCAGCTCAAGAAGAAGAGTTTAGCTTAGAACTACGCGCTCGCGACAGAGAACGTAAGCTTATTAAGAAGATCGAAAAGACAATGCAGAAGATTGAAGAAGATGATTTTGGCTTCTGTGAATCTTGTGGCATCGAAATCGGTATTCGCCGATTAGAAGCGCGTCCAACAGCCGATCAGTGTATCGATTGTAAAACGCTTGCTGAGATCAAAGAAAAGCAAATGGCAGGTTAACTTCTGTCTTAAGTGCGGAGCCTAGGCTCCGCTCTTTTGTTTTGCTAGTCCTAATGATTAATACGACTTCTTATATAGGTCGCTTTGCGCCCTCCCCATCTGGTCCACTTCACTTTGGTTCACTAATCGCTGCCCTTGGCAGTTTTTTGCGTGCCCGAAAAATGGGTGGTAAGTGGTTGGTTCGTATCGAAGATATTGACCCTCCTCGTGAAGTTGCAGGCGCAAGCACTGCCATCCTCAAAACCCTCGAAGCCTATGGTTTAGAGTGGGATGACACTGTGCTCTATCAGAGCCAACGTCTTGAGGTCTATCAAGCAAAAATTGAACAGTTGTTGCTTGATGATCAAGCCTATTACTGCCAATGCACTCGTAAGCAAATTCAAGCTATGGCTGGCAGTTATGATGGACGCTGTGGACAATTGGTTTCAGGTTTAACAAGCGGAGCCATTCGAGTACGTAACCCATTTGCGATAGACACATTTAACGACCTGCATATGGGTCCTGTTAGTGTTGATAAAATCTTTGCTGCTGAGGACTTTATAATTAAGCGCAGCGATGGCTTATATGCCTATCAGCTAGCGGTGGTACTTGATGATATTCACCAACAGATAACCGAAGTGGTTAGAGGTTGCGATCTACTTGAGCCGACTTGTCGACAACAAAGTCTATACCAAATTTTACAAGCACCTGCACCAGATTGGCTGCATTTGCCCTTGGCTTGTGCTGAAAAAGGCAGAAAACTATCGAAGCAAAATCATGCGCCTGCAATTGATAATTGTCAGCCTCAAGCCAGTATTAATGCAGCTTTAGCCTTTTTAGGCCAAGCTGCGGTAACCCCAGAATCTCAAGTGTCTAAGATGATTGAACAAGCGGTTGAGCAATTTGATTTGGCTAAGGTGCCAAAGCAATCGGAAATACTGCTTGATACGTGAGATCAATCGTATACTCATTAAGCTTTAATTGAGTTATCATAGCTCACTTGTTTTTACCCAAATTAAGATCCGAATCAGAGGTGTCCCATTTTTCGCCGTATTAGTCAATTCTGTAAACAGCTTTTTGAAGATACTCCAAAAGTTGAAGAAAACACGCAGACCGGTCTTAGCCTAGAAGTTGTGCCTAGAAATGCGCATGCAATTTCTCGCAGACAAATCAGCGACAATGCGATCAAAGTACTCTATAGACTGCACAAGTCAGGCTTTAAAGCTTACTTGGTTGGCGGCGGCGTACGCGATATTTTATTGGGACTGCAACCGAAAGACTTCGATGTTGTTACCAATGCTACTCCTGAAGAGATCAAACGATTATTCCGTAACTGTCGCCTAGTTGGTCGTAGATTCCGTCTTGCGCATATCGTATTTGGGCGTGATGTTATTGAAGTAGCAACGCTACGTGGCCACCACGTAGATAGTGGTGAAAAGATCTCTAAGACTAATGAGTCAGGTCGACTACTGCGCGACAACGTTTATGGCAGTATTGACGAAGATGCTGAACGCCGCGATTTTACTATCAACGCACTGTATTACGACATTAGTGATTTCTCTATTCACAGCTATGGCGGTGGATTACAAGATCTAGAAAATCGTACCATTCGTTTAATTGGCGATCCGCAAACCCGCTACCGAGAAGACCCGGTGCGTATGCTGCGTGCAGTACGTTTTGCCACTAAACTTGATATGACGATTGAAGCGAAAGCCGCTGAACCCATTAAAAACTTAGCTCGTTTACTCAAAGACATTCCTGCAGCACGTATGTACGAAGAAGTATTGAAGCTATTTTTTGCAGGAAAAGCCCTACAAAACTACGAAATGATGCGTGAGTTTGGCTTGTTTGAACCACTATTCCCGTTGGTTGAAGCACTGCTAAAAGAATATCCAAACGGCGAAACTTCTAAGCTGATGCTAGAGATGATGGCCAATACCGATGAGCGCGTAGCACAAGATAAGCCGGTAACGCCTGCTTTTTTCTATGCAGCACTGCTTTGGTATCCGCTGAGTCAGCGCGCTGATGATATCGCCTTAGAAAGCGGCCTTTCATCTTACGATGCTTACAATGCAGCTATGGGCGATGTAATGGAGCAACAATGCCGCACCATTAGCATCCCACGTCGCTTTAGCACTGTGACTAAAGATATCTGGCAACTACAGCTTAGGTTCGAACGTAATAAAGGTACTAAAGCCTTTAGATTTATCGAACATCCTAAGTTTAGAGCTGCTTACGATTTACTATTATTACGTGGCCACGCAGAAGGCGGCTTGGTCGCTAAAAACGCTGCATGGTGGAAGAGCTTTGTTGAAGGTAACGAAGATCAACGTAATGTGATTGCTCGCTCAGCCAATAAAGGCGGCCGCAACCGCAATACTAATCAACGCCGACGCCGCAAGCCTAGCGCGAAATCGGCGCCAAAACCTGCTGAATAATGGCACAGGTTTATGTCGCACTCGGTGCTAACTTGGCCGACCCGATTAGCCAGCTCGATAATGCTTGTAAAGCCTTATTGAGCCTGGCCGCTGCCGACTCATTTAGCGTTTCCCCTTATTATCGTTCAGCCCCCATGGGCGATGTTGAGCAACCAGACTATGTTAATGCCGTCGCAGGGTTTAAGACTTCACTTAGTCCCATCGACTTATTAGATGCATTACAAAGTATTGAAAACCAACAGGGCCGCCTTCGTGAGCTACGTTGGGGACCAAGAACTCTCGACTTAGATTTACTCCTTTATGATGACCAATGCATTGATAGCCCACGCTTAGTCGTACCGCATTACGGTATGCGCGAACGTAGCTTTGTGCTTGTGCCTCTAAGTGATATTGCAGCCGATCTTATCTTACCTGACGGCACTGCGCTCTCGAGCTTACTCAACGACGCATTAAGAGCTGAATTAGTCATAGCCCAAACACCATAGGCTAGCGATATCGACTTGGCAAATAACCCGTTTCTGCTTTAAAAAATTCGACATTTAAATCATTGAAGTCACGCCTTAATTGGCCTATAACGACTTTTACAAATTGGATTTTAAAATTACCATTATGTCTAAAATTACAAGTTCAACACTGCGTACCTTTAAGCAAGAAGGTAAAAAATTCACCGCATTAACCGCTTACGATGCCAGCTTCGCCGGTGCATTCGACAGCGAAGGCGTTGATGTACTCTTAGTAGGAGACTCAATGGGTATGGTCTTACAAGGTCATAGCGATACCCTGCCTGTAACTGTTGATGATATTGCATATCACACCCGTTGCGTTCGTCGTGGAGTAGAGCGTGCTTTGCTTATCGCCGATATGCCATTTATGAGCTATGCCACGCCAGAGCAAACCATGACTAACGCGACAACGCTAATGCAAGCTGGCGCGAACATGGTTAAAGTGGAAGGTGGTAAGTGGTTACTAGAAAGTGTCGCTATGCTAACCGAGCGCGGCATTCCAGTATGTGCGCACTTAGGCTTAACACCACAGTCAGTACACGTGTTTGGTGGCTTTAAAGTACAAGGTCGCGATGCTGATAATGCTCAGCGAATTCTAGAAGAAGCCCTTGCGCTTGAAGCTGCGGGCGCGCAGTTACTTGTGGTTGAATGTATTCCTGCAACGCTAGCCAAAGCGATTACACAAGCACTGACTATTCCTGTTATCGGCATTGGTGCAGGTAAAGATACCGACGGTCAGATCTTAGTCATGCATGACGTACTTGGGATCTCTAGCGGCTACATTCCGCGTTTTTCTAAGAACTATCTCAAGCAAACTGGCGAGATCCGTGCTGCTGTCCGCGCTTATATTGACGAAGTTGCACAAGGTATTTTCCCTGGCGACGAGCACACATTTAACTAATCAGTTGCTCTCAGCTTAACGGTTGAGAGCACTATTTCTTATCGTTCCCTGAGCAGCAAAAATCATGATCACGACTCAATCAATTGCAGATATTCGCGCCCAAGTTAACGCATGGCGCCTTAAAGGCGAAACTGTTGCCTTTGTTCCAACAATGGGTAATCTCCACTTAGGCCATATCACCTTAGTGAAGGAAGCAAAACGACGTGCAGACCATGTAGTGGCTTCTATCTTTGTTAACCCGATGCAATTTGGCCAAAATGAAGATCTCGATGCTTACCCTAGAACTTTAGCCGACGACCAAGCAGCACTTGTAGCCGCAGGTGCTGAGCTATTGTTTACCCCAACGCCAGAGATTATTTACCCAAAAGGTATGGATACGCAGACTTTTGTTGAAGTGCCAAGTATCTCAGATGAGCTTTGTGGTGCCAGTCGCCCTGGTCACTTTAGAGGTGTGGCAACGGTTGTGTGTAAGTTATTCAACATAGTGCAACCAGACATTGCGGTATTTGGTCAAAAAGACTTCCAGCAGTTATTAGTCATTCGTACTATGGTTGACGATTTATCGATGCCAATCGAGATCCTTGGCGTTGAAACCATACGTGAAAACTCAGGTCTTGCTATGAGTTCACGCAATGGCTATCTAACAGCAGAGCAAAAAAATCAAGCATCACAAATTAAGCGCAGCTTAGATAAGATGGCAGCATCATTGCAGACAGGGTTAGCCATTGATGCAGTGGTAACACAAGCAGAAGCAGAACTTGCTGATGCAGGATTTAAGCATGACTACCTTGATGTACGTGATGCCAAAACTTTTGCCATTGCTAACGGCCAAGAAACTGAACTCGTTATTTTAGTCGCGGCTTACATGGGCAACACTCGACTAATCGATAACTTAGTTGTCAACTTGATCACCACTTTAGCCGAGTAAGATTCTAGCGAAGCCTTAGCGAAATCATTAACGGCTCTAAACCTAGTTTAGGGCCGTTTTTTATAAGTAAAATGGAACCTCTGCATTCTTTTGCTGACGAATTTAAACCCATCTCGGCCAATATTAACCAAATAAGAAGTTGTGTCAAAATATTGAATTTACGCAACTAAATTAGTGTTTATTAGCCTATATTCGCGGGCTGCCCTCGATTTTATTGGTTAATTAATAAGTGTCAAAAAACTGGAGTTATGCGTCAAGTTACGCCATAGTATGAACTATTGTTAATTTTTTAGCGTTCTTGTTAATTCTAGCTGTAATTAGCTGTTAAACATCGCTTGAAGATATATCGAATGATATTTAGAAATTAACATTAAAATTAAGCATTTAGGTCAATAAGGATAGTTAGCCGGATGGCGAAAGTTATACTCACAATTATTTGCATTGCGCTTGCAGGATCTGCTCAGGCGGCAAATAGTATTTTTAAGTGCACTAAAGATGAAAAAATAGTCTTTAGTCAGCAATCTTGTCCGGAAGAATTTCGCCAGCATAAAATTGAATATCAGTTAGGGATCACAACTGAAACTGATTCAGATAAGAAAATCAAAACTCAAGATCCTCTGCAAGCATTGCTCAATAAAAAAACCATTTCTAAAAAACGTTTACTACAGCTACTCGATAGCGAAGTGTATCGACTTCGTCAAGAAAACAGCTATTACGAAATACTCAGAGCAAGTGAATTACAAAAGCTTGAGCGCAATCGCTATTGGCAAAAGAAAGAACCTACAGATCCTGAATACATAGAATCTATCAACGAAATGAATCAACATTTCGACCAACTTGTTAATGTTAACGCCAGCGCGATTAACTTACTCATCGACAGAAAGCTGCTGATCGAGAAAGAAACCACTGTGACGAACTAAGCCATAACAAATAAGCTGTTGCCCCTCCTCCAAGCCAGCCGTATATTGAATCATTAGTTGATTGACGGAGCTCACCTTTTGTCTAACGCATTACTCCATTGGCCTGTATTCATTAAGCAATTGCAACAAGACGAACTCCTGTACTTGAACCAATTTGAAGAACTGCATGAGCAACTACCAATGTTAGGCGATCTTACTCAAGTAATGGTTATAGACGCTCGAGGATGCAGTTATCAAATCTCTGACGATAATGCGTCAGTTAGCTTTAGTTTATCCGCACCACAAGTGTTAATGCCTACCCTTATCGATTGGGTACGCTTACACGCCAGCCAAGCAGGTCAGTGTTGCACCAGCAAATTAATGGCAACCGATATTAGCCAGCTATTTAGTGTGTTGGAGTTTATCGAACAAAACTAGCGTCCGGTCTGCTCTAATGGTGCAAACAAAAAAGCCAACAGTCGTCTGTTGGCTTTTTATGATTAGCATACTCTGTAATTAGCTTCTTAAACCAATACCTCGAGAGATAAGGTAGTAAGCCACAGCCCAAAGGCCTGCACAGAAACCAACCATCACGCCAATAGATAGCGGTACACTCATATCGGCATAGCCTAAAAAGCCATAGCGAAATACGTTAATCATATACACGATAGGGTTTAGGGCCGACACGCCTTGCCAAAATTCAGGTAATAGCGATAACGAGTAAAACACGCCGCCTAAATAGGTCAACGGCGTTAACACAAACGTCGGTACGATACTAATATCATCGTAGCTTTTAGCAAATACTGCATTAATTAAACCACCAAGCGAGAACAAAATCGCCGTCAGCAATACCGTAATCGCAACAAGCCCCAGATGATGAATACTGATGTCGACAAAGAACATAGCGACTAAGGTCACAATCGTACCCACACATAGGCCACGAGCTACACCGCCGCCAACATAGCCAGCAATAATCACATAATGTGGAACTGGTGCGACAATCAACTCTTCAAGATTGCGTTGAAACTTAGCGCTGAAGAACGACGACACCACGTTAGAGTATGAACTCGTGATCACCGCCATCATGATAAGGCCTGGTGCGATAAACTCCATATACGATACGCCACCCATATCACCAATACGCTTGCCGACTAAGTTACCGAAAATCAAAAAGTACAGTGTCATACTAATTGCTGGCGGCACTAAGGTTTGCACCCAAATACGGGTAAAGCGATTTACTTCTTTGGTTAAAATACTTTTAAAAGCTGTGAAATACAGCGCTTTCATGTTCATTTCACATCTCCATTATTTTTACCTTTCTCGACCAAACCGACAAACAGTTCTTCAAGGCGGTTGGCTTTGTTACGCATAGACAATACCTGAATGCCTTGATCGTTAAGCTGCACAAACACACTATTTAGCCCCTGTTCTTTGGCGACATCCACCTCTAGAGTGTGACCGTCTAGTAAACGAGACTCTACTCCCTTAAGCTCTGGTGCTTGGGCTAAGTCATCTTTTAAGTCGAGTACGAAGGTTTCCATGTTCAGGCGGCTCAATAAAGACTTCATACTGGTGCATTCCACCAGCACGCCTTTATCGATAATGCCGATATTACGGCACAGCATTTCAGCTTCTTCTAGATAGTGGGTGGTGAGAATAATCGTCACCCCTTGCTCATTGAGATCGGTAAGGAAAGTCCACATCGAGCGACGCAGCTCAATATCAACGCCTGCTGTAGGCTCATCCAAAATTAATAGCTTTGGCTCATGCATTAATGCACGGGCAATCATTAGACGGCGCTTCATACCACCAGAAAGCTCTCTTGCAGGGCTATTTCGCTTTTCCCACAAATCTAACTGAGATAAATACTTTTCCGCTCTAGCAAGCGCTAGATCGCGCTTAACACCATAATAACCAGCTTGGTTAATCACAATTTGCTGCACGGTTTCAAATTGATTGAAGTTAAACTCTTGTGGCACTAACCCAATACATAGCTTTGCCAGCTCTAACTCAGTATCAATATCATGCTCAAACACCGAGACTTTGCCTGAACTTTTTTGTACCAGTGAACTGATCACCCCTATAGTGGTTGATTTACCTGCGCCATTTGGGCCTAAAAGTGCAAAAAAATCACCTTTATTAACCGTTAAGCTAATGCCTTTTACCGCTTCAACTCCGCCTTTATAGGTTTTTTTTAAAGAGTCAATAACGAGGGCCGCTTGTGAATTTGCCATGGTTATTCCAATCCATTTGAAAATATATAAAAACTCCCGCAATAGCGGGAGTCATTGTATTAGGTTAGGTACCATGCAACTAGGGTAACTTGACCCTTGGTATGGCGCCATAACTTAACTTTTGCTTAGTCTTCTAACGGCACAACTTTAGCGATGTAAGGCAGGTTACGATACTGCTCCGCATAGTCGATACCATAACCAACGATAAACTCGTCAGGGATAGTGAAGCCAATAAAGTCCACAGGTACGTCAACTTCACGACGTTCAGGCTTATCCAGTAAAGTACAAAGCGCCAAACTTTTTGGCTCACGTAGCAACAACATATCGCGAACTTTGTACAAGGTATTGCCTGAATCAATGAGATCTTCAACGATCAGTACATCACGCCCCTGAATATCAGACTGTACGTCTTTAAGGATTTTTACATCGCGGCTGCTGCTCATTGCATTACCATAGCTTGAAACCGACATAAAATCGATCTCAACGTGACCTTTAATACGTCTGCAAAGATCTGCCATAAAAACAACAGAACCTTTTAACAGACCTACCATTAGTAGGCGGTCGCTATCGGCATAATGTGCATTAATCTGCTCAGCCAAAATATCCAATTTTTGATCGATCTCTTCAGCAGTGATCATCACTTCAGTGGTGTGTTTCATATAACTCTCAGTTGTCGAAATCGCTTACGTTATGCTTGTCATAACCCCAGCGATTCGTTAGTGCATGGTTAACGCCCAGATGGTCAAGAATTCGAGCGACCATGAAGTCTACCAGATCTTCAACCGATTTGGGATTATGATAAAAGCCTGGTGCCGCTGGCATAATGGTCGCACCTAGCTTAGAAAGTGACAACATATGCTCTAAGTGTATGGCGCTAAAAGGAGTTTCTCGCGGAACCAAGATTAATTGGCCGCGTTCTTTTATTACGACATCTGCCGCTCTTTCTAACAAATTATTACTCATACCCGTGGCAACCGCAGCTAAAGTGCCGGTACTGCACGGACAAATCACCATTTGCTTCGGTGCAGCGGAGCCCGACGCAGGTGGTGAAAACCACTCTTCTTTGCCTAAAACGATAAGCTCACCAGCAACCTCACCAAATTGGGCGAGTAATTGCTGTTTAGCCTTGTCGCTATTAGCGCTCAGTTGTAGGCCCTGCTCAGTGGCTAACACCACGCGAGCAGCCGATGAGATCATCAGAAATACCTGATAATCACTTTTCAATAAAATCTCTAGCAATCTCAAGCCGTACGGCGCACCAGACGCACCGGTCCAAGCTAAGCTTATCGACTTTTCTGCTTTACGATATTTAACGCTCATGGCCTATTATTTACCTATGTTAATACGAAGCTCAGCGAGCAGCTTTTGGTGTAATCCACCAAAACCACCATTACTCATTACAATAATAGTCTCTCCCGGCTCAGCTTGAGCTGCGACCTTAGCCACAATCTCATCGATATCATATAAGACTTCAACCGGAACTGATGCCGATGCCATCGCTTCGCTGATATCCCAATCGATGTTACCCGCTTGATATAAAAAGGCGTTAGTCGCCAAACTCAAAGAGTTGGCTAAGGTATCTTTGTGCACGCCGCTTTTCATCGTGTTAGAACGAGGCTCTAAAATCACGGTAATTTTGCTCTTCCCAACCCGAGCACGCATGCCGCTTAACGAAGTTGTAATCGCCGTAGGGTGATGGGCAAAATCGTCATACACTTCAATACCATTTACAGTGTCCAGTAACTCCATACGGCGCTTTGGTGGTGCAAACTGAGTTAGCGCATTAATTGCCGCCTCAGGTTTAACCCCTACATGGCGCGCAGCGGCAATCGCCATTACTGCATTTTCAATATTGTGTTGGCCAATTAATTGCCAGTCTAAAGTACCTTGAGACTCTCCATCGAAGAAGACCTCAAACTTATGACCATCTTCCGCCAAGTTCACCGCATACCAACCTTGCTTATTTGCCGCTAGGTGATAGGTCTCTTGTTCGCTCCAGCAGCCCATATCAATCACTTGCTGAACACTGCTCGCATCCGCAGGCCAAATGATCTTGCCTTCACCGGGTACGGTACGTATTACGTGGTTAAACTGACGTTGGATCGCTTTTAAATCATCAAAAATATCAGCGTGATCAAATTCTAAGTTGTTAATCACTAATGTGCGCGGCTGATAATGGACGAACTTAGAACGCTTATCGAAAAATGCACTGTCGTATTCGTCCGCTTCAACCACAAAGAAAGGTGAGCCACCTAGGCGTGCAGATACGCCAAAGTTCTGTGGTACACCGCCAATCAAAAAGCCAGGCTCATAGCCACAGTCTTCTAAAATCCATGCAAGCATACTTGAGGTTGAGGTTTTGCCGTGAGTGCCCGATACAGCCAGTACCCAGCGCTGTGGCAAAATGTGCTCGGCTAAAAATTGTGGCCCTGAAGTGTATTTAATTCCACGATTCAATACCGCTTCAACACAAGGGTTACCGCGACTCATGGCATTACCAATCACCACTAAATCTGGCGCATCATCTTCATTGATGCCTAATTGTGACGGATCGAAGCCTTGAATAAGCTCGATACCCTGCTCTTCGAGTTGCGTACTCATTGGCGGATAAACATTGGCATCGCTGCCGGTGACTTTGTGCCCTTCCGCTCTAGCCAATAATGCTAAGCCACCCATAAAGGTGCCACAAATCCCTAATATATGTACGTGCATGCCAGCCACTCTAGTGAATAAAAAATCTGCCTCATTCTACCCAATTGCGACCAGCTTTGTCAGTTAACTCTTCTTTAAATACTCACTTAAAATTACCAAGCCTGAACCTGATATTGCTTGCTTGAATAACTTAGCCATGCCCCCTTTGGCACATGGCTAATAACATCATCAAGGCGTGTAGTTAACGCATGATCAATAAAGGAACTATACTTTTGGCTAGCACTTGAGTTGTGTTGCTCCCCACAAAATACTGCCGCAATCTTGTATGACTGTAGGCTCCCATCACTATCATATCGAGCTGCTGTTGCTGTTGATAACTTAATAGTGCTTCATCGACAGCGCCAGTTAACACGCTCTGAGTGATAAATAGACCTGCTTGTTTCAGTCGCTCTGCCGCGCCCTCAAAAGCTAAGCTTTTATCACCATGATTACTGACCATCACTAAATGACACTCCAAGCTGGCCAGCAGAGGAGATTTGATGACTTTTTCAATTAACAATTCGCTGGCGTCACTAGCATCAAAAGCAATCATGTAGGCATTTGGCGGATTAAAGTATTCACTGACCACGAAGATATCTGACTTAATCGAGCGAACTACGCTTTCTAGCTGCGAGCCAATCGTACTGCTGGCACTATGCTCTTCACCTGATTTCCCCATCACCAATAAGCTCAAGTCAGCGTCAAAATCTGCTAAGGTCTCGATAAAGTTGCCATGACGCTGTAATTGGGCCACCTCATCAACCCCTCTAACCAAGGCGAGTTCTTTAGCATCTGCTAACAACTGCTTGCCATGTTTTAAGGCGACTTTACTACGCAGCTCATCCAGCTCAACTAACTCATTAAGCAGCTCTTCTTGGCTACCTAAGCCAATTTGGCCCGACAGTTCACTCACCACAGGCCGAGTTGTTTTTTCAAGTACATGCAGCAAGGTTAACGGTTGCTGAATTTTTTGAGCTGCCCAAGCACTGGCTTCACAGGTCGCTAAGGTCAATTTTGAACCATCAATACATGCAACGATATTATTCATTCTTGTCATCCTCTTAGTGTCCAGCCAGTAATTTTTCGACTTCTTCAGGTTTATCATGTACACCAAACTTATCAACAATAGTCTGCGTGGCTTGATTCATACCAATTAAACTCACATTAGTGCCTTCACGGCGAAACTTAATCACCACTTTATCTAACGCTGACACAGCTGTTACATCCCAAAAGTGCGCATCACAAAGGTTGATAGTGACCGACTCTGATACCTCTTTGAAATTAAAAGACTGTATAAACTTGTCTGCGGAGGCGAAGAATACTTGACCAATGACACGGTATTCACTGGTCCCCGTTACAACATCAAGTTGTTTAACGACCATCATGCGGCTAATCTTATTCGCAAAAAATAGTGATGCCAGTAACACACCAACAAACACACCAAGAGCAAGGTTATGTGTCAGTACAACCACCACCACCGTGGCTAACATTACGATATTGGTCGACAATGGGTGTTGCTTCATATCGGTAATCGAGCGCCAAGAGAAGGTGCCAATGGCCACCATAATCATTACAGCCACTAGCGCTGCCATTGGGATCTGTTGTAACCAAGGCCCTAGAAACACCACCATAACCAGCAGATATATACCAGCGGCAAAACTTGATAACCGGCCTCGTCCCCCGGATTTGATATTAATCATCGACTGACCAATCATGGCGCAGCCAGCCATGCCGCCAAGTAAACCACTAGAGATATTCGCTAAGCCCTGACCTTTACACTCGTGGTTTTTATCACTTTTTGTACCAGTTAGGTCGTCGACAATAGTTGCTGTCATCATCGACTCCAACAAGCCGACAATCGCCAGTGCAGCAGAATATGGCAATACGATAAATAGAGTTGCGATATTTATAGGTACGTCTGGCCAAAGGAAGATAGGTAGGGTGTCTGGCAGTTCCCCCATGTCGCCAACCGTACGCACATCAAGGTTAAATATCACCGCCACAATAGTAAGCACTAATATGCAAATTAATGGTGAAGGGATCAGTTTACCGACAAAAGGGATAAGCGGGAAAAGGTAGATAATGGCGAGACCAGCAGCGGTCATAGCATAGACATGCCAAGTTACATCGGTAAGCTCAGGCAACTGCGCCATAAAAATCAATATTGCCAACGCATTAACAAAACCTGTTACCACTGAACGCGATACAAAACGCATTAAGTTACCCAGCTTAAGGTATCCCGCTAGTACTTGCAGCACACCGGTTAAGACTGTGGCTGCAAGCAAGTATTCTAAACCGTGCTCTTTTACCAATGTCACCATTAATAAGGCCATCGCCCCTGTTGCAGCAGAGATCATACCGGGACGAGCTCCTGTAAACGCAATGACGACAGAAATACAAAACGAAGCGTACAACCCCACTTTAGGGTCAACTCCAGCAATAATAGAAAATGCGATTGCCTCAGGGATCAGAGCTAACGCAACAACCAAGCCCGCAAGCAGATCGCCACGAATATTAGACAACCAATCGTTTTTGAAATTTTTAAACATTGAACATCTCAGTTTTTTCGCACGGCAGTACGCACCAGAGATTAGGCTGGCGTATTAAGCGTGCTTTTTTGATAAAATTTGGCGCAGAAAACAGTCGTAAGAATTCGACAACGAATTGACGTACGCAAAGGATTAAGTGTGATACTTAAGTTAGCAATGAAAGCTATAAGGGGGGCAAAACGTTAGGGTGGCGTCATTAACACAGTGAGTAATATCCTCTTAGCTAAAGATTAGGTAGCGCCATTGTACACAGAAAATCCAGTCCATAAAACAACCAAGGTCACGCCAAGCAACATATACCACTACAAAATAGCTTTTCATTAAGTGTAAATCACTAACTAGTACTTTTATCTGTAAAAAGTTGCCATTATTTCAGAATCATTCCAGTTCACAGTTTTAGCAAAAAGTTGATCAAATCAATGCGCCCCATCACCTTGCTGCTTCCTCGCTATTTAAGCAATTAATGACATACGGTATAACAAGGCTATTGCTGACAATCACTGCTACACCACGACTCTTTATTTCGCCTGAACTATAAAGGAACCCCCAATGTTCTTCGTACACATGCTCTTGCTGTTAACTGTTATCTTTGTGGGGATCCGCCACGGTGGGGTAGCCTTTGGTCTACTCGGTGGTTTAGGTGTCTCGGTGTTAGCATTTGTATTTGGTATCGCACCGGGTAGCCCGCCTATCAACGTGATGCTGATTATTCTTGCTGTAGTTGCGGCGTCAGCAACCCTTGAAGCGACTGGTGGTTTAAAACTGCTAGTACGCTACGCAGAAAAACTACTGCGTAAACACCCAAGCCAGATTGTATTTCTAGGCCCCTTGTGTACGTATTCTTTAACAGTATTGGTGGGCACTGGACACTCGGTTTACCCGCTATTACCGGTTATTTACGATGTCGCCTACAAGAAAGGCATTCGTCCAGAACGCCCGCTTGCCATTGCCACCGTGGCGTCGCAAATGGGTATTACAGCTAGCCCAATAGCAGCGGCAGCAGCAGTCGTTATTGCTACCTCAATGGAAAACAACTTAGATATCAGTTTGATTGATGTGCTACTAGTGACTATCCCATCGACATTGATTGGTGTGCTTGTTGCATCAGCTTGGAGCCTTAATCGCGGTAAAGATCTCGATAAAGATCCAGAATTTCAAGCACGCCTGCAAGATGAAGACTTTAGAAACAGCTTAATTGATACCGAATCAGATACTACTGATTCGGCTAAAAATGACAACACAGCAAAGAAAGGCTTAAGCATCTTTTTACTCGGTATTTTGTCGGTCATAGCCCTAGCTATGTTCAGTGACCAATTACTGCCAGAAGGCGTTAAAATGTCGGTAGCCATTCAGTTTATGATGCTATCGGTAGGCGCAATTATTCTGCTCGCGACCAAAATTGACCCGAAGAAAATCGTGCACAGCAATGTGTTTATTGCAGGCATGACCGCGGTGATTATTATTTTTGGTATTGCATGGCTAAGTGACACCATTATTGGTCATCACAAAAGCTATTTAATCGAGTCAGTTAGCGATATTGTCCACGCTTACCCTTGGTCATTTGCCATTGCTATGTTCACCGCTTCGGTATTCTTAAAGAGTCAGGCAGCCACTTTAACTATTATGTTGCCATTGGGCTTCTCGCTAGGTATTCCTGCGCCGGTGCTTATCGGCGTGCTACCAGCTTGTTATGCGTACTTCTTCTTCCCGTTCTACCCGAGTGACTTAGCAGCCATTAGCTTTGATAGAACTGGCACCACCCATATAGGTAAATACATCGTTAATCACAGCTTTATCATGCCTGGCTTTATTGGTGTGATAACAGCAACCGTTGTAGGCTATGCGATATCGATGCTAATTAACTAACGCATATAAGTTAGCTGCGTTACCTGTAAATTACAGTTAAGCTCTAGGCGCCCGTTGAGGCGCCTTTTTATTGCTTATTGAGAGAGCCTTATGAGCCAGTCATTTTCGTTAAACGATAGCCACCTACTTATGGACATCATGCGCCTTCGCCGTGATGTACGCGGCAATCACTTTTTACCTACCCCAGTTGATGACAGTGTTTTAGATAAACTGCTTGAGGCCGCACTGCACGCACCATCGGTTGGTTACTCGCAGCCCTGGCAGTTTGTGGTGATCCGCTCAGATAAAGTAAAACAACAAGTGCAGCAATCGTTTTTACAGGCCAATATTGCCGGGCAAGCGCAATTTACTGGCGATAAAAATGCTCAGTACAGCAAGCTCAAACTAGAAGGCATATTAGAAGCCCCGGTTAACCTTGCGGTATTTTATCAACCACAATCGACTCCAGTGCTTGGGCAAACCAGTATGCCTGATATGGGGCGTTTCAGTGTGGTATGTGCCATTCAAAACCTATGGTTAATGGCTCGCTCACTAAATATCGGTGTAGGTTGGGTCAGTATTATTGACCCTAATGCAGTAAAACAAATCCTAAATGCCCCAGAGCAAAGCGAACTAATTGGCTATTTATGTATTGGCTATGTGGATGAGTTTCTTGATGAGCCAGAACTAAAAACCGCCGGTTGGGAGCAACAAAAAGTAATTGATGATGTACTTTTTAAAGACAGTTTTTAGCTAACTCTAAACTGTCGATAAAAATACTTTTAAAAACAGTTCTCAAAAAAAGTTTAAAAATAAAACCCTTTTTCAAAACGGCGACGTTTATAGCTAACAAGACAAGTCATTCATACTTGAATCAGTTACTATTTTTGGAGCCATTATGAAATCATCAATTATTGCCGCCGTCGTTTCTACTCTTATCGCTTCAAGCAGCATGATAGCAAGCGCCCATGCTGCTGACGTGGACTTCCCTCATCTAAATACCATAGGCACAAGTGAAATCGCGGTTAAAGCCGATATGGCTGAAGTAAACGTTGAAGTGGTCATTAAAGCTAAAACCGCTCAAGACGCTAAAAGCGGATCAGACAAAGCTGTGGCAAGCTTCCTAGCTCGCCTTGAAAAAGCCGGTATAGATAAAGCGCTTATTCAGAGCGCCAATATCAATTTGCAGCCGCAATATCAATATGAAAAAAATAAGCCTAACCAGCTTATTGGTTACAACGCCAATCGCCGCATCAAGGTAACGGTAATGGATCTTGCCAAGCTCAATAACATCTTAGACTCAGCACTTGAGCAAGGTATTAACCGCATCAATAACATTGCGCTTAAGTCGAGTAAAGAAGCTGAGTATGTCGAGCAAGCCAGAATGGCTGCGATTAAAGATGCCCAACAAAAAGCCAAAACCTTAGCCGCGGGCTTTGGCGAAGAAATCGATGGCGTATGGGAGATCAGCTACTTCGAGCAGCGCCCAATTCAACCTGTCATGCTACGTATGAACTCAGAAGCTAAAAGCTTCGATGTAGGCCAAAGCTACCAGCAAGGGCAAGTGATGATCCAAGATAGAGTTGAAGTGACCTATCGTTTAAAAGATTAGTCGTTTGAGGATCTAGTCACGACTAAAATTCGTGCAGCTTAAAAACAACAAAGGCTTACCCGTTAAAGGCAAGCCTTTTTGCTTACTGAACTCACGCTGTTGGTGCCATTCAACAGGCTAAATAACGGACACGCTATAAAATATAGCGAATACCAATGGCGACACCGTCATCTTCGGTAAGCTGCTGCGCCGACTCTTTATCTGGATCGCGGCTAGAGAAATCACTAAAGTCCTTACGCGCTTCTAGATACATAACCAAGCTATTATCCCAGTAATAGTGTACGCCAGCAAAAGCAAACTGGCGCTTAAACACATCGCCTGGGTGAACTCTTTCATACTCATCGCCAGCCTCTAAAATATTGTAAGAGGCCAAAATCTTAATATTATTATCGAAGTAGTAAGACACCAAAGACTCTAACCCGACTGCATCTTGTAAAAAGCGGCCCAAATTATCTGTGTCATGGTACTCGTTAGCATTCACATTCGCAGCGGCATAAAAACCAAATTGATCCCAGCCGCCCCAACTCGCGCCAACACCATAGATATAATCTGTTTCAGATATTACTCGGCCACTAGCTGTTATGCCCTCTGGCTCACCAATATTTCCGCCTGCTGTTAAGGTAAACATTGAAGTAACGTTATAAGTTAAGCCCACACCGTAAGTGTTATCGTATTCAGTCATCACCAAACGGTTTGGATTACCAGAATTGTCATCAGGGATATCCGATACGCTGTTTTTCAGCTGCATCTGCACCGCCATACTAAAATCACCAAAGCTATTACGGTACTGAATGATTTTATCACCACGACCGACACCATTAATGGCACCGTCAGACTTGTTATAAGTGTAAGTTCCCGAGGCATTACCATCCCAAACCATGCCATAGTTGGTGTTGTATACGACATCGTACCAAGCACCCCATTGCTTACCAATAGAAACTGAACCGTAATCATCGTGACTCAGACCGACATAACCGAGACGATTATTGAGAAAGTCACCGCTTTTAGTTTCAAAATTACTTTCACTGCTATAAGAAATCGTGCTGTTACCGAATGGATTTACCCCCCACTCCAGTTTGACGTAGCTCTTCCAGTCATTCGACATATTACGAGTAAAGGCGAAGTTAATCCGCGAGCTACCGTTGACCACTTCAGTGACGCCCTGAGTATCAATCACTCGAGCATCAACATAACCACCAATCTCAAATACATTCTTGTCATCTTTATAGACTTCAACGGCAAAGCAATTCGGCACAAAGGCCAAAGCCGCAAAAGGACATAGTGCTAGCGCTTTTTTCATGGGATCTCCAACCTTGGGTATCAATTCATCAATCCGTTTTTCTGATTTTGCTTAAGCGTTTTAAGCAAAATAAATATTCTGTGAATTGAATGATTAAATTCAGGATTCACTAAATAAAAACATAGCAAATAAATGACTTAATACAAGTTGAAGCCAAAAGTGATAAAGGTTTTAAATGCAGGCATATGGCGCGACAAACTAGAACAAAACAGCTAACCAAATTTAGATTACAAGTTCGCTAGCCGTTTTCGAAGATATGATATCAAACAGTATTGAGGTAAGTATTAGATCTGTTCTAGCATTGTAGGTTCAAATTGCTCAGCACTAATACTCAAACCTAAAGAGGCTATTTTATCGTTAAGCTGATTTAAATCTTGCTCAACGGTTGCAAGGGTTAAGGTATTGTCATCTAGGGTGTATACCTGTTTTAAGCTGACAAAATAGAAGCTTAAAATAATAAATGCGTTTGGCTCATTATTTTCGGCAGCTTGCTTTATCTTAGCGAGCTTGCGGTAAATTTGATTATGTAACTGCTTTAAACGCCACACATAATAAACTTCTTGAAAAAATGGCTTCTGCTTTTGGCTGTTTAATACCGCACTGCAAACCGCTAATGCTAACACCACGCCAATAACATTAAGATGAAAGTTACCTGTTGATTCGCCACTTACCGCAGCTGGCGCACCAAAAAAGTGAATAAGTATTGCGCCAAATACCAAAGCTAATATCGCCAAGCTAGCGACAAAGCTCATGATCACCTTATTAGTGTTCTTACGGTAAGTTGTTTTATCAATATCCATCAATTGCATGTTAATTCTCTTTTTATCAAGTCGGTATTTACGCTGATTACATATGCCATGGTTTAGCCCAAGACTTAAACCACTCAAGCTTACCACTTATCGATAAACTCTAGATGAAATATCACTCATCAGATCCACAGAACTTTACTTAAATTGATTTGTATTTTACCCACAAACTTGGCAACTTAAGCCAAACCTTAAATAGCGACAGCTAAGCCAACCGAGTTCACAATTTTTGGTAAACCAGCTGTTAGCAGTAAAAACATCTAGACGTCTAAATTGACAGACGTCTTTCAATCTCATATCCTCTCACCTATTGAGATGTACCATTCTATGATTTAGCGATAACTAATGAATAGTTTGTTCCAGCTAGGAGGGCAATGGGAACAATGGTTCAAAGACTGATAGAAGATAAGAGAGATAACATTGACGACTTCCAGTAATGCCCCTGAAGCCCAAACCGCAAAAACGGCTCCATCGTTTTTAGCCCTGACGCCACTATTTTTATTTTTAGCGCTATTTATTGGTGCTGGCGTTTACTTTCAAAGCCAAGGTGTAGACTTTGCCTTTTATCAATTACCAAGTGTAGTGGCAATTTTACCCGCCATTATCTTTGCTATTTTGATTTCAAAGCAAAAGCTTAACCAATCAATAGAAACTTTTTTAAACGGCATTGGCCACTCAAATATCATCGCAATGTGTATGATTTATTTACTGGCGGGTGCATTTGCTTCAGTAGCCAAAGCGACTGGCGGTGTTGACGCTACTGTTGCCCTAGGCTTGTCTTTAGTGCCATCAAGCTTACTACTACCAGGGTTCTTCGTGATTGCCGCGTTTATCGCAACCGCAATGGGCACCTCTATGGGTACCATCGCAGCTGTAGCACCAATTGCACTAGGCGTTGCCAACGAAGCGCAAATCGACTTGGCCATTATGGCAGGTGCGGTAATTTCAGGTGCACTTTTTGGTGATAACTTATCAATTATTTCTGACACGACCATTGCAGCCACCCGTACCCAAGGTTGTGAAATGAAAGACAAGTTCCGAGAGAACCTGATTTTCGCTATCCCAGCTTCAATCATTACCTTGGTAATTTTTACTTTAGCTGGCCAAGGTCAAGCACAAGTGGCAGCTCAGGAAATTGATTTTGTTAAAGTCATTCCTTACTTAACGATTTTGTTCTTAGCCGTTGCCGGCCTTAACGTATTTGTTGTACTGACTATCGGTATTCTGCTTGCAGGTATTACTGGCATCGCCACCATGGATTACGGTGTAATCCAATTCGGTCAAGATATCTATGCTGGTTTCGGTAGCATGCAAGAGATCTTCATCCTGTCTATGTTAGTCGGTGGTTTAGCTGCGCTAATGCAGCAACAAGGTGGTCTAGCATTTGTAAGCCAACAGATTGAAAAGCTAATTAGTCGTTTCTCTAAAGCCAAAGGCGAAGCATCGTGCCGTGCATCAGAGTTAGGTATGGCCGCTATTGTGGCAGCAACCAACACTTGTGTAGCAAATAACACAGTATCGATTGTGGTTACTGGTGACATCGCTAAAGATCTTGCTCAAAAGCATGGTGTAACACCTAAGCGCGCAGCAAGTATCTTAGATATTTTCTCTTGTATCATTCAAGGCCTTATCCCTTACGGTGCACAAGCTCTGCTAGTTGCTTCAACCTTCAGTTTATCGCCATTAACAGTTGTTACTCACGCTTGGTACTGCATGATCTTAGCGGTTGTTGCTGTTGCCATCGTTATCTTGCGTAAACGTAATTAATCAGGCAGGTTGTAGCTTTTAGGTACTAAAATCTGTTCATAAAGAACTGATTAATCCCATCAAGGAGTACATGAAAATGTACTCCTTTTTGCTGTTTATTACGCCGTGAAATCACAGCAGGATAGCTATGAGCAACACATTAGAACATCAATCTATGCAGTATGATCTGCACCGCCTAGTGGTGGTGATGATTTTTATGGGAGCATTAATTGCGGCGATAGGCGTGTCGCTATCAGTTTGGTTTGAATACCAAAATATTGGCTCAGAAGTGCTTAATCAACGCGCTGATTTTTTAGGCGACTATACCTATACCCGCTACGCATTTATCTACAACATCTCTTTGATGATAGCCGGCTTATGTATTGTGTTGTCTATGGTGGCCTTGTTTCTATTAAAGCTGGGCTACTTCAGTAATTACCTATCTTTGATTGGCGCTTGGGTTGGCTTTTGCGTGATCTTGATGGGCATTTTTCCTATCAACTATTTAGAAACCCATAGACTCGTTTCAACCTGTTTTTTAGTGGGTACAGTACTTATGTACTTTCTGTGTATTACCGATAAATTTAACCACAATTCAGCCTGCAGTTGGCCAGTATTTTTTATTAGTGTTTTGGGCTTTATTGCCGCATCAGGACTGGTTTTTCAGTTAAACTGGCACACCTTAGATTTTACTCCCTGTGACAAGCCCCATACTCAAAGCCATTACTGCTGGGTGCCTATCACTATGTGGGCACAAACCAATATAGTAATGATCTGGTGTCTAGCCCACGCATGGGGAATTCGTAAAGTGGCAATAATAAACCAGCAGTCACTGGCGCAGCATTATTTGGCTCCTGAGTAGTCCTGTTATTTACAAAGTATTGAAAGACAGTGCTAACGATGGAGTACTAACACTACAATTAACTCTACGCTCACAGTTCTATACGCTGAGCATTAAGTATTAATAAAGAGCACCAATCTCCAATGAGACTCGCAAAATACCTCGCATTAACCGGCTGCTGTTCACGCCGTGCTGCCACCCGTTTTATCAGAGATGGCTTGGTACGCATTGGTGAACGTCAAGCAAACCATGTTGATACAGTCACTATTATCGACACTGCAGACGGCCAACAATGCTTAGAGCTGATTTACGTTAACGATGAGCTCGTTGCTAATGTTGAAGCGAAGGCTTATTGGTTATTTAACAAAGCTGTAGGCACTGACAGCCGCCTACTACCAGACTTACCAAACAGTTTATTGCATCTATTGCCGACCTCTCCAAGGCTTTATCCAGTTGGCCGTCTTGATAAAGACAGTCGTGGTCTACTGATTTTAACCAACGATGGTGAGCTGACGCACAAGCTGATGCATCCAGATTTTGGTCATGCTAAGACTTACCATGTGCAAGTTGACCGTGCTTTTGATGATGCTTTTCTGTCGAGCATGGCCGCAGGGGTCAGCTATAAAGATGTCGTCACTTTACCTTGTGTGATGAGCCGTTTAGGCTCTGATAAATATCAGATAACCTTAACCCAAGGTTTAAACCGCCAGATTAGGCGTATGTCGCAAGCCTTGGGATTTAAGGTTATCGACCTTAAACGAGTGTCGATTCAGAGTTTGCAGTTGGGGGATTTGCCTGAGGGTGAGATGAGACCTTTAAGTTCCGATGAACTAAAGAAATTGTTAGCTTCTGTTGCTTAAGATTTAGGTTCGAGTTAACCATTAAACTTTGTCTTACCAATATGGCAAAACGACAACTCAACAAATCACCAAAAATCAAAAAAGCCGAAACACTTTCATGTTTCGGCTTTGGCATCCAAAAGACCTATCTAACCTTGGTCTATCAAGGTCGAAAATTAATGAACAATTTCCATTTCTTCTAGTAGGTTATCGGCATTATCAAGGTACTTCATTACCCAAAGCATATAACGGCTATCCACTTGGATAGAACGGTTAGTCTGTGGATCGTAACCCCAATCACCAATGATACTCTCGTATACACCATCAAACAGTAAGCCAACAAGCTCTGCACGGCCATTTAACGTTGGTGAACCTGAATTACCACCTGTGGTATCAAGCGTTGATAGGAAGTTAACTGGCACAGAATCCAGTGATTTCACGTAGTAATCACCATATTGCTTATTCGCAATAAGTTCTAACTGCTTAACTGGCGCGTTAAACGGCTCAACACCTGTGTCTTTGGCTAAAATACCTTCTAGGCGAGTAAACGGCACAGCTTTAAGACCATCTTCAGGTGAGTAACCTTTCACGTGACCCACTGTAACACGTAGGCTTGAGTTAGCGTCTGCGTAAACAGGCTTACCTTGCTCACGGTTATAGGCAATGATGGCATCCATGTATTGTGGACGTACCTTCATTAAATCACCCGCTAACTGCTTTTCCGCTTTTTCACGCTTCATGCGCTCGTCATAAGTCGCAACAGCATATTGAATAAATGGATCTTTCGACTTTTTAAACTCAGCGACAGATTTGTCCATCCAAGCCAGACGTGTGTCTTTGTCAGACAGCTTAGTGTTGGCGTACATCTTATCTAACGTCTTGTTAAACTTAGCCATGTCAAACTTGTTGCCAATCCCAAAGGCTTTATCAAACGCTGGTAAACGCTGATCTTTTGGTAATGCGGCATAACGGCTGATTAGATCTGCAAGTATCGCTTTATCTACACTAGCCGCATAACGGCGCTCAATACGCTCCATACCAGAGGTAAAGCGAGTCATATCGCGATCTTGATAACCAGGCTCACGTTGCATATCAGGTAACGCTTTTTCATTAGCTAGACGGTACAGGCTATTTGCCGTGCTCATCATAGTACTATAGCCCATGTAACTTAGCAGTAAATCGCGCTCTTGGCCTTGCTGCCCCTTGGCAATTAACTTATCAAGTTGCGCTAACACCTCGCCGTATTTAGCCTGGCGCTTTTTATCAGCTTTAATCCAGTTTGCTAGGTCTTGCTCTAGGCCTTTACGATCATCAAGCATGGTTGATTTACCGTAAAACTCGATCATTGAAGTGAAGTTTTTCGCGTAGTTTGCTAGACCAGCAATCGAGCTTTCATACTTAATACGCTCATCGCTGCCTTCTGGCGCAGTCTCTTTGATAATATCAATAATGCGCTCACGTAGAATTTTACCTTCTGGGTAAGCCCACTCAAATTGGTTCTCAACTTCGTTAGCGGTGCGGTAGCGATTAGTACGGCCTGGATAACCTGCGACCATCACGAAATCGCCTTCACTGACGCCTTTAGCTGAGACTTTCAAGAAGCTCTTTGGCTCAAAAGGTACGTTGTCTTTACTAAAGTCTGCTGGCTTACCATCTTTAGATACATAAGCACGATAGAAAGAGTAATCGCCTGTATGGCGTGGCCACATCCAGTTATCAACATCGCCGCCGTACTTACCCACGCTAGCTGCTGGGTTATACACTAAACGTACGTCGCGAATTTCTAGCTGCTTAACGAGATAATATTCTAAGCCACCGTGAAAGCTATAAACTTTACAGCGGTAACCATCTTCTTTTTCACACTCAGCGACTAAGCTCTTTTCTTGTTGCTCAATGCCTTTATAAAATGCGTTACCCGTTTCACCTTCAAGGCCATTTTTCACTTTATCGGTTACATCGACTACGCTTTCGGTCACGTACACACGTGAGCCCGGAGTAGCAGGAAGCTCGTCAGCAAAGGTCTTGGCTAAAAAGCCATCGCGTAGTAAGTTATTTTCTGGAGTAGAGTTATATTGGATAGAGCCATAAGCACAGTGATGGTTAGTCACAACCAGGCCCTTTGGTGATACAAATGACGCCGTACATCCACCTAAGCTTATTACTGCGTTCATTGGGAATTCGGTCAATTTAGAAATCGAGTTAACATCGATTTCTAAGCCCTTTGCTTTCAGTTCATCAGCCATTGCTGGAAGCTGGTAAGGCTGCCACATACCTTCGTCAGCTAGAGCGCCAAAAGAGGTCGCGATAGCTGCTGTCAAAAGCCATTTTTTCATTTTTATAAGTCCATTTTTTTATTTATTAAAAATATTATTTTGATTTTTTCTGTTGATTGCTTGTTCGTCACCACAGCTTTAAGCTTGGTTTTTACTTCTCTATTATTTAAAAGTATTTAGGCCCAAAAACAAAAAAGCCGAGCCAATATTTTCATATTAGTGCTCGACTTTATCACATGATGCGCGGGTAACAACAGCCTATGAATTACTCTCTTACAAAGCAGTGTTCCTAGCCATAAGCGTTATTTTCTCGCTATAAATTCAATTATAGCGCAACCCAAAGCTGGGCCAAGATAATAGTTAAACCCGCTAAGCCCGCTAAGGCTAATGCGCCATTACCACCACTCACTTGGTAACCACCTAGGTTCTGCTTACGCTGACGAATCGCCATAGCAATCGGTAGGAAGATAATCATCACTACCAATGGAATTGCTGCATAACCCAAGACCTTATAGAAACCATCTGGGTAGTACAGTGCGCACAATAACGGTGGTACAAAAGTAAGTAACCAAGTTTGTGCGCGACCTAAAGCGTTTTCTTTAGCGCGAGTCAGTTCAGCAATGTAGTCAAATAAACTCATGGTCACACCAAGGAAAGATGTTACCAAGGCTAAGTTTGCAAACAGATCGATAAACTGCTGTAAAATTGATGACTCAGCCACACCTTGTAACGCTGACACTAACTGAGGTAAAGAGCCATCAAAAGCATAAACGGTTTTACCACCTAAAGTGCCTAAGGTCACCATTAACCACAGGATATAGCACACGAGTGGAATGGTTGAACCGATAATCAAGACTTTACGCAGTGACATGGCGTCGCCATCTAAGTAACGCACGATTGTCGCGATACAGACATGGAAACCAAATGAGGTAAATACAATGGGGATCGCCGCTAACCAAAGGTTAGTTAGGTCTTGCCCAGCCACTAAGCCTTCTGTTGAGTCTTTCATCATTAGACTCATATCGACTTCTGGTAGTAAATACGCCACCACAATCACTAACAGCGCTATCATCGAAGTGAATAAAACCCGCGACACTTTATCAATCCAGCGTACTCCAACGGCAATCAAACCACCAAAAATGGCCGTAAAGATTAACACGGCGATTTGGTTATCCATCTCCATGCCAACAAGATCCATCTTTGATTCAAGCAGCGACGAGCCACCCATCAGATACACCATGGTTAATGCAAATAATAAACTTAAGAAAGACGCACCTTGAAAGAGTTGTCCTACACGGCCTAAAGTCTTGCCGGTAATCGAGTGCATATTAAGCCCTACACCGGTGCGCAAATTGATTTCAAGCATCAATAGCGAGGTGTAAATTGATACGCCCCAAATAGCGATAAGTAATAGCAGTGCGGGAATTGTGCCTAACGATGCGGTTGCCAATGGCAACGCCAACATACCGCCACCAATTGCCGTTCCGGCAACAATGGCAATCGAGCCAAGTATTTTTGAGTTCACAAAATTGTCCTGTTAAATTTTATAATTTATTTTTGTAGGTCAGATTTAGAACGACTTTGAGGGAGAGAATTTTGCAAGTTAACAATATCAATAACTGCCCCCAATCGAATCTGGTCATCATCGACCTTGAAGATTCCAATTGGCCCCAACGGCTAGTTAAATAAAACGTGTATTCACCTTATCAACTTAGCCACTGAGGCTGGATAAATCGTGGAAAATACAGAGTGAATTGCTTCATTACGGCTCTTTCTCTAAAAAATGACTGCCACGACATTAACAGCAGTATTCCCTGTGGGCAAGCCCTCTAGGGCACTTAAAATCAACTTGGCACGACTCGTTAACATGGGTGTAAAGATTAAGCGACAGCTACGTTACTTAGTCCTAAATTACCGATTAATTTATTGCTTGCTTTCGCTTTAGCGTTGAAAAAAACAGCGCAGTCGCTATAATGCCGCCTCCGCTTCAGGGGAGTAGCTATCAGTAAACTGATGCAACTGCATGCAATGGCAGTCCGCGCCGGTTATTGAGTGTGTATCAACATAATTGGCCATATGCCATGGTACATACAGCAGTTCAAAACGTCGGTTTTGAGTCTACCCAGCAAGACCTGAGCACCGCACCTCTTAAATTTGGGGAAGAGCTGCCGTGCTTAGTTATTGCTAATAAGTCCCCATTACAGGATCAACTCTTGGAAGCACTGCTCGCCTCAACCTTTACTGTTGCTATCGCTGAAATCGGTGATAAAACTCAGCTACTCGCGCTAATTTTAGCTGCACGCTTTAAAAATAAAACTGCAATTGTACTCGGCATTTTTCTCTCAACCTTAATCAATCACTTTGCCGCCGCTTGGCTAGGCCAATGGGCTATCTCATGGATAAGCCCTGATGTTGGCCGCTACTTAGTTGCCGCTTCATTTTTTGCTATTGCTCTGTGGGTACTTATTCCGGATAAAGTTGATGCTAAAGAAAGCCGCTTTTATGCAATGGGACCATTCTTAGCCACTTTTGTTTTGTTCTTTATTGCGGAGATGGGTGATAAAACCCAGATAGCGACTATGGTGTTATCGGCGAAATACGATGCTTTGGCTATGGTGGTGCTGGGGACAACCTTGGGGATGTTAATAGCCAATGTGCCAGTGGTTATTGCTGGTCACTTTAGTGCAGAAAAGCTACCGATGAGCTGGATCCACCGCGGCTGTGCCGTGTTATTTGCACTACTCGGTGTGGCAACCTTAATTTTTTAGATAAAACAAAGAGTTTACTCTTAAATAACTCGCCCTCTGCAACATAGAAGAAACAGCTTTATAGATCGGCATTTATGCCGTCAAATTTAGCTATGAAACCATGAACCTGATGGGCTAAAGCCCAACCTATAAAAGAAAAGGCAAAACAGTATAACTGTTTTGCCTTTTTTGTTGCTGACTGATGGCTAACGCTTACTAAAGCAAAGTTAGCGGAATCGCGTTACATGCCGATTGCGCTTTTAACACGCTGACCGTAGTCACTGTCAGCTGCAGTAAAGTGCTCTACCATCTTCAGTTTAGTCGCTTCGCTTACTACACTTAATGTACCAGCGATGTTAGCAATCAAGCGCGCTTTTTCATCTTCTGGCAGTAAACGATATAAGTCACCTGCTTGACTGAAATCATCTTGGTCGTAACGACTGTAGCGGTCAGCTTCGCCATCTAAACGCAGTGGTGGCTCAGCAAATTGCGCTTGGTCTTGCAAGCCATCAAAACTGTTTGGTCCGTAGTTTCTGCTTGCATCACCACCTGTTTGGCTACCAGAGAATGGACACTGTGTACCCGCCATTGCTCCGCCACGCTGATGATGATTAGCCGTTGTTGCATGTGGGCAGTTAACAGCTAACTGGTTGTAGTTGGCACCAATACGGTAGCGCTGAGCGTCAGCATAAGCGAACAAACGTGCTTGCAGCATCTTATCTGGCGATGCCCCTACACCTGGTACCAAGTTGCTTGGCGCTAATGCCACTTGCTCAACTTCTGCAAAGTAGTTTTGCGGTAAACGGTTTAGCTCTAGCTCACCAATTTCAATCAGCGGGTAATCAGCGTGTGGCCATACTTTAGTTAGATCAAATGGGTTGATCTTGTAAGTATTTGCCTCAGATTCTGGCATGATTTGCACTTTAACAGCCCATTTAGGGAAGTTACCATCGGTGATCGCTGCAACCATATCGCGCTGTGATGAATCAGGGTCAATACCTTTAAGAATATCAGCCTGTTCAGCCGTTAAGTTAGCGATGCCTTGCTTAGTCTTGAAGTGGAACTTCACCCAGAAACGCTCACCTTCTGCATTCCAGAAAGAGAATGTGTGTGAACCAAAGCCGTGCATTTGACGGTAGTTAGCAGGAATACCACGATCTGACATCAACACGGTAACTTGATGCATAGCTTCAGGGTTTAGTGCCCAGAAGTCCCACATTGCGTGTGGATCTTTAAGGTTAGTTTGTGGGTTACGCTTTTGCGTATGAATAAAATCAGGGAACTTAATACCGTCACGCAAGAAGAATGTTGGCGTATTATTACCTACAATATCGTGGTTACCACGAGTAGTGTAAAAACGTAGGCCAAAGCCACGTGGGTCACGCTCTGCATCTGCAGAACCCATTTCGCCACCGACTGTCGAGAAGCGAACAAAAGTTTCAGTCTCTTTACCGACACCGTTAAAGTGGTCAGCTATTGTGTATTCACTCATATCACGAGTCAGAGTGAACTTACCATAAACGCCAGTACCTTTAGCGTGCACGATACGCTCAGGAATTCGCTCACGGTTAAAATGCGCCAGCTTCTCAATAAGGTGCCAATCTTGAAGTAATAACGGGCCACGCTCACCTGCTGATAATGAGTTTTGGTCATCACTAATTGGTGCGCCGTTTTGTGCAGTAAGAACTCGATTTTGCTGACTCATAAATTACTCCTGATCTTGGCTATCTTCGAGCCAAGTTTCGATTAAATCAAATAGTGTGGCCATGGTTTATCCTCTATATGCGATACGCTATGGCGATATGGCATCAATGCCGTATGTCGATGAACTGATAATAGGCCCACAACCGAAAACAAGAAAACGATTAAAATAGATAACGCTAAACTGAATTGCAGATTAACATTTTTTTGGAAGTGGCTCTAAAAATAAAAACTAATTTAATTAGGGAGTTGGAGAATAGTCCGCAAGCACGATTCTAATCTTGATGTTAATCAATCAATGAATTGTTCAGATTTTTACACTGGTTCGGTATCGCAATTAAGGGGAGGAATGCTAAAAAAATGCTACATCTTGATGTAAGTGCGGGATTTTATTGGAAAGGAAACGTTTTAAATTCTATTTACATTTGTTAAATAGAGGCGAAATGAGCGAGTTTCGCCTCGTTAGTTACGATTTTTACACTTAAATAGCCATTGATATAGATTGTCACTTGTTAGCTGTCGTCTTTTAATTTAGCGTTAACTTGATAAAGTTTAACCAGATAATAAGCATCAATCAGTACAATGAAGAAATTGACTAGCGCTACAGGAATAGCATCAATGGCTAATCCATAGGCCACAAATAGCGCTGCACCAACAAGGTTCCACCAGCGTAACTTCTTGATATTAGACATCATCAATGAGATTGCGACGACAACTGACGCTATGTATCCCACCCACTCCCATATTGTTGCGTTATCCATTACGCTATCCTCATATTATCAGTACTGATCTGAATAAAAGTCTGAGTTAATTTTAGGTCATATCAATAGGCTTTAGCTAAATAAAGCTGTTGTTTAACGCTTAACGACCGCTGCAGTCATTCGAGAAATACAGCAAAGTTCACCCGCACTATTATGAATAAGCACTTCCCAAACCGAACTGCGCTTCCCTAAATGAACTGGCTTAGCTGTAGCCGTTAACGTACCATTACGTGACGCTTTAAGATGGTTAGCATTAATCTCTTGTCCCACACAGTAATAGTTTTCAAAATCGACCGCGAAATTTGCTGCATAGCTCGCGACAGTTTCAGCTAGAGCCACGTTTGCACCGCCATGAACAATGCCCAGCGGATTGTGAATAGCGGGCGATGCAGGCATAGTTGCAACCATATAGTCTTCACCAATTTCGGTAATGGTGATCCCCATGGTTTGCATCAAGGTGCCTTTACCATGCATACCTGCATCCATTTTTGCACAGACTTCAAGCGTTACTGGCTTAAACCAAATCGACATCTTCTATTTCCAAAAATACTATTAGTGCAACTAGTCTACTTTGTCTGCAAAGATCTTTAAACCTATCAAAATTTTCTGGGTGGTTTTAACTGGTGAATCGATAATTTGATTCGCTGGCAGGAATGGCTGAAACCAACGACAGAATGAAAGTTTGAAGTCAGTATAAAAAAGCCCAAACAGCGGATTTGCTATTTGGGCTGAATTGGCGCGCGACTAGGCTTAATATTTTTTGTCGATGACGCAAATGCGTCCAACTTAATGTGCCTAGCCGCGGCCATAGGGTAAAGCATTGCAGTCAAACTAATTGTTACTGAGTAGCATTAATAACGCACAAAATACTCAAGTAAACTTAAGCGACCATTAATCGCGATTAAAGAAGCTCTTCCACTGCGTCTAGTGTGAGCTTAATCATGTCATTTAGCGTTTGCTGACGCTCTTCTGCAGTTAAATGCAGACCTTGGCGAATGTGGTCAGTTACCGTCATCATGGCTAATGCGTTAGCACCAAATTCAGTTGCTACGCCATAAAGGCCAGCCGCTTCCATTTCGACGCCTAAGATACCGTACTTTTCCATCAAGTCGTAACGCTCTTCATCAGCGCAGTAGAACAGATCAGACGTATATAGGTTACCTACATGGTAGCTAGCACCTAGCTTTTCAGCAGAATCGGCAGCACGCTTAAGTAAGTTAAAGTCTGCAATCATCGCAAAATCAGTGTTAGCAAAACGAGTTCTGTTTACACCTGAATCAGTGCTTGCACCCATAGCAATAACGACGTCCATCAGCTTGATTTTATCGCTGATTGCACCACATGAGCCAATACGAATGATGTTTTCAACACCGTAATCTGTGATTAACTCTTTTGCGTAAATAGAGATTGACGGCACACCCATGCCAGACCCCATTACAGAGATCTTCTTGCCTTTGTATTCACCTGTGTAGCCCAACATATTGCGCACGTCTGTAATCAATACAGCGTTTTCTAAGAAGTTGTCGGCAATGTATTTAGCACGTAGTGGGTCACCAGGCATTAATACTGTTTTAGCGAATGCACCGTTTTCGGCATTGATATGTGGAGTCATGATACTTCCTTAAAAATTGAGCAGTTGTTTGCGCTAGTAAACGACTGCTCTATATAAAAAATATAAACATTTCAAACTAAACTTAGAGGCGTATTAACCTGCTAAGCTGTAGAGCAAACCAGCAATAGTACCGCTCATTAAGTTAGCTAGAGCTGCAGCGATTAACGCCTTCATACCTAGTGCACTTAAATCGTGACGACGTTCAGGGCATAGTGCCGCTAAGCCACCAATCACCATGGCTAATGAACCAATGTTAGCGAAACCACACAGAGCAAAACTGATAATGATTTGCGTTTTTTCAGATAGCTGATCAGCCACCTTCAAAAAATCGATATAGGCAACAAACTCGTTAATCACCATCTTTTGGCCAATAAACGATGCCGCTTGTGTCGCTTCGCTCCAAGGTACTCCCATCACCCAAGCAAGCGGTGCCAGTAGGTAACCCAAAATAGCTTGCATGGTTAGGTCTTCAATACCAAACCAGCCACCGATACCACCAAGCATGCCGTTAACCATGGCGATAAGTGCAACGAATGCTAAAAGCAATGCAGACACAGACAAAACTTGTTGCATACCCATTGCAGCGCCACCAGCGGCTGCATCGAGTACGTTTGCAGGCTTGTCATCTACATCATCCATCACTTTTTTGATGTCGTTAGTTGGCGTTTCAGTTTCTGGCCACATTAATTTAGCAAACAGCAAACCTGCAGGCGCGGTCATAAATGCAGCGGTCAGTACGTATTTAACGTCAACCCCCATCTGGATATAACCAATCATGGTGCCACCAGCAACTGACGCTAACCCCCCCGTCATTACCGCAAATAGTTCAGAGCGAGTCATGTGCTTTACGAATGGGCGCACCATTGATGGCGCTTCAATTGGGCCAACAAAGATATTAGCCGTTGCAGATAACGATTCCGCGCGGCTAGAACCGAGTAACTTAGATAAGCCGCCACCAATCAGGCCAATAACTAACTGCATAATGCCTAGGTAATAAAGTACAGCAATCAATGCGCTAATAAATACCACTACAAATAACACATTAATCACAAAGATAAAGCCAACACCAAACTTAGCTAGGTCGCCAAACAGGAAGGTTAAACCTTCGTTAGCGTAGCCAATAACGTGCATTACGCCATTTGATGCGCCATCAAGCACCGCTTGCCCCATTGGCACGTACATAACAAAGGCACCAAAAGCCACTTGGAATGCGAGAGCCCCTAATACTGTTCTAAGGTTAATTGCTTTTCTATTTTCTGATAAGGCCACTGCTAGTCCCATAAGACAAAGCATACCGAACAAACTGACGAAAACTTCCATAACTTTATTACCATTTAAATCTTGATGTGTCCGCAGTGTATACAGCCGGCAATTTGCTGCAAGGATATAGCGACAATTTAGCTTAGATAAATATGATTTTTAGCGGTTAATGGCGAGAATTGATAGCTAATAAAAATGATAGAACCTAATGGCAATACTAACCAAACATCAACCAAACAAGGTGGCAACCATCCCCAAACAAAAAGCCACCTAAAGCAACATTTGAAAGAGCTAATTAAGATTTAACGAAAGGGGTTGTTGCGAGTAAAACAGAACAAAAACAGATCAACTAACAACAAAACTGAAAGTTTATAACTGGAAAAATAAACTCTAAATAATAATTTTACTGCTAAAGCCACATTTTCAGCACTTACCATGAGATACGCTATTATTCATTGCATTCAATTAAACCAAGATTAAATTCCGCTAAAACAGTCATTAATCTCTGTATCATAAATTCATCAACCTAGACGCTACATAGATAACTAGCGAATAAATAGAGCTAAGCGCCGGCGTTTTTAAAAATAGCTGGAGCTTTTAGCAAGTATAAGCCGATAAAGTGTCTTTATATGATGGTAGATAACGCCTACCGCAATTCAGCGGCAGGCCATAGGCTTATAGCAAGAACAGCACTATATAATCACTACGTTGTGATTAATGACTCAAAGCGAACAGATCTAGATGACTCTGGAACGACTGCGCCCAGCGTAATAATTCGACTCGGTTTCTGGCTTGAGTTTTGCGAAAAATAGAAGATATATGCGCTTTAACGGTATGCTCACTGATACTAAGTTTAGTAGCAATCTCTTTGTTGCGTGCACCACTCGAAACCAGTTGAATAATCGTTTTCTCACGATTTGTCAGCACTTCTAAAGTTTCAGAGCTTTCATTTGCTAGGTTGCTCGACACATCAACCTTACTCACCAGGTGCTTAAAGACCTTACTAAGCAAAGGTCTATCAAACCACAGTTCATCATCGAGCATTTTTTTCAACCCGGTTAACAGCAGATCCATACGCTCATCTAAAAATAGTAAACCGCTAATACCACTTAGCAATGCCGCCTCACCATTTAACCTATCTCGGTCCACTTGATAAAGTGCCACTGGAACATGTTTAACCAACTGAGTGGCGACTAATGGAATACCGTTGCTGTCGAGGGCAGCACCTTGCTGTGAAACCAGGTAAAAGCAGCTTTTATTACTGTTATGTTCGAGTTGCTCAACGTCTGATACTACTCGCGTTTTCAATCCGATTGAGTCTGCAAGTATGGCCAAATGACAAGGGGACGCCATTTGATGAAGGAAGACTATCTCGTCAATTTTGTTCATCACTTTTCTCCCTGAAAAGTTTTGCCTGTCCGCTAAATAGAACAAGCTCTGTGGAAGTTCTGAATAACTCAGAACCGCTAAGAGCTTGCCGACTTGAAACAGAAATGACTAAGGCATTATTTTAAACATTTACGCCGAGCACATCATGTGTTCGGCTAAAAGCAACAGAAGTATACAGAGTTTACTACCCTGATGCTGCGCTAGAGTGGTTTAACCTCTTACGATTTAGACTCTGCTAGTTTTGCACTCAATTGCTTATCATGCAAACGACTTAGCAATACCATAGCAGCAATCGCCCCAATAAGTGCCATTGCCATATCTGATTGCGTGTCCCAAACATAACCTTGAGTACCTAAAAACGCTTCGGCATCTTCACCGGTAAGCTCGGCAACCCACCACTCAATTAGCTCATAAAAAGCAGAAAATGCTAATGCGAAACAGATAGCTAAGAAATTACACCAAGCGCCAACCTTAACCACACTTAGGCGAATAAACACTTCACGAGCTAACAGCGCAGGGATAAAGCCTTGAGCAAAGTGACCAACCTTATCGTAGTTATTACGATCCCCCCCCGTCCAATCGGCAATCCAGTCAAATAGAGGGACTTCGGCATAGGTATAATGCCCGCCCACCATCAGAATCACGCAATGAATTAAAATCAATACGTAGGCTAAACTGGTTAACGTAAAGCTTTTACGAGTAAAGATTAAAATCGGCAAGGCAATGATTGCCGGTGCCACTTCTAAAAACCAGGTAAATTGATCTTTCGGGTTAATCCCTGACCAAATCAATACAGCGAAGAATATCACTAGCCACACAGTGCTTTTATGCAAAATAATGCCCTCATATACCATATTGTTCTAATTTAAGAATAAACACTTTAGCCATCTAGCCCTCCACAGCACCAAAAAAAAGTGCTACTTTGTTACCTCTGTTACGCTTTTGACGTAAATATCTATTGTCGAAGCTTTGCAGTCCTTAGTACATTGATAGTCTATACCCAAACCACTCCTACAACGTAGAGTTTAGTCGTCTCTGCGGTGGCATTAAGTATACATAATACATATAAACTAAAAGGGTACATAAATCATGGCGAAACACTCGCTGGACAAGGATAAAATTAAGATCCTGCTGTTGGAAGGCGTCCACCAATCTGCGGTAGATGTATTTGAACGTGCCGGTTACACCAATATCGAATATCACAAAGCATCACTTGCTGAAGGCGAGCTTCATGCTGCCGTTAAAGATGCACATTTCATTGGTATTCGATCCCGTACCCAATTGACTGAAGATGTATTATCCCGCGCTGAAAAATTAGTTGGCATTGGTTGTTTCTGTATTGGCACCAATCAAGTCAGCCTTAAGGCGGCTGAAAAACTGGGTGTACCTGTGTTTAACGCCCCGTTCTCTAACACTCGCAGCGTAGCCGAATTAGTATTAGGCGAAATAATCATGCTGCTACGTGGGATCCCTGAACGTAACGCGCTAGCTCACCGCGGCGGCTGGCTAAAAAGCGCTTCAGGCAGCTATGAAGCTCGTGGCAAAACTTTAGGTGTTATCGGTTACGGTCATATTGGTACTCAGCTTGGTATTCTTGCTGAAACCTTAGGTATGCGAGTGATTTTCTTCGATATTGAAGACAAGCTACCACTAGGAAACGCTCAACAAGTGCATTCATTACAGCAACTATTGTCTATTTCTGATGTAGTAAGTTTGCACGTACCTGAGACACCACAAACTAAAAACATGATTGGCTTTGAAGAGTTAGCCAATATGCGTAAAGGCAGTATTTTAATTAATGCTTCTCGCGGCACAGTAGTCGATATTGATGCTTTAGCTGCATCGCTAAAAGAAAATCACCTTGCTGGCGCGGCTATCGACGTATTCCCAGTTGAACCTAAGTCAAATGATGATGAGTTTATCAGTCCATTACGTGGCCTAGATAACGTGTTACTAACGCCTCATGTAGGTGGCAGCACAGCAGAAGCACAAGAAAACATCGGTATTGAAGTTGCTGGTAAACTGGCTAAGTACTCTGATAATGGCTCTACCATGACAGCAGTTAACTTCCCTGAGGTGTCTCTTGCGCAGCATACTGGTACGTCACGCTTACTGCACATTCACCACAACCGCCCAGGTATTCTAATCAAGATTAACTCGGCGTTTGCAGAGAAAGGTATCAACATTGCTGCTCAGTATCTACAAACTACCGCTGAAATTGGTTATGTAGTGATGGAAGTAGACTCAGATCAAGCTGATGAAGCCTTAGTTGAGATGCAAGCAATTGAAGGCACGATTAGAACCCGTTTACTTCACTGATTGAAGCAGTAAACCAAATGCGTTAGCACAAACCTAATAGCGCGACATTAGGCTGTATAAATCACTTTATACGGCCTTTATTTTTATCAACCTAAGCACAAAGAGTTTGAGCTACTGCGCTTGCAGAGTAAAAAATTAGCGGTACAATCATTGTCCTTATTGGTTTACTTCTTGGACTCTCGCATGACGCTGTCAACTTCTCAGCCAACTTGGCCTCTTAACGAACAACAGCCTGTTCTCCTTTTTTCAGAGTTAACCCACCTAGGCTTAATGTCAGTAACAGGTGAGCAAGGTCGCAGCTTTATTCACGGCCAAGTCACTACCGATATTAGCTCGCTAGAAAGTGACCAATGGCGCTGGGGCGCACACTGCGACCCTAAAGGTAAAATGCTAGCGACCTTTAGAACCTTTGCTAAAGACGACACGCTATTTTTGCTGATGCCAAAAGACACCTTAGCTTTAGACTTGCCGCAACTGCAAAAGTACGCAGTATTTAGCAAAGCTGATTTAGCCGACGTCACTGACTCTTGGTTACTGCTAGGTGTTGCGGGCGAACAAGCTAAAGCTTGGTTAACCACACAGTTTGGTGAGCTTAATGCTGAACTAACCTTGATTGATAATGGCATGATTATTCATGATAACGGCCGTTATATCCTAGCTATCGATAGAACTGATAGCGATGCACTAATCGCCAAAATCGAGCAGCCAATCTTTGATGCTAGCGCATGGCAAACACTGGAAGTATTAGCTGGCTACCCAAATATTGCCGCAGCCCACCAAGGCCAGTTTGTACCGCAAATGTGTAATGTGCAGGCGGTTAATGGTATTAGCTTTAAGAAAGGCTGCTACATGGGACAAGAAACGGTAGCACGTATGAAGTATCGCGGCGGTAATAAGCGCGCACTCTATATTGTAAGCGGCAACGTATCTACGCCATTAACAAGTGACAGCCAACTTGAAATCGCCTTAGAAGATGGCGAAGGCTTCCGCCGTGCAGGTACCATTATTGAAAGCGTACAACGTGATGGCCAAATATTGCTAACAGCTGTATTGGCTAACGACACTGAGCTTGATGCAAAATTAAGAATTGCCGGTGATGAAGCTTCAGAACTTAGCCTTATCGCATTGCCATACTCGCTAGAAGAACAAGACTAAGCTGCAGTTAATACCTGACTTCTGTTAGTTAATAAAAAAGGCGCTTAATGCGCCTTTTTGCTAACTCATACAAAGTTATGCCGATTCAGTAATGCCACTACGTATTTTCGCCATAGCTATCGCGGATTTTTATCGCCTCATCCACAACTTGCTTAAAATGCTCTACCAACTCGGGATCAAAATGCTTGCCTGATTCATTCTCAATTAGCGTAACGGTTTCTTCTACAGACCAGGCTTTTTTATAAGGGCGAATTGATGTTAGCGCATCAAATACATCCGCTATTGCGATAATGCGCCCCTCTATCGGAATATCGGTGCCAGCTAAACCATGTGGGTAACCAGTGCCATCCCATTTTTCATGGTGACTAATTGCAATTCTGCGTGCCATTTCTAGTAATGGGTCACTATGTTCACCAATGATTTCAGCGCCAATTTCTGCATGGCGTTGCATCTCTTGCCACTCTTCTTCATTAAGCTTGTCGGGCTTTTTTAAAATAGAGTCTGGCGTACCAATTTTACCTATATCATGCATAGGTGCGGCGTTATAAATCAACTCACAATATTGAGCGGGTAAGCCCGATTCAATTGCCAGTAAGCGAGCATAATGGCTCATTCTTACTACGTGTAAGCCAGTTTCATTATCTTTATATTCTGCTGCGCGACCAAGACGACGAATAATCTCAAAGCGGGTTTCTTCCAGCTCCTTGGTACGTGCTTTAACTTCTTGCTCAAGTAATCGTTTTTGATCATACAAGGCTAAATGAGTTTTCACTCGCGCTTTTACTACAGGAGCACTCACAGGCTTAGTGATATAGTCCACCGCACCAAGCTCAAAACCTTGGGTTTCATCGGCAACATCACTAAGGGCGGTGACAAAAATCACCGGTATATGACTGGTTAATGGCTCAAGCTTAAGCCGTTTACACACTTCATAACCATTCATGCCAGGCATCATCACATCTAAAAGAATAATATCAGGCAGTGTTTTGACCGCTAATGCTAATGCCTTGGGACCATCAATCGCCACTTTCACTTTATAGTTGGGCGCTAGGATCCCTACCAAGATATCTATGTTCTCTGGTGTGTCGTCCACAACTAAAATGGTTGCTTTGTCCATTAAGCCTTATCTCCTTTAGACTTGAAGCACTATCATAAGCAAAATAAAAACATCATCTATTTAGGTCTATTGCATCCCCCTCTCGGGCGCAATGGTGTCCACCAAGTATAGCCAAGCAAATATCCTCAGTAGGTAAACCTCAAACCAGAAAGTATCGCAATCAATGTCTCAAAATGAGTCATTAAGGCGTAAGTTGCTCCCTAAAAAGGGCTTCAATTAATTCAGCAGCCTCATCAAACTGATAGCTATTAACCATACTGACTGCTGGGCTCATTTTCTGCCACAAGGACTCGGATACGTGGGCACTAATGGTGTGCATTTTATCCACAGCATCGGCATCCGCATCTTCTAACATCTGCAGTAAACTCGCTACAGCCTCAGCAAGTTCAGACTCCGACATGAGCGCTTCACTCGAAGCACTCACTGCTACGCCCATATCTTGATTTAACAAGGCACTCCAGTCTTCAATCGCTTTACAAACCGATTCAATTAGCGCTGATAACTCTGTCAGTTCGGCGCTGACATCCGCGGTTGCAGACTCTATCAATTTGCTCTCAATCTGCCTTGCAAGCTCCGCCAATTGAGCCGAGTACAAATTGCCTGACACGCCTTTTAAGGTATGCGCATAACGAATAGCATCGTCTACCTGTTCTTGACTTAAAGCGTGCTTAATTTGAGCAACAATATCTTGTTGACCTGAGTGAAAACGCTCAAAGATCCGCCTATAAAGGCGCACTGAGTTTTGCACCAGTTGCAAACCTTTATCGACATCAATTGCTTGGTGAGTTGGCCAAAAGTTAACGTCTTCAGTTGGTTCCTGCTCTGCGATTTCAAGGGTGGTTTCAGCACTCTTATCGTCTGACAAATAGTGCAATAATGTAGTATAGAGCAGCGATATCTCTATCGGCTTGGCAATATGGTCATTCATGCCTGCGCGCAAACACATCTCGCGATCGCCTGCCATGGCATTAGCCGTCATAGCGATTACCGGTAAGTCTGACAAATTAGGGATTTTTCTAAGTGCTTGTGTTGCTTGATAACCATCCATTACTGGCATTTGGCAATCCATTAATACTAGGTCGAAACTTTGTAGCGCCAGTTTTTCAAGCGCCACTTGACCATTTTCGGCAATCGACAGCACTATACCAACTTGCTCTAAAAACTCGCTGGCGACCTCTTGGTTCATGTCATTGTCCTCGACCAACAACACACGTTTACCCTTTAATTGCGCTAGCAGTTCTTGACTCACCGCCACTCCGCTACGCCTGACTGGCATAGCCCCGTTTTTACCCAAGGACGACATAATGCCGTCAAGTAATCGCGAGGCGCTAATAGGTTTAGTGATAAAGCCTGCGATATCACTATTGGCGATTTGCTCGGTAAACTCGCTATTAGCATGAGCCGAAACAATAAGAATTTTAGGCGGGTTACTGTGGTCGGATAAGATCTTTTGCGCGGCTTCAAGCCCGTCCATCTCGGGCATAAGCCAATCGATAAGTGCAACCGGATAGTCCTGAGTTTGGCAGCGTTCAACCGCTTCAAGACCACTTTTGACGACATCGACCTTAAAGCCCATGTTATCTAAAGTAGTGCGCAATATGTCTCGAGCAGTGGCATTATCATCGGCCACTAAAATACGCATGCCTTCAACTTCTTGCTTAACCTTTAATAGCTTCTTATCTGCAACCTTAAGCCCTACGGTAAAGTAAAAAGTACTGCCGTAACCAAACTGGCTCTCGACTCCTATCTCCCCCCCCATAAGCTCGACTAACTGCTTGCTTATCGCCAGCCCGAGTCCAGTACCGCCATAGCGACGTGTGGTAGATGTGTCAGCTTGGCTAAATGACTTAAACAGCTTGTTGCGCTGCTCCTCCATTAACCCAATACCACTATCACGCACACTAAACTTGAGCATAATATGGTTATCGACTTGCTCCAATTGGCTAATCGACAGCAAGACTTCACCTTGCTCAGTAAACTTAATCGCGTTATTCATTAAATTGATAAGCACTTGGCTTAAGCGCAGAGGATCGCCCTCGAGGTGTCTTGGGATATTCGGGGCAACAGCAAACATCAACTCTAGTTGCTTATCAGCAGCTTTGGTTGAGAACATATCGCTCAAATCTTCGAGCATGGTATCGAGTTGGAACGGCACAGACTCAATATCAAGCTTGCCTGCTTCAATCTTAGAAAAATCGAGAATATCATTAATGATCCCAAGCAGAGACTTAGAGGCGCGGTCAATTTTTTGTACGTAATTTTGCTGCTTAGAGTCCAAATCAGTCTGCAAACAAAGCTGTGACATACCAATAATGGCATTCATTGGCGTGCGGATCTCGTGGGACATATTAGCTAAGAAGTCGCTCTTAGCTTGGCTGGCAGCGTCAGCGCTATCTTTGGCTTGAGTTAACTCTTGAGAAAGGTGCTTTAATGAGGTGATGTTAGCCATGGATAACACTACCGAATTGAGTTCGCCTTGTGAATTTTGTAATCGCGTTAAGGTCAAATCCATCCAAATACACTCGGATGCATGGTTAACCAAACGCACTTCGCAAGTTAAACAATCATTACCGTTAACAGTCAGCTCTTTAAACAAGGTTCTTGTGGCATCACGGTCGGCATCAAATTGATAGTCAAAGAAAGAGCGGCCTTTTATCTCATCAGTTGTACATTGCATATATTGACTAAATTGCTCGTTGCAATCTAATACCACGCCATTCTCATCGACATTTACAATGCCGATACCTGCATTATCAAATAGCGCTCTAAAATGGGCTTCCCGTTCCTCTAAGTCCTTATCAATTTGCTTACGGTCGCTAATATCCATAAGGTAACCGTTCCAGATAATACAGCCGTCATTCTGTAGCTCACCATGAGCGCCAGCTTGTAGCCAACGAATATCCCCTATTGGGTGGCGATACCTAAACTCTTCAGTCCATTGCAGCCCTTTACTGCTTTTACCTGATAGCGCCTCTATAATATGGGATCGCTCTTCACTAACAATACACTCTGCCACTCGGTCAAAGTTATTCAGCACTTCATCACGGTGAAAGCCTAAAGTGGCAATACAGGCGCTTGATAAAAAGGTAAAAGTACGCTCTGTATCACTGCACCAATGCATTTGATACACAGTACTTGGAATGGATTCGGTAATCGTTTCGAGTTGCTGCTGAGACTGCGCGATCTCCTCTTGCGCAATTTTACTGCTGGTGATGTCATTAATACTGCCATCAAACCAAAGCGCAACGGCGTTATCATCGTAAATCGCTTTGCCTTTTTCATGCACCCAATGAATGCTGCCATCACGATGCTTTATACGATATTGCACTTCAAAACTCTTTTGCTCTAAAAGGGCTTCTTCAATAGTCTGTCGCGCGAAATCTCTATCTTGCTCCAGTATTAAGTTGGCATAGCTACGGCCGGTATTTTCGATAAAGTCAGAAGCGGGAAAACCGGTAATATCGCTAATATTATCGCTGACATATTCCATCAGCCAAGACTCATCAATTCGCGTGCGATACACCGCCCCCGGAATATTGGTCACTAGACCGCGAAAACGGTTTTCACTGTCTTTAATTCGTTGTGCTGTGGCTAGCTCTAACGTCATGTCGCGCACTGTTGCAGCAACCTGACGCTTGCCCTCTTCATCTTCTGGCAATAACCCAAGACTAATTTCTACAGGAAACTCACTGCCATCAGCCTTAATAGCCATTAAGGTTGCGCCCATACCTAGGCCCATTTTGCGGTCACGACCTTCTGCCACAAACTTGGCTCGCTGCGCTGCATGCCCGCTACGATTAGCTTCTGGCACCAATTTATCCACGGTCATGGTTTTCATCTGCGCTTCATCGTAACCAAACAGCAGCTGACAACGGCTATTAGTAAAGATTAACTGACCAGACTCATCGACAATTAACATCGCCTCTGGTGCGGATTCTAATACCGCATTTGACCAAGCAGCTGCAGAGAACTGCTCACTGACATCATTAAACAGCATCTCCACCGACAATAACTCTTGCCTGTCAGAAAGCAGTGGCTGCATAAACACATCAAGATGACGAGTAGCTCCACTGGCATCAATCATTTCTATTTGGTGAGGCGGCACATTTTCACCTTTTAGCGCCTTATCCATATATTGCCAGTTTTGCTCGTTAATTGGGTTATCAGAAAACATGCGCTGATATTTGCGCTTTAGTAGGTCAGGCGATACGCCTAGAACCTTTTCCACCCCTTCGCTAACTCGAACAATTTCACCAGAGGGCCCTAGTGAACAATAAAATGATTTATCGCTCATGCCATCAATCAACTTGGCAAAACGGTTACCGCGAGAGTCAAGCAACGCCGCTTCTCGCTCCGCCAGCACCTCAGCCATATCATTAAACTTATCGGTTAAGGTAACGATTTCACTCGCAGCCCCTTTGGGCTTTTCAATACGTTTAGCGTCACCAGCACCAAACGCCATAATCCCTGATTCAAGCTCTTCAATAGGACGAGTCAACCTGCTTGCGGTAACGTAGCCGGTTAAAAATAAAATAATCGAGAACAACAGTAAGTTAAGTACTAACGTAATAAACCCTTTTAAAAACTCATTATGCAGCTCTTCCTCTGGCGTCATTAAAATCACCCGCCAATTAAGCACTGGTACCACGGCCACGCTCGCAAGGAAGCGTCCCCCCAAACTATCTTCTATATGAGTAAAACCTGATTTACCTTGGTTGGCTAGATCGAGAAAACTTTGATTATCTTTAGAGGGAGACAGCCACTTTTCACTGCTATTTTGTAATAATAAACTGCGGTTATGGTGGTAAATCAGCTGGCCCCTGTCATTAATAATCACGAGGCGTTTAGCAGAAGTTTCTACCATCTTCGGCAGGTTATTTAGGCCTAAATCGACGGTCACAACGCCGTCAAAAGAGGGACTTTGACCAAAGGGCAATGAATAACTGAGCATCATTACATCGCTTGCGCCCTCATCAAGGTAAGGCTCTGACCAAAAACCATTTTGGTTCACGATGGCCTTGCTCCACCAATCCCAATCTCCATTGGTGTAGTCATAACTATCGACACCGATATCGAGTAACTCTATCTGGCCATCGTTACGGTATACATAAGGAGCATAGAGCTCACGGTTTTCAATAAAAAATCGTTGGAAAGCAATAGCACTGCCGTAATAGTCTGGATGCCTGTCTAAGCGTCGAGTCAGTATGTCGTGCAGCTTGTTCTTATCAGCAAGTAATTCCTGTTTATCGGCTTGAGCCAAAAAATCAGCTATCGAGGCGGTGTTGGTTTCTGCTCCTTGTAAAAAATGTTGAATACGCAAGGCAACGTTTTGTGCTTTTTGGCCGAGGTGAGCATAAATATCACGCTCTTCGGCTTGATAATTAAACCAAGCATTTACACTGAAAACTACAGCCATTATCGCAATCAATGGCAAGGCCATTTGCGCTAAAATTCGGCTACGAAAGGTACGAAGTCTGCTCATATCCATTTTCCACAGGGCTAAGTTTATTTGGGTTACTGTTGCTATTCGAGTTATATATCCACCAGCTAACCACTGGGACTCAATAGCTGTTGAAGTGTGTAAATACTGGCAAGCTTATAGCGTTATAGTTACGACCTCACTCCAATAAGAATGTGATTTCTTTTTCCAGAGCATTTTTAGTTACCTACACCTAATTGTTACCACTTAAGCTCGATTACCACAACAAAAAAAACGCTTAATTATCCAGCACGAATTGAGTGTTCCACTTAGGCTAAAACCTGCTTTACCTTTCTAAGGTTAGTTCAACAAATACGCTTTAACCCTATAAAAGATCTTATTGTGAAACAGATACGTATAAGCTCAAAAGCATGATAAATTAATCTAAACCTTTTAGGGAATGCCAACGACAGGAGTTGTAATGAGCAGTGAGATTGTTAGGCTAAAGCAAGTCTCGAAAGGCTTTGATGACGGGGATAAATATCACCAAGTACTTGATGATATCTGTCTTACTATTCACCGAGCAGACACTGTGGCGCTCACAGGGCCAAGCGGCAGTGGCAAAAGCACCCTATTAAATATTATTGGTGGGTTTGAATTTATCAAACAAGGCCAGTTACTGCTCAATTCGAGTGACACAACTCATTGGCAAGATAAACAATGGAGCCAATTTCGGCGTCAACACTTAGGCGTTGTATTCCAACAATTTAATCTACTTACTCCACTCAATGTCCGCGATAATATCGCCTTTTCTCTGCGTTTAAATCAACAAAACTGGAGCCCTTGGTGTGACTACCTTTTGAGCCAACTTGGGCTAGAGGAAGTTAAAACCCGCAACGTCGAGACCCTATCAGGTGGACAGCAACAAAGAGTCGCGATTGCTCGCGCACTCGCCCACAAGCCAAGTCTGTTATTAGCTGATGAACCAACCGGTAACTTGGATGAAAAAGCCGGTCAGCAGGTCATGGCGCTGTTAACTCAGCTAGCCCATGAATCACAAACTAGCATTCTAATGGTGACTCACAGTAATGAGTGTGCCAGCTTTATGCAGCGGCGCTGGCATCTTGAGCAAGGTAAGATCCATGAGTAGCCAAGCGATTGGAGATAATGGCTTAACCATATGTTTAAGCTTAGGAGTGTTCGCTCGGCACTATTTAAAGTCGCCTTTGCAAGCGGGCGCTATTTTATTAGGGATTATTCTTGCGGTTACTTTACTTATTGGTGTGCGTGCAACCAACGCCAATGCTGTTCGCAGTTACTCAGAAGCGACTGAACTATTAAGCCAACGAGCCCAATTAGTGCTCGCACCTATCACTGGTAGCAAGACTGTCGATGAATCTGTTTACTTCACGCTTAGGCAAGCAGGTGTCACTCAAGCATTAGCGGTAATAGCTGGTACAGCAATCGACGAACAAGGTCAGCATTGGGATATTCAAGCGAGCGATTTAGTTGCGGCGTTATCCATTCAGAGTCAACAAGCTAGCAGCAATGACAAAGCAGATAATAGCGATGAAGCACAGAGCTTGTCATTGTTATCAGCAGATCTACCTCTTGCTAAACTGTTGGCAGGCGCTCCGTCAATTTTACTCAGCCAAAGCTTTGCCAATCAGGTTGCTCCTAAGGGTAAAATGCTGTTAAACGGCATTAACCTAGATGTTATTGAGTTAGATGATAGCTTGGGTCTAGGCAACGCGGTACTAATGGATATTTCTCTAGGGCAGCAGCTGCTCAATAAACCTAATCAACTTAGTTATATCGCCCTTTTTGGCCAGGCCGAATCCCTTACCCAACAAGTAAATAAAGCCTTTAATCAACAAACTAGCAGTCACTTTAATTTGGCAGTTCAAGATGACGGTGAAGCCCTTACCGACTTAACTCGTAGCTTTCATTTAAATCTTACTGCCATGAGCTTGCTCGCCTTTGTGGTCGGCCTGTTTATTGCTTATAACGGCGTGCGTTATAGCTTACTCAAACGGCAAAAACTGTTAGTACAACTGCAGCAACAAGGTGTACCGCAGCGCTGCTTATTACTGGCACTATTGATAGAGCTGTTTAGTTTGGTATTAATTGGCTCTCTAGCTGGTTTTGTTCTTGGTTTACAGCTGAGCCATTGGCTGCAGCCTATGATAGCCCTGACGCTTGAACAGCTTTATGGAGCAAGGTTAATGCCGGGGATCTGGCAGTGGAGCTGGTTGTACCAAGCGATAGCGCTAACCTTTGCAGCAGCACTGCTGGCTTGCTACCCACTGTTTAATACCTTGGCTAAGCAACCGCTAGCACGCAGTGCAAGCCGGTTTGAGCAGCAAAGCAATGCAAACAAGCAACACCGAAAACTATTCACTATCGCGGTATTGCTGCTCGCAGCGGCAATGGCTTTATTTCCATTTACTCAAAATTATCAGCAAAGCCTCGCTTTGCTTGGTGTGGTAACCATAGCAATTCCATTGCTCTTACCGCTAGTATTGCAGGTTGGATTGTCTTTAGTACAGCGCCTAACCAAAAACGGTCTTTGGCAATATGCGGTCGCAGAAAGCAAGGAGCTAATTGCACCTTTGTCACTTGCAATGATGGCGATGTTGTTAGCTTTAACAGCGAATATTTCGATGAATACTTTGGTTGGCAGCTTTGAAATCACTTTAAAACATTGGCTCGACGATCGGCTTTATGCTGATCTTTATATTCGTCCACCTAGTGACAAAGTGGAACCGACTCAAAAGTTACTCGCATCTCTGCCAAAAGTAACCGCGATTTACGGCCAGTGGCTACACAGCACTCACTACCAAAAAGCGCCTGTAAGCTTAATGACCCGGGATGATCATTCCCTTAGAAACAGTAACCAAATAAAGTCACAATCAGACAATCATTGGCAAACTTTTTTTACCGGTAGTAGCTTAATGATTAGCGAGCCGATGGCGATTAAATACCAGCTAAATATTGGGGATGCGGTAACTGTGCCTGAGTTTGACAAAGCGGTACTAGCCCCGCTGCCTGTCAGTGCTATTTTTTATGATTATGGCAATCCACTAGGCCAAATAATTGTGAGTCAACAAACCTGGCAACAACTCAACCTGCCCGTCCCCCCAACCAGCATTGCAGCGAGTTATGCCGACAACATTGAAGAACTAGAAGCCATACTGCAACAACAAGTGCCTTTATCAGCTGCGCAGATGTATAACCAAACCAAAATAAAACAGCGCGCACTGGAGATTTTTAAGCGAACTTTCTCAATTACTTTAGTGTTAAACAGCTTAACCTTACTGGTTGCCGCCATAGGCTTATTCAGCGCCTGCTTAATGCTGACTCAAGCGCGGCAAGCCCCGCTAGCTAGGCTTTATGCATTAGGAGTAAGCCGCAATCAACTACGCGCTTTAGTGTCAGGGCAGATGTTACTAATCGTGCTGTTTACCTGTTTATTGGCCTTGCCAACGGGAGCACTACTGGGTTACTTGCTGATCAATAAAGTGACCTTACAAGCCTTTGGCTGGAGTATCGCCATGGTGTGGGATTGGCAGGCTTATTTTAGAGTACTGGTTATCGCAATCATTGCCAGTGCTGTTGCTGTGATTCTGCCTTTATTGTGGCAGACCCGAAAACCACTGATAAGCAGTTTGCAGCAGGAGGCATTATGAAGCTAAAGAGCCACTATCTAGGCAAAGTAAAGCTAACACTTATCACTCGCAGCATAGCTCCCTGTATAGTACGCAGCTTTGCAGTACTCAGTTTCAGCCTGCTATTAACTGCTTGCTTCTATGAGTCTGCAGATAATAAAAATTCTAGCCATGCATCAAGTGGCATGGGGCAGCTATTAGATGGTAACACTCAAGGTTATTCGCCGGTGCAGCCAGGTAAGCAACTTAGCTTCCCAGCCGATCACCAAGCTCACGATGGCTTTCGTCAAGAGTGGTGGTATTTAACTGCTAACTTAACCACCGAAAGTGGTGAGCCGCTGGGGCTACAATGGACTCAGTTCCGCATTGCCCTTGCTCCACCATCACCGACTCAAACACAATTCACATCGGATTGGCAGACTAAGCAGCTGTATATGTCGCACACAGCTATGACCAGTAAACAGCAACATCTTGCCGCAGAAAAATGGACCCGAGGTAATGCCCATTTTGCCGGCACACAGGTGTCGCCACTGCGGATCCAACAAGACGACTGGCAGTGGCAAAGCCATAACGATCAGTTGTTCCCAGCCACGCTGTCTGCCAACACCACAGAATTTAGCTATCAACTGCAACTCGACAGTCAGGCGCCATTTCAACTACAGGGCGACAATGGTTATAGCCGCAAAAATGCCGCAGGCACGGTAGCAAGCTATTACTACAGCCAACCTTTTATCGAGGTCAGTGGCACTATCGAACGAGATGGCAAAACCATAAACGTCAGCGGTGATGCCTGGCTTGATAGAGAGTGGAGTTCACAGTTTTTATCGAAAACTCAACAAGGCTGGGACTGGTTTGCTTTTAGACTCGATGATGGCTCTGCATTAATGCTATTTCAGCTGCGAGATAATAGTGGTGAACAACAAGACTTTTATAGTGGTAGACGTATGTACCCTGACGGCAGTGGTCAACAGATCAATAGTGAGCAGATCTCGATGACTGCTACTGCTTGGCAACAAACAGATTCAGGTCGATACCCGGTAGCTTGGGATATATCTATTCCCTCACAAACCATTGAGCTCTCAACTCAAGCGCTTAATCCTAATGCCAGCATGCCATTGTCCATTCCCTATTGGGAGGGACCGGTTAGCATAAGCGGCAGCCATAGTGGTTTAGGCTATATGGAACTGACTGGTTATTAAAATCAGCTTATTCGTGGCAATCTATTAGGTGCTGCACTCTCTATTCCTTAATTGGCAGTCGACTGTTTTTTTCGCGTTAACGTTCGAGATTAACGCTTAGCTAAAGTACTGTTTCTATTTCGACAAACTGCGTCACTTTCCCCAGTGATAAATATAAAAAACGCCTGAAACCAACCAGAATAAACCCGGTAAATAAGAATGGTTATCATTAACCAAGCTTTTGAATATATTTAGTTTTTAATGTAGCGCAAGCTAACATTCTGGATGGACAAAATTCCAACAACCCCCTAATATTTATTGGTCAATTTGAGAACTAGATCACCCTCAAAAAGTTGATCTTGGTCTACAAAAACTCCCAATACCCCTTGTGAGGTATACCCACAATTTTCATGAGGTCTAGACTCGATATAAACCTTGGTAAGTAACCGCAGCACTATTCCAAAATGAGTGTTATTTGCCAAATCACAGAAGGTAAACAGATGAGCCAAGAATTTCATATTACCAGCCTAGTTGTGCACGCCGCACCACATGCTGTAGCTGAGATTAACAACAGGATCTCAGCACTGTCAGGCACCGAAATCCATGCCGTTACTGACGAAGGTAAGTTTGTTGTCACCGTTGAAGGTGACACCCAACGCGCCATTCTCGATAGCGTAGAAGCAATTAACGCCCTTGAAGGCGTGCTTAATAGCAGTCTTATTTATCATCAAGTCGATCCAGTAGAAAAAAAGAGTGAGGAACACCATGAGCATTAGCCGTCGCGAGTTTCTAAAAGCCAACGCCGCCGTTGCTGCCGCAACAGCCGTAGGCGCGACTCTGCCAGTTAAGATAGTTGAAGCTGCAGAGCAAAAAGATAGCATCAAGTGGGACAAAGCACCTTGTCGTTTTTGTGGCGTAGGTTGTAGTGTTCTAGTGGGCACTGACAATGGCAAAGTGGTCGCCACCAAAGGTGACCCTGAAAGCCCTGTGAACAAAGGTCTTAACTGTATTAAAGGCTACTTCCTTTCTAAAATCATGTACGGTAAAGATCGCCTCACTACACCGCTTCTACGTATGAAAGACGGTCAATATGATAAAGAAGGAGAGTTCACCCCAATCAGCTGGGATAGCGCTTTCGACATCATGGCTGACAAGTGGAAGAACACCCTTAAAACCAAAGGCCCAACAGCCGTTGGTATGTTTGGTTCTGGTCAGTGGACTGTTTGGGAAGGCTACGCTGCCTCTAAACTGCACAAAGCCGGTTTCTTAACTAACAATATCGACCCGAATGCTCGCCACTGTATGGCATCAGCGGTTGTTGGCTTTATGCGTACCTTTGGTATTGATGAGCCAATGGGTTGTTACGATGACTTAGAAGCGGCAGACCAATTCGTGCTTTGGGGCGCCAACATGGCTGAGATGCACCCAATCCTTTGGGCACGTCTATCAGATCGCCGTCTAAGCAGCCCAACAAGCCGTGTGCATGTGTTATCGACGTTCGAAAACCGTAGCTTCGACTTAGCAGACAACGCGATGGTATTCCGTCCACAGTCAGATCTTGTGATCCTTAACTACATTGCTAACTACATCATTCAAAACGATGCAGTAAACAAAGACTTCGTGAACAAGCACACCACCTTTGCATTGGGTACTGACGATATCGGTTACGGTCTGCGTCCAGACCATCCGCTTGAAAAGAAAGCCAAGAACCCTGGTAACGGTAAGTTCGCACCAATCAGCTTTGACGAGTACGCTAAATTCGTAAGCACTTACACGCTTGAATACGCTGCAGAAATGAGTGGTGTTGAGCCTGAAAAGCTAGAGCTTATGGCGAAAGCGTATGCTGATCCAAACGTTAAGATGATGAGCTTGTGGACCATGGGTATTAACCAACACACCCGTGGTGTGTGGGCCAACAACATGCTTTACAACATCCACTTGCTAACCGGTAAGATCGCGACTCCAGGTAACAGCCCATTCTCGCTAACAGGTCAGCCTTCAGCTTGTGGTACTGCACGTGAAGTGGGTACATTCGCCCACCGTCTGCCAGCAGACATGGTGGTGATGAATCCTAAGCACCGTGAAATTACTGAGAAGCTATGGCAAGTACCACAAGGCACGATTCCGCCAAAGCCTGGTTTCCACGCGGTACTTCAGAGCCGCATGCTTAAAGATGGCAAGCTGAACTGTTACTGGACTATGTGTACCAACAACATGCAAGCCGGCCCGAACATTAACGACGAAATGTACCCAGGTTTCCGTAACCCAGAAAACTTCATCGTGGTGTCTGATCCATACCCAACAGTGACTGCAATGGCAGCCGACTTGATTTTGCCAACCGCTATGTGGGTAGAAAAAGAAGGGGCTTACGGTAACGCAGAGCGTCGCACCCATATGTGGCACCAGCAAGTTAAAGCACCAGAAGGCGCTAAGTCTGACTTGTGGCAGCTAATGGAGTTCTCTAAGCGCTTTAAGGTGTCTGAAGTATGGCCTGCTGAGCTGATTGCTAAGCAACCTGAACTGGCTGATAAAACTCTATTTGACGTGCTTTATGCCAACGGCGTCGTCAACAAGTTCCCAGCAAGCGAATGTAAAGGCGAGTACAACGACGAGTCTGAAGCATTTGGTTTCTACGTGCAAAAAGGCCTATTCGAAGAATACGCCCAGTTTGGTCGTGGCCACGCTCACGATTTAGCAGATTTTGATGCTTACCATGAAACACGTGGTCTTCGCTGGCCAGTAGTTGATGGTAAAGAAACCTTACGCCGCTTCTCTAAGGGTGATCCTTACGTGAAAGGCGATAAGGAGTTTGACTTCTACGGTAAGCCAGACGGTAAAGCGGTTATTTTCGCCCTACCATATGAGCCTGCTGCTGAAGAGCCGAATGAGGAATACGATATCTGGTTATCAACCGGTCGTGTACTTGAACATTGGCACACGGGTTCAATGACCGCTCGTGTACCTGAGCTTTATCGCGCTTACCCAGATGCACAGATCTTTATGCATCCTGAAGACGCTAAAGCACGTGGTCTAAAACGTGGTGATGAAGTCATCGTAGCTTCACCTCGCGGTGAAGTGAAAACCCGTGTTGAAACTAAAGGCCGTAACAAGCCGCCAAGAGGCGTGGCGTTTATGCCATTCTTCGATGCGCGCCAGCTGGTCAACAAGTTAATACTTGATGCAACTGATCCTCTGTCAAAAGAGACAGACTTCAAGAAGTGTCCAGTTAAAGTGATGAAAGCATAAGCTTTTCACTAATAAATTTAACTTTAATCGCTTGAGCAAAAGCGGAGAAAACTAACGCAAATGAGTACGGTCAATCACAGTAAGTTCGCATCTAAAGGCGTCAATCGCCGCCAGTTTTTAGCCACATCGGCAAAAGCAGGCTGTGCGATGGGCTTGCTAGGAATGGGATTAACGGCAGTTGCTAAGCAATCTAGTCAGTTAGACCCGCTCGCGATTCGACCGCCAGGCGCATTAAGTGAAAACGATTTTCTCTCGGCCTGTGTACGCTGTGGTTTATGTGTAGATGCTTGCCCTTACGACACCCTAAAACTGGCTCGCTGGTTTGAAGGTGTTCCAACGGGCACGCCCTACTTTACTGCGCGCACTATCCCTTGTGAGATGTGTGAAGATATCCCTTGCGTTAAAGCTTGCCCATCTGGCTCGCTTAACCATGAACTAACGGATATCGAAGACGCTAAGATGGGTGTTGCGGTATTAATAGACGAGAAAAATTGCCTTAACTTTAAAGGGCTACGTTGCGATGTTTGTTACCGGGTTTGCCCGCTAATCGACGACGCAATCACCCTTGAAATGCAGCACAATGAACGCAGTGGTCATCATGCTATGTTTTTACCCACAGTCAACAGCGATAGCTGCACAGGCTGCGGTAAATGTGAACATGCTTGCGTGCTTGAACAAGCTGCGATCAAAGTGCTACCGCCTCATATTGCTGTTGGTAAAGCTGCTGCACACGATACTTATATCAACACCGAAGAGACCACGCTTGAGATGTTAAACAAGGGGCTTGAGCTATGAGCCAAACACTAAAGCAAAAACCGACAACACATGGCTTTGCTAATGCGGCAGTGAAAGAACTCGGCTGGTGGCGCGCCCACAAGTTCTTGTTCTTACGCCGTGTAAGCCAAGTCAGTGTCTTTGCCATGTTTGCCCTTAGCCCCTTCATCGCAACGTGGGCTGGCGTTTGGTTACTTAAAGGTAATCTTTCTGCCAGCGAACTCTTCGGCGTTGTGCCCTTGTCAGATCCACTTGCCACTTTACAGGTGTTGATGACAGGCCATTTACCCGAGTTAAGCCTAATACTAGGTGCCGTTATTATTGCGCTGTTTTACGCAGTATTAGGTGGCCGAGTATTTTGTAGCTGGGTCTGCCCCGTGAACATGGTGACAGACTTAGCGAGTTGGTTACGCCGTAAGATGAACTTGCCTCGCACCTCAGAGATGCCAAGAAACTTACGCTATTACCTACTTGCGCTCGTACTGCTATTGCCTGTAATGACCGGCCTAACGGTATGGGAATGGGTTAACCCTGTTCCTGTATTGTACCGCGCGGCACTATTTGGCGCTGGCAGCGGTTTATGGATTTTGGCCGCTATCTTCTTACTGGACTTATTTATCAGTGAGCGAGCATGGTGTGGGCATTTATGCCCAACAGGTGCACTCTTTGGCCTACTCGGCAAAGTGAGTCCGGTAAAAGTATCTGCTGTAAACGCAAAAGATTGCGACAACTGTATGGATTGCTTTGTTGTATGCCCTGAAAGACAGGTATTAAAGCCTGCACTCAAAGGTAAGCAGCCTATGATCACCAACAGTGATTGCACTCAATGCGGCCGTTGTATCGACGTTTGCGCCCAACGCGTTTTCCAGTTTCAGAATCGAAAGAATCAAAATCGAATTGCCCTAAAGGCGGAGAACAACCAATGAAAAAAGTACTCACCTTAGCTGCGCTAGTAATGGCGCTTAGTGCTTGCTCTGGTCAGCAAGCGAATACTCAAGCCGAGCCTGTGAACATTAGCTCACTGGGTAAGTCTGAGATCACCGATATTCGTGCAGCCGATCCGGCGCCGCTTTATCCTAAACGTGGTAAATCAATTGAACGTACTTTTGTACATCAACCACCAATGATCCCACACAAAGCAGACTACCCAATTACGCTGAAGCGTAACGGCTGTATCAGCTGTCACAGCCCAGCAAAAGCCAAGCGTATGAAGGCAACTGCGGTTGATCCATCGCATATGTTGGCCGATGGTAAGCTAAACAATGAGTACTACAACTGTACTCAGTGCCACACGCCTCAAGCTGAAAATAAGCAAGAATTAGTCGAGAACGACTTTTCAGCTCAGTAAGCGCTAGCGGGTTTTAAAGCATAAAAAAACCACCTCATTTGAGGTGGTTTTTTGTTTGTTATCTTATTGGATGCTCACTCTATCGGTAACAGTTGCCCTTCTCTTGCTGGCACGATTAATACATTGCTGCGAGTGCGGCTCAAAATAGACTCAGCCATATTACCCACCACATAAGCATAAACGCCTTGACGTTGCACTGCACCAAGCACCAGATATTGCACTTTATGCTCACAAGCTAACTGATACAAACATAAGTCTGGCTCGCCGACCGTAATATGCACACAGTCATCAGTTAAGTTAAGCTCATCGAATAATGGCTGATGCCTTTGCTTAGCTTCTCGCACCAATGCATGGGTATCGACAATCTCCATATCATGGATAACCTGTGGCAAGCGGATCACGTACGCCAAATGTAATTGGCTGCCTGTAGCCTGTGCCAGCGCGGTTGCTTGGCGGATCACCGCCTGATTAAGCTGTTGCTTTAAGGTTTTTTTACTGTCTAGATCCAGCGCCATCATTACGCTATTACCTTTATGCAATGGGTTGTCGGTTAACAGCATGAGTGGCACGCGAGTGTGGCGAATGAGACTCCAGTCGACAGGCAGATAATGATCGGCGTGATGTACCGCCTTTACGATAAGATCAAAGTCATGGCGCTTTGAATGATGACAGGCATGTTCAAATAAATCTTTACTCCACACGCTGTGGATCGGTGTGTCTTGTTCATCAATATCCTGCAGCATTTGCTCTATTTTGGCCTCACGCTGCTTCATCACGTGCTTTTGTGCTACCGCGACAAACTTAGGATTATAAAACTCTGCATCGCCAAAGTATTCAAAACTATATGCAAATACCTCGGCGCGTTTACCAAGTAACTTAGCTAATTCAACGCCTTTTACCACGGCATTAATATGTGCTTCTTGCCGCTGCGAAATCACTAACACTTTACCCATGAAGTCACCTCTGCTGATTATCCTTATCCTAATTTTAGCTTAGCTAAAACGCGTCTTTAAGGAAGCTAAACTGAGAACAATCATGATCAGGATCAAACTAAATTTTGCACAAAAAAACCGCCTTGCGGCGGCCTTTTAGCAATTATAGCTACCGCAGGATTAGGTGTTACAGCCCAAAGACTCAAAGTCTGCACGACTCATATATTCAGTTGTTGGCAAATACTCCCCCATAATCACGTACTCATCACCTGGAGTGCTGGTATTTTGAATCGCTTGCGCAAACCCTTCTTGTGGAAGCATATTACGTACGATTAGCATTGCTTCATTGAGCTTATTATTGCCACCTTCAACAGCTCGGCCAAAGCCATCGCCTTGCTCGGTCCAAGGTAAAAAGTTGTAACCGCAATCAGGATTAGCATTATTCGGTTTAAAAGAGTCTCGACTCGTTACCACAGTGTAATAACCCTCTTCATCGGTAACGAGTTGTTCATCAAACAGACAATCGGTTACCACTTGCGAATAGTACTCGTTCTGGCAAATTGACCAATACCTTATCTGCGAGTCCGATTCATCAAACACGGTATTGCCTTTAAAGGTTTGCGGCACACGCGGTAATTTCCCTCGAGTCACAGCCACTTCACCAAAATTTGAGTCTAAAAAAGTACTGATATATTGGTTATCTGCATTAGCGTAAAAGTTCACGCTACGCTCAGGCTCTCCAGCACATTGCCCTAGAAAGTTACATTGAAACCCATACGTACCGTTATAAGCTGCACGCCAAATAGCGGGGGTTTTAGCTGGGTCAAAAGCGGGATTTGAACGAACTTTAGCATAGGTTTCTTTAGGCACTAGTGGGATGGCAAGATCTTCAGTATCTGCTTGCAGAACATCACAAGCTTGCTGGCCATAAAGTTGCTCCCCCGTAGCTAGCGTTAACTCTACCGCTGGCAGCTCAAAACCTGCTTGCTCATCTTGCCCCTCATCACCGACATATATCCGATAGATCAATACCGCTTTATCTCCCTGTTTAGCATAATCAAACAAGGTATTAGCGGGTAAATCACCAGAGGGCTCTCCTTGAGCAACTGTTAAGGTAAATTCTCGTCGTTGCTTTTGTCGCTCAGCATCTTGAATAAAGGGATTATAAGACCCGTCATCTGCCACTATTTGATTATCAGTAATCGCTGTTGCTGGCGTAGTATCGGCACGATAGCTATTAAGTGAAATATAACGTGCATAAGGATATTCACCGTGAAGAGTTAAGTTTGCCCCTTCAGGCAAAGTGTACCCAGCATGCCAATAATTAGCCCCTGTGTCAGGGTAGGCAAAGTTACGCTCAGGGTGGTCAATGTTATACGGGCCAACCCAAAAGCAAGCACTAGACTCAATTTGCTTACCTTGAGACCCGCCATCCGAGTCACTGTCGCAACCCGCTATTATGAACGATAAGCAAGCAGCCAATATTGCAGAGCCTTTTTTCAAACCTGATTTAGATATAAACGAGTAATGATTCATTATTATTCCTTATAGTTACTCGGCAAAAATGCCACTCCCTCAATGCGTTGCAGCAAGCCTTATCCTACGTGTCCCCCCCCTCTTAATAAAGATTGAGCTTAAGCCGCTTTATTTGTAACCTAAACCATGATGCAGTGGATTAATGGTCGGCGAGAGACAGGTTTATGACTTTGAAGGACAAGAATATAACTAAAGTTGAATCTACAACTATCGCATCTTGGGCGTTAGCAGTGTGTCGCACCATTGATGCCTCTGGCGCTAGCAGTCAAAAAATTCTAGATGAACTTGCCATTGACCCCTCTGTATTAATTGATCCTAATGCCCGCTTACCAGTAAGCCAAATGACACTGTTATGGCGTAAAGCAGTGACGCTAACAGGGGATGAAGCAATAGGTTTAAAGGTCGCTAATTTTGTGCAGCCTACTAGCTTTAATGCATTGAGTTTCTCATTGCTAGTAAGTGAATCCCTCAACGATGCCTGGGTAAGAGTAAAGCGCTATTACAGCATTATTAGTAATGTATTAGAGGTGAATATAGAGCATGGCGAACATGAATCCGCATTATGTTTTAATAAAATAGCCGGAAGGCATTATGCAGATGAAGCCATAGATGCATTTATGGCCACTAGTTATTTAATGGCATTTCAGGTCAGCCACGGACAAATAATTCCCTATCGATTAGAACTGGAACGTCGACAGCCTTTCAACTCGAAACCCTTTAATGATCTGTTTAATTGTCCGATCAAATATGCGGCCAACAGCAATAAAATTTACTACTCAAACACTGCTTTACAACGACCTTTTCCGTCTGCAAATAGACAACTAGCATTGAGTAACGATGAAGCTATTCAGGCTTATTTTCAAACGATTAGCCAGCAAGCCTTCAGTAAAAAAGTGACAGAAGCAATTACTTTCTCTATGACGTTAGGCAATCCTTTACGGGATACGGTAGCCCAGTCATTTCATATGAGCAGCCGCAACCTACAACGTAAGTTACGCCAAGAAGGTACAAGTTTCAGTGAGTTAGTTGAAAACGTTCGTAAAGAATTAGCTATCAAATACTTAGCCAATAATCAGTTGGCAGTGATTGATATTTCATTTCGTTTAGGCTTTAAAGATCCCAGTAACTTTACTCGCGCATTTAAACGCTGGCATGGACTTTCACCACTTCAATACAAGCAGCGACATAAAGTTAAATAATAGGCTGTATCTAAGTGGGATTTTAACGATTTTATAAACATAATCTCACTTGCTATCATTTGATATTCAGGTAACGTTAGGGCTACATCAATCGACATAAGAAGCGTCTATATGAAGTCAGGTAAGCACGATGCACAACTACTGAAGCTCGCGTTAGAAATTGGTGTTGGCTACGCCAAAAAAAGAGGCTTTGCTGATTTTGGCCAAGGGATCTCTCCCAAAGATAAAGTCGAATGTATTTACCGCTTATTAGTACAAGACAACCTTATTCAAGCACTACCAAAAGACAAAGAAGATGGTCCCAATATGAAGCACAAATTAGTACTTTGGATAAGCCGCCAGTTACCACCTGAACATGAGCTACTGAACTAAACATCGAGGAACCCAATTGGCTAATGAACATAGCAATATTCATTAGCCAAGTTTATTTTCACTCACATTTTAGCCATACAAACTAGCTGCTATAGAGGTTTATACCAACACTAGTCGCCACAATACAATCCAAACCACTTTGCTTCATGCTAGTACACGCTGACAATGCTTGTTGACGCTGAGTAAACTCGCCAACTTTAATTCGGTAATATGTTTTTCCGTTAACTAAAACACGCTCATACCTCGGCACATAACGAGCTAACTGAGTGCCAAAACGACTATTTAACTCAAACCAAGTAGGCTCGATACGAGAGAATTTATCCACTGATGATAACTGCAATGCAAAACCACTTTTCTTCCGAGCGGCTTTAGCTTCTGCTTGCGTCTTATTTGCATAGTTCAAAACCTTTGGATTAGACTCGATAGGTTGCTCAGGCCCACCCGGATATGCTGATGCGTAACTTCTAATAGCTAAAGCTTCTGGCACATTAACTTCTGTTTTCGTGCTCTCAGCTGCAGCCATGTGGTCAACTTGTACTCCGTCAACTTTATTGTCACTGCTTTGGCTCGAAATTTGGTGTTTAACCTCCATCGTTGAACTTGCTACTGCTATTGAATCTGACGAAACGGACGTTGGCATTTGTTTAGTCGCTTTAGGCGTTATTGGAGCTGGCCTAACAGGTGCTTGGCCTCCTGCCGCCAACATAGTGAGTTGCTCAACCAATAACTTCAAGTCGCCCTCAATAACAATCAAACGGGATAGACCAGCCTTCATTTGATGCCACTCAGCAAGCTCTTGCTCTAATTGTTCTATTTTGTCTTTTAGTTGCTTTTGCTCTGCAACTCGTTGCTTTTCAAGCGCGATATCAGCCTGATTAGCACAGCCAGTTAAGCTCATTATGGCAACAAGCAAAGCCGCTGCTTTACGGCAAGCTCGATAGTTCACTACATTCATTCTAAAACTCATTTCCACAAGACTGTCTCTGAAAAGTAATATGATTTAAATAGAAAAAGCCTAAATTTATTATGATTCAAATTCGAACTCAAAAGGCTCGACACTGCACTTTAGACCTTGTTTTGTAATTTGAGAGCAACCGTTTTCAGCTTGTTGTTTACGAGCCAAAAAGGCTACATTTAACGCATAACGCTTGGTTTGTTTATCTTCGATATAAAATACTTGTTGGCTCATGGCATCGTCATAATTATGCTTCACCAACTGCCAGTAGGTTTTGAGCATGGCGAGTGAATTAAATTTACCGAGGTTCATTACATAGCCTTTGCTCGTCATGATCTCTGCAAACGTAAAGTCAGCACCATTCATTACATCGCCATTATTTTGCAAGGTAATCGCCATTTGTGACTCACCACGTAACTTCTTACGTTCAAGGTAATTAGCATCAATAGATAATTGGTAATCGCCCGGAATTAAATCAGTAAACAAGTAATATCCATCAAATTCTGTTTCTGTAGTGGCGACAATATCACCTGCCGCATTGACTAAGTTGACTGTGGCATAAGGTGCGATAGATTCAGTACCATCGACTTCGCGCACATACACAGTACCTTCAACTTCTGCTGCGTTAACGACAGGAAAATCTAAAGTCTGTATATGACCACGCCTTGGGGTGATAGAGACCCCAGGAATAGCGGGAATTAAGAAAGGATCACCTAGGCTTTTTTGATCAAGCACAATATCGGTTTTCTTCTGGCTAGACATTGAGGTTAACATCGCCACGCCATCTTGATTACTAGTGCCATAGCGGTACTGTTGCACGCCTTTTACTCTTGCGCCTTCAATAACAGCCTCACCAGCATCAAACCGTCCATTAAGGTTATCATCCTCGAACACCCGCACCATTAAGGCTCCCGCACCAGATAAGCTACGCGATGACATAAACACTTGCTCAGTTTCTGGCTCATAACCAAAGCTAAAGCGGCCATACAAACCTAATGACCAGTCGCCTGTATTATCATAAGAAACAGTAGAATTAAGACTAAATGCATTATGCTGCCAGCTTAAGCTAGCACTACTACTTAACAGATCAGTTATAGGGTAGTAATCAAGCTCAAGTTCAGATTGTAGATGAGTGTTAATTGGGATGGATAGCTCGGTAGAAAATCGAGAAATTTCAGCTTCTGGCTGAATAAAATAATCTAGTTTCACCCTGCTAAAAGCCCAACCAAAACTCTTTTGTAGCTGTAATTGGCCTGTAAGCGAGTCATCTAAAGCTGCGTCACTTGAAGAGTGGCCCGTATACCAAGTTAATTGGTTATTAATGTTTGCCCAACCAGTACTTATCGCGAGCAAGTTGCCGAACTCATCGTGCTTTGCGCCATTACTCGTTTGAGTTTGTCGCCAATGATTTCGATAATTTAAACGATAGGGAGAGCCTTGAAAAATATATCCACTGTGGTCAAAATTATATTCTGTATGTTGTTGCTGACTTAAATCTTCTAAGGTCTTTTCTGATGCCTGATAACGCAAGCTTAAAGATTGGTTACCAATTTGGGTTCGCCCAGAAACAGCAAATGTGCTGTCTTGATGACCTTTAATTTGATAATCAGCATCAACAAGAAAACGTTCAAACAGATTAAAATTACCACCAATGGCATAAGTATCGACAGAAGTGCCCTGTTCTGATAACTGCTCTTGCACACCTAAATTAATCGATGCCCAATCAGTTAAACCGCGCTCATAGGTCGAGCTTAGCACCCAACCCGTTTCATTATCGTCAGGTGTACTAGAGATACCAGATAAACCTTTACCAATTTCAGCAAGCGAAACACTATAGCTGCTCTCGTTAGCTTTGAGTTTATTACTATCAACATAAACTTGTTTAGTTTCGGTTTTAACCTGTCCTTGCGGGCCATAAGCGATCATCTCAAATTGGTTATCACCATACAGCAATTCGATGTCGTTAAACTCATAGCGACCATTTTGCAAACTAAGTGCCTGCCTGATCAGTAAACCGTTTTGATATAGCTCGATATCCCAGCCAGGTTGAATATCACCACTGAGATTGATGGTTCTATTGTTGGCTGATACACCTGTTTTATCATTAGTTACTGAAATACCGCGACTTTGACCGAGCGTGCCATCAACTCCAACGCTCACAGGAGTAATATCACCCAATCTAAATTCTGTCGCCTTTAATGGGCCTAGTAAGTCCCCAGCAGCCGATTCTTTTGATAAGGTTAAACGTAAGTCCGTCAATGCATCGTTACTATTGCCGCTGGCATAAAACTCACTACTTAAGAATGCGAAATCATGACCGCCAATTATCGAGTAACTTTGATAATTGTTGTGTTCTGTCACTGCAGCGTTAACCTGCACATCGACTAAAGGAGAGGATATCGCTTGATAATTAGATTCTTTCCAAGGCAACACAGCCTCTCTATTGCGACTTACAGCTTGATTTAGTTGACGCTTTTTTCGTGCTAACCTTTGTTGTACAGGTAACGGCGAGGAGCTGCTAATATCTACCTTTAAATCTGAAAAACTATAGTCAAAAGTGATACCAAACCACTGTTCAATCTCATCGCCGGCAATATAAATATCATCAGCCATAAGGGTGTAATGACTAGGTTCTAATTCGAAATCCTGCTGGTTAACCGAGACATTAACGACTTCCTCTCCCGCTTCAGGTAGGCGCATTAAAAATTGACGAGTCTCATCTAAATACCAGCCTTTAACCATGCGATTATCAAAGTCGCCTTCAATTGGAAAATCAATTAACTCAAATAGCCCAATTAAACTAAATTGCGCATTTTGCTTACTTTTGATAGCAAACACATCTGACAAATAATGATTATCGACATAAAGAGATAGCAGTAATTCCTCCCCTTCGGGAATACCCAACTGCTCAGTAGAGAGTTCTACGTTTACACTAGCGTCATCAGTTGTAGATGCTAAAACTGCAGCTTGGGATTGTAGCTCCTGCAATGACAAGCTGTAACTTTGCTTCAGCCTCGCTAAAGTGCGCGCAACGTCGGCATTATTTAAACTTGCAAGCTGAACGTTTTGCTCTGATTGAATAACTACAGGTAAGGCGTGTTGAGAAGATATAAAAGCAATAAAAGCAGGCTGCGCACTTGCGGAGCCTGCATAGCTGAGAAGTAGAGATAAAAGTAATGCGTAACTTAGACGATAGCGCACTACTTTCCCTTAAATTCGAATAACAGCAAAGTATTCACCAACTCTGGTCAACATCCACCACAAAAATAGCTAGTTGTTAGTAAATGCTTCTGCGGTTACAGCAAACTCTTTCTCTGCAAAAACTTGCCCGTTAAATTCTTGCTGTCCTTCATAAACAATACGCAGCTTGCCGTTAGACGGCGTGAAATCTTTGGCAATCCAAGCCATAGACTTAATAGCTTGATTGACCTCTGGATATATATTGACGTTATTTAAGCGCGCAACAACTTGCTCATCCCCTTGTTCACCTAGCCAATACGCAACTAAATTCCCAGCAGTAGAATATTCACCAGTTCGAGTTAAATTAACGTTCAACATGGTTTTGCCACTATGTTGATCAAAGCGTAACACCTTTGACGTAATCTCAACTTTAGGGTTAGCTTTTCCTTGCCTAACGATTACTGGCAGGCTGTAACTTAACAAAACGTCCAAATTAATCGACATTTCACCATCTGACTTTTTAGCTCGTTTTGGCGGTAACGCTTCTAACTTTAAATGCGAGCGATACTCTCCATCAGCAAGATCTTTAGGGCGCCTTAGACCCAACCTAACAATCTGACGCTCATTAGGTTTCAAAGTCACCTGCCTCGGACTAAAGCGCAGCATTTTGCTAGCTGAGGGATAGCCAATTGCCTCTTCTGATGTTAGGTCTTTATAGCCACCACTTGGTAAAGCTAACTTTTCTTGCCACGCAAGACGGTATGTTTTGACTTCAGAGCTGCTGTTTATAAGTACAATCTCATAGGATCTTTCGCGTCCCTCAAAAGCAACCCGGATAGGAGACACCAATAAGCTAGCTTGAGCTGAATTGATAAATGAAAATAAGCATATTGACCCAAAAAATGTAGCTTTTAATAAGCGCTTAAACATAGAAAATACTCAAAACAAATGGAATATAATTCACTCTAGTGATGGGGTCTAGGCCCTATAAAATTACAGAGTTACTCTGTAGTTGTTGACTGAACTAATAACTAATATCTAAATAAAAAACGGCTTGATAGGAAGTATTCAGATAATGCTTACCATTACCTGAGGTCATCAGCTTGCCACCCATTTGAGCGATAGCCATACCTGCACTGTCTGTACGAATACTCTGCTCAATATAGATCTCACTTAAGGTGAATTGTTCAGTATCTCCTGATGCAACAGTCGTTATAACAGGCAACATGGGAGTAATTGAAAGATCGACATAAGGTGGGTAATCAGTAATGACCATTTCAGCTGCTTCTCCGGGCTTAATGATCAACAGCTGTCCTGAAGAAGTGCTATGGCCAAAGGTAGGCACTATCACACTGCTTTGAATGCTGTTATCACGTATCACTATAGTGCCAAACGATAGCGGCTGTTCAAAATACACATCTGCACTTACGTCAAAAATGACCGTTGTTAAAACCAAAAATAAAATGGATTTCAAAGCTAGCCTTTTATATAAGGTGGCTAAACATATGTTTCGCCACCTAAGTCTATTTTTACTTAGTAGCTAACAGTAATTGGAAAAGTACCGGTAAACTCACCATCTTGATATTGTCTATCAATAACATTGGAATCAGCAACGTATACATCTGTCGTTAACGTGCCACCAAAGTTAAAGCTCGCATTACCTTGACCGTCTGCAGTCAACTTATTTGTATCATTAACATAAAGCGTGCCGTCATTATCGCCTGATGTAATAAATGCCGTAATAGTACTTAATACAAACTTAGGTGATCCTGGAGGTGCTGAAGCAGCTACAACATTGGTTGGAGTTGTCGGTAAAGTCACACTTAACTCTGAATATGGTGCAACACCAGCAACGGTAACTTCACCAGGTTCACCCGGTACTAGTGATCTAATAGTTGCCGCATTTCCAGCACCATTAACTACAGTTGCCTGCTCAGTTGGGTTTGGCGACATTGTAATACTGGCACTTACGCCATCAGTATCTGTCAGGTCGACTACTGCAGTGATTTCACCAAAGTTTAATGGCTTAGCCACAACCATTTCAAAAGCATTTTTAACAGTAACAGATGCTGTAGCATTCTCTGTTTCAGCAGCCATAACTGGTGCAGATACAACCATAACTAATGCTAAGCCAACAGCTTTTGCCACCATAGAAATATTTTTCATTTAAAACTCCATTTTACACATTATTGTATTTAATAAATAACGCCAAGACACACTTTGATTAAATAAAAACCAAAGGTGACAACAAACCAAGTTAAACTTAGGCTAAAAATAGAAAAGATAAAGCTAGATAACTAATCGGCATTATAAAATTTAACTTTAATTAAATTTACAACTAAGTTCTTTTTCCATAATACTTCATAAAATCCTTTTATATTCTCTCACCCTTATATTCAACTACGGCACAGTACTGCCCTTCGACTTTTAATAGGCGGCATATTGATAATGCCGATTTTTTACTCGAGTATGGCCCATAGACCAACCGAGAGAAACTCTTACCTTTACTAACAAAATCGACCTGCATTGGTTGACCATCAACCAATAAATCATGAAACCTTTTTTTATAACTAAGCCAACCTGCCTTTAGGTTATTACTATTAGAGTAGGAAGATAGATGAATGCCATAAGCATTATGACCATTTTTTATTTCGGTCACCTTATTATTGTTTGCAGCATTTTCTACTTTATTAATAACTGGTGATGGCAATACCACTTCTTGAGGCGTTACGACTTTCAAAGGTTTATGCTGCAACATTGATATTTTACTTAACTCAGAGATCAGCAGTGCTAAGTCCTCCTCATTATGAACCAGTCTTTCAATAGCAGGCTTAAGCTTATCCCAGTCTGCTAGTTGTTGCTTTATTTCTAATAGCTCTGCAGCGAGTTCAAAAGGTATGACTTGTTCTTGCTCATTAGCGAAAGTTATCGATGAAAAAAAATAAGACAAACCAATTAATGAAAATATGATATTCCGCCGATAAAATATACACATGGCTCTAACTCTATTTTCACTTAAACTCATTAAAAGTATTCACTTATCTAAAACCCGCATTAATCCGAAATAGCTTAACTAATAGTTCATCGCTAAAGGACCTATATATCACCAAATTAAGCAGAGTGACAAAATAAAAACACCTAATAATCGTTATAGCCAGAAACGAGCCAATAATTGCAAAATAAAAAACAAATTGTTATTTAAAACTTAATGTGTGACACATATCACCAACCAGCGATTACCACCTATCGGTTGCAAAAACTAAAACCGCAGCAAAAGACGACATTAACATTCAGAACGATATACATTTAAGATTTTAATCTCTACCAATTAAATTTACTTAGTTAAAAATATAGAAGCCCGAACACCATTATTTAAAAATTAATATTCACGGGAATAAAAACAAAAAACATATTAATAATATAAAAAACAAACAGAATGATGAAATTGACAGAATAATGACTATTAATTAAAGCCTCATTGTAATAAAGCTATTCAAAATTGAGATATTTACTTAATAGATAAATGATCTATTTTTTACGCTAATCGTATTCAAGCCTATGAATAAAATTAACCCGAAAAAACTACTACAGAGCAAATGGACTGCGGTTAATACGCAGAAAAAGCAGAAACACTTTATGGTGACTAAAGTGAAATTTGATGAGCAAGGAGAAGTGAGCTTATGTTTGATAGAAGCTGTGCTGACTCGCGCTGAGTTTTCAATTAATTGGCGCGAGTTAACACAAGAGACGGACTGGCTTATGGGCTGGAAATAACAATATACAAGCAGGCTATATTAAGCCTGCTTTGTGCTTGCTTGCCCTGAGTCAATGCGCTGGGCTGAAGCCGCTGCTAATTTTTGCTTCTGCTCTTTGTCTAATGGTTTAGCTGCGAGATACAGAGCTTGAGCAAATAAACCTTGATATGACTTCATTTTAGATCCCATTAATGTATTAAAAACAAACAAAACTGCTTAATTGGTGCTAAAGTAACCGCCTCCAAGTTATTAGTAAAATGAATAGTTATTATTAAATGGATTCCAAATAGGCATGAACATACAGATCAAAAGTTTGCACTGTTTCATTACCTTACTTGAAGTCGGTAATTACACCCGTGCGGCAGAAAGATTACACCTTACTCAACCCACTTTAACCAAGATGATCCAACGATTAGAAGAGCATTTAGAACAGCCGTTACTCATACGTAATAATCAAAAAGTCATTGCAACCGAGGCTGGACGTTTACTCGAAAGTAGTGCGAAACAGATCGTTGGGCAATGGCATCGTTTGCAAGAAGAAATGAACAGCTTAAACGGATTGCAAACTGGACAACTGCGACTAGGGGTATGCCCTATGATGGGAGAAATGGTTATTGATTTGCTATCACAATATCGCAAGCGCTTCCCACGAATAGACGTGAGTATTGTTGAACTCGGTGGTTTTGCAGCAGAGCAAGCTTTGCTAAATGACACGCTTGACCTAACATTTACGGCTTTGCCAACCACTCATACTCAGGATTTCTGTAGCCATAACCTTGGCGGCTATCCGCTATTTGCTTGCTTACCCGAAGACCATATTCTCACTAAAAAAGCATCGATTTCTTGGTCAGACTTAGCTCATTATCCTTTCATCCTTTATAACGATGACTTCTCACTCGCTAAACTTATTCGCCGACTGACCCATAAGGCCAATATCGAATTGAATATTGCCGCACAAAGTGGCCAATGGGATTTTATTGCCGCAATGGTTGAGTCAAAAATGGGACTCGCGATCTTACCAGAGCCTATTTGTCATAAAGTGAATTCGACTCGCTTAACGTATCGACCGCTATCACCGCAACTGACCTGGGATTTAGCATTAATTTGGCGTAAAAATTTACCATTAACCCCAGCAGCAGAAAGCTTTATCCGCTTAAGCCAAGAGTTGAGCCCTGCAAGATTAGCCATTACCAAATAGCTCGGGGTTAGTGGTGTAGCTGATTTTGCCGTGTAGTATTATCTATCGCTTTTAGCCTTAATTACTGGTGAAATAGATAACTATTTTTACCTTGACGCTTTACTTCATACATGGCGTGATCAGCTTGTTCACAGATCTCGGCAAAAGATTGAACAGTGAATAAGCTAATCCCGATACTCATACCGATATTAATACTTTTATTCTCTACTAAAACGTTCAAACCAAAAGCGCTTAATATCCTGTCAGCAATTTCTGAAAGCAGTGTACGATCATTTGACTCAAACAGGAGCACAAACTCATCCCCACCCATTCTTGCAATTGCCTTGGAATCTGGAACCTGTAATTGCAATATCTCAGCAATTTTAATCAGTAAACTATCACCAAATTTATGGCCATAGCGGTCATTATTCGACTTAAAGTCATCGAGATCGATAAACATTAATGCTCCGCATGCAGTTTGCTCTCTTTGCGAGTTAAATGCTTCAATTAATGCTTTACGGTTAAGTAGATCAGTTAATGGATCGCGATGGGCAAGCTTGGCTAACTCTAACTCGTAGCGTTTTTCTTTAGTGATATCGACATGTGTCCCCATGATACGAATTGGCTCACCTTTGTCGCCAAACTCAATCACTCGTCCTCGGTCTGACACCCAACTAACAGTACCGTCTTTATGGACCATTCTATGGGTCACATCGTAAGAGTCTGTTTTGCCGCTAACATGGTCTTCAAAATTAGCGATAACCCATTCTCTGTCATCAGGGTGAAGATTGCCTTTCCAGCTATTGACATGCGCAGCGAGCTCATCAATGGTATAACCTAAGAGTGAGCCCCACTCCATATTGAACATGGTTAAATTGCCAGTTGGAATATGTTGCTCCCAAAGACAAAGTCCCGTGCCATCAAGTGCAGCATTAAGTTTTTGTTCTAAGATTTTATTTTGTTTGCTCAACGCATCGATTTTTTCACGTAATACATTATTCTCATCCACCAGCCGTGCTAACAATTCATCCTTTTTAGCTGTAAAAGTAATAAATAACTCCTTTGAAATAATCTAGCTAGGGCAGATTAAAATAGCGTATAAATAACAAGCAAAGATAACACACAAACTACTTGCAACATGCCCAACCCCGTAAAAACACAATTTACCAACAAGAATGCTAACTAAACTCAATTTAATACGCTTAACATGATAATAATTACTCATAATAAATACTCGCAATGTAAACTGTAAGGCCTATAACTCAATCGATAACACTGAAAGAATGACTCTTAAGATTGGAATTGCAGGCGCAGGTTTTTCAGGTGCTGTCATTGCCAATGAACTTGCAAAAGCCGGCCATAAAATTACCGTTTACGAACCGCGCAATCATGTTGCTGGTAATTGCTACTCTTCGAGAGATGTTGATAGCAAGATAATGCTGCACCATTTTGGCCCACATATTTTCCACACTGATAAAGCTCACGTGTGGAACTATGTCTGTCAATTAGGTCAATTTATGCCTTTTACCAATAGGGTAAAAGCGAGGACTCAAGGCCAGATCTATTCGCTGCCAATTAACCTACACACCATCAATCAATTTTTTAACGCGCAAATGTCGCCAATTGAAGCTAAAAACTTCATAGCGAACCAAGCTGATAGTAGGATTAAAGAGCCTAAAAACTTTGAAGACCAAGCAAAGAAAATGATTGGAGAATCGCTCTATCAAGCCTTTTTCAAAGATTACACTATCAAGCAATGGGGTCGCTCACCCGATAGCTTACCTGCGAGTATTTTAAAGCGACTACCAGTTAGGTTTAATTACGACGACAACTACTTTAGTCATCCATTTCAGGGGATGCCGCTTGAAGGATACACGCCACTTATCGAAAAACTACTGGCTCACCCAAATATACAAGTAAAGCTAAATTCAACGTTCAGTGCAGCCATGAAGAGCAATTATGATCATGTTTTTTTCTCTGGGCCGTTAGATGCTTATTTCGATTACCAGCTTGGTAGACTGCCATATAGAACCCTAGATTTTGTCAAAGAAACCCATCAGGGCGACTACCAAGGTAATGCTGTAATTAACTATTGCGATAATAGCCAAGCTTACACTCGTATTAGCGAACATAAACACTTTACCCCTTGGGAAGAGCACGCTAGCACTGTAATTTTCAAAGAATATAGCCGTGAAGCAACGCCTGATGATACGCCATACTATCCAGTCAGGTTAAGTGATGACAACGCGTTATTAGAGCGCTATATCGCACTCGCTAAACAGCAAGAGAACATTACTTTTGTTGGTCGTCTAGGTACATATCGTTACTTAGATATGGACGTCACTATCGATGAGGCATTAACCGTCAGTAAGTGCTTCCAAGAATCGATAATTAGCAAGCAAACTATGCCGGCTTTCATTGAGCAATAACCAGATATTCAGAGCTATTGATATGAAAAAATACTTAGTCATTGCCCGGGTCGGTGACAACTCACTGCATTCGCATTGGTTAAAAAATGCGACTGCCAACTTCGACTTATTCCTGAGCTACTTCGGTGACAAACCTAAGCACTTTCAAGAAGAGGCAAATTACTATGAACAAGTCAAAGGCGGGAAATGGCCTGTCGTTCATAAACTAATTGAAGCGAATTGGGATGTGATCTCGCAATATGATGCAGTATGGATCCCAGATGACGACATTCTTGCAGATGCTAAGACCATCAATAATATGTTCAGTTTATTTGAGGGGTTTAATCTTGCGTTAGCTCAACCAGCGCTCACGATGAACTCCTATTTTTCGCACTCAAGCTTACTACGTCAATCAAACTCAATTTTACGCTACAGCAATTTTGTTGAAGTGATGGTGCCTATTTTCTCAAGTGACGCGTTAACCCATTTAAAACATAGCTTGGGCCAGAGTCCATCAGGTTGGGGCTTAGATGCTCTTTGGCCACACTTAATTGAAAATCCAGAGCGTAATAAGATTGCAGTCATCGATGCTGCCGCCGTTGTCCATACGCGTCCTGTAGGAGGCGAGCTGTATAAACTCAACCCTGAATTATCACCAGAAAAAGATGCACTCAAGCTGCAACAGCTGTATCCACAATTCAATATTAGCCGTCGCCATGGCCCAAATAAATTTAAGGTCTTTAGCCAAATAACAGAATCTAGAGTGCATTCCCCTTTGCTTGCTAGCCTCAAAGGAAAATGGCAACGAGTCATCGCTAAACAAAAAGCTAAATCTCAACCTAAATACCCTAAAAATTAAACGCTAAAAACAAAAAGCCCACTCATACCAATTGGTATGAGTGGGCTTTTTAGTGAGCTGTAAACTAGCTCCGTAAAGCAGAGCCGCTAATACGGCTCCACTTTAGTAAGCGGTTACTTAGTCACTGGCGATACTACAAATAGTAATTCGCCTTGCGATACTTGTTGACCGTTACTGTTAAGAATACGCTCAATACGATACTGCTGATCTTCTGGGTATAACACCGCATCCTTACGGTTAAAGCCAGCTAATGTTACCTGCGAGAACATCTTCATTGCTTCTGTAAGCGCTAAAGTCTGATCCACAGTAACAATATCACCTTCCTTAACAAAGTCTGCTTCACCAGGTGCTGGAGAGGTATAGAAGATACCTGCGCCCTGCGCCATCACTTTAAGCTCGTTACTCTCACCTACACGCAGTGATGCTGTATCTACGCCAACCGTTTCTGCAGCGGCTTCCATTTCTGCAATCATCTCAGGCACATCTAGCTCTGCCATAAAGCGCGGAAGGTAATTAGTATCGTATACGCCTTCGTTAAACGTGCCATCTTTAAGAATGCGCGTTAACAACGGAATGTTAGTTGCGATGCCTTTAATCACTACTTGATTCGCTAGGTAATCATGTAGCTTTATAATCACATCTTCACGGCTTTCACCACGGCAAATAATCTGTGCAATCAAGCTATCGTAGTAAGGAGAAACCTCTTTACCTTCACCGGCAATTGAGATGATTTCGATGTCATCACGCTCAGGCATCTGATACTCAGTGATGAGACCTGGGTACGGCAATAATTGCAGTACGCCATGGCTATCAAGCGCCGCTTTCTCAGCCGTTACACGTACTTCCATCGCGTAGCCAATATCTTGAGGTTCAAGTTCTGCAATTGAACGACCCGCTGCGATATCAAAACCTGCGCTTACGATATCAATGCCAGAAGTGGCTTCTGTTACTGGATGCTCAACCTGTAGACGCGTGTTCATCTCCATGAAGTAGACTTCGTTCGCGTCTAAGTTATAGATAAATTCAACCGTACCTGCGCCCATGTAGTCAGTCGCATCACCAAGTGCACGAGTGTATTCCATCACGCGCTGCTTAAGCTCATCAGGCAACATAGTTGAGCCAGACTCTTCAACCACTTTCTGGTTGTTACGCTGCACAGAACAGTCACGTAGACCCAGTACTTTAGTGTTACCAAACTGGTCACGTAGCAACTGAACTTCGATGTGACGCAGTGAAGTTACATACTTCTCTAGGTAAAGGTCGCCATTACCAAATGCTGCTGCCGCTTCGGTAGAAGTCTTTTGGAATAACGAGATCATGTCGCCAGGACGTTCAACAACCTGAATGCCCTTACCGCCACCACCTTGTACCGCTTTAAGTAATACTGGGTAGCCGATTTCGCTCGCAACGTTTACCGCTTGCTCTGCGTTATTCAAAATACCGTGGCTACCTGGAACTACTGGTACGTTTTGCGCTTGCGAAGTCTTAATCGCGTTCGACTTGTTACCCATAGTCGTCATGCTGTGCACACTTGGGCCAACGAAGTTAACGCCATTGTTTACACAAAGTGCTGCAAACTGTGGGCTTTCAGATAGGAAGCCAATACCTGGGTGCAATGCATCAACGTTTTCATATTCAGCCACTTTCAGTACTGAGTATGCGTTTAGGTAACTTTCATCAGAGGTGTTACCACCGATACAAACTAGCTTATCGTCGCCTTTAAGCATATCTGCAGGTACAGAAGTCATATCAGGATCTGATGCAACCAGTACCACGTTAATGTTGTTGTCGTGCGCCTTACGGATAAGCTTAACCGCTGTACAACCACGAGCATGAACCAATACTTTTTCAATTGGTTTCATTAACTGACGAGGGTCATCTTGAACAATTTCTTCTTCAGTAATCAGTCTTTCAGGGACTAGAGTCGATACAGCACTACCAATCACATCAACAATCTTAGCTGTTGGCTTAGGCATTAATGGGTCAATGCTTTGAAGCTGAGCGTCGATTGTTTCGCTGAATGGGTTAGTGACCAATGCATCCATCGCGCCCGGTACTTTAGACAAGTAGTTAGACAAGGTAGAGGTTGATGGCAAGTACGCAGGTACAACCATTTGGCCAGCAAATGGCATGTTTGTGCCAGATAGATAGTAAGTTTGTACTAATGGATGAGTTACAAAACTCGCCTGTGCACCACCGGTACAGTCACCGTAACCAAACATTAATACTGGCAATTCGTTATCACGAATAAAACGAGTAATACGGTCGTTCACTACAGCCATTGAGAATAGTGCCGCAGCACCTTCTTTTGTCTGCATACCACCAGAGCTAATGAAACAGATAACCGGTAGTTTACGTTTAGCACATTCGATCAATAGTGCGCTGAACTTCTCAGCAGCCGCCATATCAAATGCACCCGCTTGGAATGCTGTGTTTGATACCGCAACACCAACACGCATTGCTTGACCGTTATGATCGAAATCAGCAAGACCTGTGATCAAACCACATGGACGAATGCCCTTGTCTAGCGCATCTTCGATTGATAAACGGAAACCAGGGAAGTTAAGCAAATTAGCTGAAATCTTGTCGCCATTGATCTCTTCAAACTCAGTAAAGAACTTAGCAACAATCGCGTCCCAACCCATTTTTCCTGCGCGCTTTTCATCGCGAAGTACTTTTTGGATCAGCAAATCTTGATAACCCATGGTCAGACGGTTCCAGAAGTCTTTACGACGACCGATACGTACAGGGTTAATCGCGCCAGTGTATTCACCGCTTTCTTCTTCACTGTCAAAGTACTCAGGCAATAGACGCTCGAAGAAGTAAGTTAGGATAACGAATAAACTGTCGTTTAATTGTGGGAAACCAACACTTTTCCACTGCTCAGTACGAGTCAGCAGCTCAGCGCGGTTTGACTGAGTCATAAAGTACTTCAGCCACTTGTAGAACTTGTTTTTATCGTTAGCTACGTCCTGGGTTGATAATGCGCGGTCAATTGACTCATGCAATAGGTTATCAACTGAGTTACGTGACAAGCTCTTAGACATCATAGCTTCTTTAGCGATTGACGCTAAGTTACCGACTACGTTGTCGTAAAGTGCGTTGAAAACAAGAATGTTATGACACTGCCAAATAAAGTCTTCACGTAGCTCGTCGTGAATGATCACGTCAAGTACCGTCAGTTTGTTTAGCTCAGGCCAATCAGCTTGAGTCACTTCTGATGGAAGCGTTTCTAGGTAGTTGATTAGACCTTTAAAGTTGTTTTCTGCGTTACCTTTCCAGCGGTGGTATAGCGACCAGCTGATGTTAAAGATAAGTGCTTTACGTGCTTTCTTATAGTTCTCTTTTGGCTCACCCAAAATCAAACGCGTTAGCATGTTTCGCTCAGTCGATACATCATCACGCTTAGCGATGAAGTTACCCCAAAGCTTGTTTAGGTCTTCGTCGTAAACCAATTTATCAGGGCTTGATAACCAAGATTGGAATACACGATCTTGCTCTTGCTGGATACGTGCTAGCAAGTCACCTTCAGGTACGCTGACCTTGGATAGACGACCATACTGCTCTTGCGAGATAGAATGGATACGACTACGTAGCGTTAGGTAACGTAAGTAGCGGTATGTGCTACCAAATAGGTTCAAGTGCATAGTTGGGTTGTTAGCAACCGCAAGCTCTGCATTTAGCTCTAACGCTTCAAGATTCTTAGATGGACTAAGGAAACGCGCCAAACTGCGGTCATAATGCTCACGTAAATCTTCAGATTCACGAACAAAGTTAACCGCCGCTTTTTCTACGGCTTCAATGCTGCTGATAATCGCACGGCGCAGATTGTGCTGACGCTCATCTTTATCTGATGGTGAGAAATCAACAATACCGTCGATGCAACCTGAGGTATAAAGTTCTTCAGGTGATACGCCCACTGATTTAGCACATTCCTGCCAAGACAAGTTGTACTTACGCGCGATGCTTTGCAAACCTTGTGGCTGAATGGTGTTAAAAATACCATCACGTAGCGACAATAAAATGTTCGCAGCAGCAAGTGGAATAGCGCCACCAGAGTAACCCGCACCGATAACGATACCTACAGTTGGTACGTCAACGTTCGCGCTCTCGGCAATCGCTTTAGAAATTGAGTGTGCTTGGTTCTGGCTGTTTGCCACTTCACCCGCATCGGCACCAGGAGTGTCGATAAGGTAAACGATAGGCATAGACAATTCAGCAAAATGGCGAATCGCTTTACAGCATGCAATGTGATGCTCAGGCATCCATGCACCGTTAGCTGTAGTACGCTCTTGCGCGACAAAACCGATACGGCGAGTACGAGATCCAAAATTCAGTTCGATCTCTGCACTATAAAAAGGGCCAATATGAGTTTCGGTAACAAGCTTACCTTTTAAGTCCGCGATGATGCGCTTGGCACCTGGGCGGTTCTTATCTTGAGTGGGTTGAATCACCTTAGTGACATAACCGTCGACGTCTAGCTGCGCCAAATCTTTTAGGTTGGCTTGAATCGCATCGTCGTCTAAAAGACCTTTAACTTCATCAGAAAGCGACTGCTTACTGTGTTCAGGGAACAGTGAAAAGTCTTTTGCTAACTGCTCTGCTTTTAGAAAAAGCGGATCGGCAGTTTGCACTTGAGTCATGTTAGCGGGCTGATTTTTGCTGGTCATCGAAAGATCCTCTGCTTTTAGCCTCTGAAATTTTTAGCCCGTAAATATAACTTTGTTATCCTGTCAATTGCTATTAAACTGCGCTAGACGCTTTGTTCCATATTTGAGACAGTGGAGATAACATGCCAGATTTAAACGGTATGATGCTCTTTGCGGCGGTAGTTAGAGCCAAAGGTTTCTCTCAAGCTGCCCGTGAAATAGGCATGCCTAAATCAACCATAAGTCGTAAAGTTGCCCAGCTAGAAGAACAGCTTGGCGTGCGACTTTTGCAACGAGATACCCGTAACCTTAGCTTGACTCAAGTCGGCGCGCTATTTTATCAGCACTGCTCCAGTATAAACGATGAAATTGAAGCTGCAAAAGCGACGGTTGAGAATACCCACAATGACGTATCCGGCTTGCTACGTATCGCTATTCCAGTGTCTTTCAGCCAAGAGTTAATCGCTACCCTTTGTAGCGGTTTTCTACGCCTGTATCCCAATGTTGAGCTCGATGTGCAGTTTACCGACAGCGAAGTAGGCTTGGTTGGTGAAGGCTACGACATTGCGATAAAATATGGCCCTTTGCAATCATCAGACTTAGTCGCGCGTTTGTTATTCGAGCGTCAGCCTATTTTGGTTGCCAGCCCCGGATACTTAAAAGTCCACGGCACCCCTGCAACCCCGCAAGACCTAGCTGAACACAGCGGTATTTTGCTTGGTACCTCGCGATCAGCGCCCATTTGGCCCCTTGGTAAAGGCGCTAGAAAAACCATGGTTAACTTTCAGCGTAAAGTCAGGGTCAACAGTGCGGTCATGGTAAAGCAGTTAGTGATGGATGATTTTGGCATTGCCATGCTATCCAACTCAGTTTGTAAAAATGAGCTAGCTAGCGGCTCGCTAGTGCCTATTTTACAAGAGTGGCCGATGGAAGCTTTTAAGGTTTATGGTGTTTACTCTAGCCGTCGTCAATTAGCGACTAACATCAGCGTGTTTCTAGACTTCTTCCATAAACGCTTTACTAGCCAAGAGTCGTTACAGTCCCTAATGATGTAAACCTACTGATGTAAACCTGCTGATGTAAACCTGCTGATGTAAATCAGCTTATATAAACCTGCTTATGTAAAAAAGCGCCTATCAAGGCGCTTAATTTATATGGTCAATCCATACCGCTTTAGCCGATTAAAAACGATAAGGGAAGCGTAAGCTGATCTGATAATCGGGCGAATCTTCCGTTAAACCAGCACCGATACTGGTGACCATAGAAAAGTTTTCAGTTAACGCGAGCGTTGCACCTAAACCTAGATTAGCCGTGTTAGTATCAGTACGTGCAATATCTTGCCATTGCCCGCCTAATGGCTTTTGGCGGGTTTTAGTAAAGAAACGCTGATTAAAGCTCATGCCGATACTCATTCGCTCTGACACGGCAAAAGCCAGCCCCAAGCTGTAATCAATATAATCGCCTAAGTCGATTTCTCCTGGGGATAATCCCGGAAGACCCGATAAATCACCATACTCTTCCGAAAGAAAAGTGCCGTAATTCAAGTTAAAAAATACAATTGCAGGATCATAGGTTTTCGCTAAGCTAAAGCCGGTTGAAATCCCCCACACACCAGCGCCAGTGGCAATTTGATCTGGATAAGTTAAATTGCCGGACTCGGATGACTCTAAATTAATACCAAATGGGTCTTCCCCTGTTGGCATTCGCACTCTTACGTTCCACACCCAATCAGGCCAACCGTCACCTTCTGTCATTATTCGATAGTAAGCAGCAACACTCATGTCACCAATTTGTGCGCCTTCTACATCTGCCGACTCATAAAGCTGACTAGAATTACCTTCACCAACAGACTCGTATTTGTTCATGCGATAGACAAATGGCATTGCCATTTCAAATTGCCAACTGTCGTTTAAGGTATAACGCGTGGTGAGATCCAGCTGTACTGTATTAGAGCGAATTCTATCTAAATTTAGGTTACCGAGAAAAATCGCATCCAAGGCTAAAAAACCACGTAACACTAAATCCTTACGCCCGTAGTAGCTGTAGGTTAAAGAGGGCTCGATAGTCAGTTTACGGTCAAATACATTGTGCGCTTCTTGCAACACATCTTCTGTACTGCGTGAACGTTCAGGCTCTTTCTTTACACTTGGCTTTGCTGCTGTCTGAGCTGATGCATTAGAACTAGCAATTTTAGTTGATTGTTGAGGCGCTCTTTCAATTGATTGTTGCTGGGACTGACTTGCTTGTGGTTGCTTGGCGACCGTGGTTACAGCAGTACCTTGCTTAAGTTGAGCTTCTTTAGATAGCACCTTTTGCGCCATTTGGTTAATGGCTCGTTGCTGCATCTGCAATTGTTGATTAAGTAAAATAAGCTGCTTTTTTAATAATTGCAGCTCTTCCGCTTCTGTCATAGTTGCTTTAGGTTTTTGTGCAGCATCCGCCCCAAAACTTGAAAATGGCATACACGAAATTGACACTAGCAAAGCGACTTTAGTCCATGAAAAATCCATTTATTTATCCTTAATTATGCTTTCAAAAACTATAGTCCATTACCAATAATGTCGCGTACCTGCATACCTAATATTTGTCTTTGCTTTATGCCAAGATCAATACCGTTATAACGGATCAAAGAGTGATTACTAACTTGATGGAACGCACCATCGACTCGAATAGACTGAATGAGTTGACCATTACCACCTTGAGAAGCCACCCCTTGAGAAAAAGAGGCTGATGACATTGCAACTTCATAGCCAAGTTGGCCACTTGCTGTAGAATAGACAACATCACCACGACTATTCACCAATGTTTGCCCAAACACCACTTCGACCCCATTTGTCAAAGGGGTTAGGTTACCTTGCTCAAAGTCAAATTGATTATTAACATGGTTAAAGTCACCCGCGATTTGAATTGATTGCTGTAAACCTCGCTGCTGACCAGATGCCGATAAATTAATGTTATCATTGGCGAGTAAAACATCATCCGCGACAGTGATACGCATAGCGGGTCCGCTATTCGCGTTCGCCAACTCTACTTGCATATGTACCTGCTGCGACACACCTTGCTCATTGATATAATGGGTTTGCATGTGTAGGCCAAAATAGAAATCTTGACCATTTTCGGTATATTTACCTCTTAACTCTGCCAATTCACCATCCAACAACGGCTCTTTTCCTTTAAAAACATCTAAAGGAGCGTCTGCGGCAAAAACTGAATTAACTAATAATATCCCTGTTACTAAGCAAAATTTCATTTTGCCTCCTAGAGCATGTCTGCATACTCAAAACCGAACTCCAATAGTTCAGCATCAGACAAGGGTTGCATCGGACTCAGCATGTTGTAGGTTAATTGTGCTCGAGGATAAAGTAGTGGGTTGTCTTTGATGTATTGATTACCAATAACTACAAACACAATACCGTTCCACTTATCGGTAAATTCATCATAACTTAATATACGATTACCAAGAGCAGGATCACCAAGGTAAACCTGATGTTCAGAAAATCTTCTCATTACAACAAAATGGCTATAACCACCATCGTTTAATAATACGATTGCAGGTATTTTTAACTGCTGAAGTTCTTCGACTCCAACTCGGTATCCCCGTCCTCGCATGCTTTGTGAATTCAAATAGCGTTTCATATCCAGCAAAGAAAACCCTTGTTGCTGAACCACTTCTACATCAGACACTTTTAACATGCCCAAAAGCACCTGTTCTTCGGTTATTGATTCATTGCCATAACCATATTTAAGAATGCTCGCCAAACTCGCCGCACCGCAGGAAAAGTCTGTTTTTTGTTGCACTACAAACTCAAACTTTCGCTCTCTAATACTTTGGATATTTTTACTGTAATTGCCCATTCCCGGGATCATTCCAGTTAGCATCATGTCAGCAGCAGTTACTTGCGAAGATAGCAAAGTCATTACGAAAATAAGCTGATATTTCATAAATAACGTCCTTGTATGTAATAGCCTGAGCAAAGCCCAGGCCATTATTCACACTAAGTTAATAGTATTAATTAAGGAGCTTCTGAAACGATGGCTCCACCTGTCATACTCGTTAGTGATAGGTTGTTTGATTGCAAATTACCGTGTCCCGATGCCATGTTCACGCCAATGTTACCCGACGCACCGTTAAATGCATTACCCGCTAAGGTTGCTGTATTGCTGGTGCCTTGCATAACTTGCATGTATGGAAGCTCAATAGATAATTCAACATCTAGATCTAGCTCGCCGACCTCATCAAACGCCATTTCACCTCCACTTGGATTGTTGCCATCAAAATCTAAGTGACCGACTAAAGTCGCGTCATCACCATTAGCGTGCTCACCATCGTCCATCCAAATTTCTGGATAGAAATCCTCTTGCAATGTGCTAGTCCCTGTATAATCGCCGGTACTCGTCACTGATGCAGAAGCGGTAAAGGTTTCATCTGATGCACCTACAGCGCTGGTATTCCAAATACCGTTATGAGCCGATACTTGGTTATTAGAAACACTCGCTTCACCAAGTCGACCTTGAAAAGCTGAAGCGGCCATATTATTAGCCTGAACATTGTTACCGCCTGCCGCGATATTCACGCCGATATTACCTGAGGCGCCTTTGAAAGCATCACCATCAATGGTTGCGGTATTAGTTGAAGCGTAATTATCCGTTCCAGTAAATGTGCCTCGCTGAGAACTAAAAATTTCCGCATCACCAGAACCAAAAGCAAAACTGGCATCAATAGACGCTAAGGCTGCAGAGTTACCTTGTACATTAAAGTCACCAGCAGCTTGGTTAACGCCTATATTACCGCTGGCATTACCAAAGGCGGCATCACCGATAGAGGCATCATTTTCCAAATAATCATTGCCAATTAAGTTACCGCCAGACGCCTGAACATTATCGACCACAGCCATGCCCAAACCGTCAGCTCGAATATTGCCATCAATTTTGACTGTTCCTTTGTATTCAAGATCTTTTTTAACGTTGACCTCTTTCGTTAGCGATACACTACTGTCTGATTCTGAGTTTGAAGTTGAATCATTATTACCACCAGCAAAAGCAGGAGCACTAATTGCCGCACCGATACACATTACTAGGGTTAATTTTTTCATTTCCATTTTCATATCTCCATTTTGAGCAATTTAATTCCCACTAGGTAACTGCAGCGAGAACTGATTTATGGCGCTGTTACCATCGCCAGAAACTTGGTTGATCTGAACTATGCCTTGAGCATTTTCAAAGCTGTCTGGAGCAATAACGGCGTGGTTTGTATCGTTACGTTCAAGAGGCAAAGCGGTAGGGCTTACTATGTTATTAAGTGCGCTATCATCAAGACCTAAACCAATTACAGATTGCAGAGCAATCGCACCAAGATTAGCCTGTATGTTTCCTTGACCACTCACTTGGTTAACACTAATCAGACCTTGAGCATTTTCAAAAGCTAGATCTTCAATATGCGTAAGGTTATATGCCGTGTTACTACCTAACTGTTTGAGGTAAGGGTTTTGTTGGTCCGATAAAATGATGACTTGATCAGCAATAGCGTGACTATTGGATTGTAGATTGCGATCACCTGCTGCCTGGTTAATTGCGATACGTCCACTGTTGTTGCTAAAAGACTTTGTGCCTACGGTCGCATGATTATCAACATGTTGGATAAGCTGGCTATCATCGTTGTTTGAGTAAACAACAAATGAAAAACCCGCCAAAGACATGCATAAGCATTTTTGAAAAAAACTTAATTGCATCCAACACCCGATATAAAGTTAAACCGTGCCAACCTTGTAGCAAGTGCTAAGCCAATAATTTTTAGTCTTACAATACATAACGTTAAATAAAACAAAAAAAAATCGGTCTCATTTTTGAGACCGATTTTTTTGTAAATGATTGATTTAACGAGACTCGAACTAAGTTGTCATATTCTCATTATTGAGAAAATAACAAGAGATCTACTCTGTCGCATATATTTCATGCTTATCAATGAGCCTATACAAGGTTGCCCTAGATATTTGTAAGTCATTAGCAACGATATCCATTTTTCCATCATGCTTTTGAATCGCAGAGACAAGCGCATGCTTCTCAACTTGATTCTTAATTGTTTTTAGCCCCAGAGGAACCAGCGGCTTAGCTTGAATAGGCTCAAGCTCCAAATCTCTAGTTTGAATCAGTCCGTTTTCACACAAGATCACAGCTCTGCGGATCCTATTTATAAGTTCTCTTACATTTCCGGTCCATTCATGTCGCATCATTGCGACACATGCATCTTTACTCAGCTTACAGCTCCCAACATTATATTCTTCGGCATAACGCTCACAAAAATGATTGGCCAACTGAATAATATCTTCTGTACGTTCTCTCAATGGGGGTAATTCAATGGTTATTCCATTTAATCGGTAAAATAGATCTAGCCTAAACTCGCCTCTCTCAATTGCAGCCTCCAAGTTTATATGGGTCGCAGCAACCACGCGGACATCTGAGGTTTGCGCACAGACGCCGCCCACGGTATCAAAAGTGCCCTCTTGCAAGAAGCGTAATAAATTGACTTGCTGGTCTAACGGTAAATCACCCACTTCATCTAAAAAGAGTGTGCCGCCATCAGCTTGAGATATTTTACCTTTATGGCAATTAACCGCGCCAGTGAATGCCCCCTTTTCATGACCAAATAACTCAGATTGAACAACGCCGGAAATAAGCGAACCACAATTGACAGCAATAAAAGGCGCTTTTGAACGTGATGATTGGTTATGAATTTTTCTGGCAATGAGCTCTTTACCTGTACCACTTTCACCACGGATAAGGATAGGGATATTGGTTGGCGCGGCTCTAGCAACATTTTTAGCAAGCATTTGCATTGCACTCGATTGCATCACTGGCGTAACAGCTTTTATAGATGGCGTCTCAACCCCTTGGTTAATGCAGCTACTATCAGACATGCACTGCTGACGAATGCGAATAACACCCAGTGCATGCCCCATTAAGCGAATAAGTCTATCGATTTCAAACGGTGCAGTATGGTAATCCCAAGCATGTTGTCCAATAATCTTCTGAATTTGTTTACTCTTTAGTTGAGTTCGCTCTATCAGTACTAATAACAAAGTATTTTGATGTCTCTGCCTTACTAGCGACTCAACCCAAGCAAATTGTTCAAGCCCTCTTAAGTCCAAAAATATCAGTTGGCAATCGAAGCTAAACTTAGCTATATCTGAAACGGCACAAAAATCGGCATATATTTCCTTCCTTTTGAGCTGTTCACATAAAAAATCATCATGATTTTTCCCTATGATGCTGATACGTTTCATCATCTACTCCCTAGACTTAAATACCTTAATCAGTCCAAGTGAATGCCAGCCACTATATTTTCAAAGCACAGAAATGCAGCTATATCTCGTCTCCAATTCGAGTGAGTACTTGCAGGCCATCACTTGTGATGATGTAAGACAGTATAGTAACGATCTACCATCTAGGAGCGCCCAAGCCCCAATAAATCTGCGGTCTCAGGGATATTTTAGATACTCTTACAGCGAACATTTTCACTATTGAACAACTTTTCATCACTACTTTTGTAGTGCATACTGGCTTGAATTATTGTTAGAAAATATAAAAAATCGATGATTTGGAAAACTCAAAATCAGCGATAAAAACAACACTTATAATTGCAAAGGATTTAGTAATGGCTTCTCTTAATATGGCATTATTTGCTGTAGCCCTCACAACAGCCACCAGCATTCTGCCTGTTTCAGCAAAACTCAATATAGAAGAAAGCCGACTGACAACAGCAACTCAAGCGATCCCAGAGGTTGTTAGTCGTTACCAAGTCTTTGCGACACAATTGGGCGATAAATACAGTCGCCACTCAGATGAACTAAAAGTCACCCAAATGGTGGCTCATCAGGGCCAAAGACTGTGGCAACAAGCTGCGCGGGATGTTCAATCTGGCCACCTAGATGACCGTTCTTTATATTGGAATCGTTTGGCAATGCGTGAGTTGCTGAAAACTCAAAAACCAGGTTTTGCGATTGCCGGCTGGCAACAAGAAATCTTGCTAGATGCAGTAGAGAAGTCATCTCGCGGCTTTAGCGACATCGACTTTAAACAAGATGCAGAAGTAAAAATTCTTCTCACTGGATTCGATCCTTTCTTTCTCGATCGCAATATAGACCAAAGTAATCCATCTGGTCTTGCGGCTCTAGCACTTGATGGTTACCAATTTAAAGTCAATGGCAAACAAGCCCAAATTGAAACCGTGATGATCCCGGTACGTTTTGCTGACTTTGATGAAGGAATGATTGAGTCACTATTTACACCTTTCTATCGTGACAACAGTATTGATATGATTTTTACCGTTAGTATGGGGCGCGATGATTTTGATATTGAACGTTTTCCAGGCTTAAACCGCAGCGCAGCGGCACCTGATAACCTTAATGTGTTGACTGGTGCCAATAAACAAAAGCCGATTGCGCCAAAGTTCAATGGAGGCATACTCAATGGCCCTGAATTTGTTGAGTTTTCATTACCTATTAAAGCGATGCAAACTGTAAAAGGACCTTGGAAAGTTAATGATAATCACACCGTATCAACCTTAAAAGGCGGTGAGTTTCAAGCGACATCATTGGCGCAGCTGCAAAACGCAATATCAGTTGAAGGTTCTGGCGGTGGTTATTTATCAAATGAAATTTCTTACCGAGCTATTTTACTCCAACAACAGTTCAATAGTCAGATCCCAGTTGGTCATATTCATACACCACGTATTAGCGCTTATGATGTAAAAGTTGAAGCTGATATCGTCAATCAAGTCAAAGGGATGGTTAAAGCTGCAGCGGCAACCTTGTAGCCACAGCGGCGATTACAAGTTCATTTAACCCTGTTTATGATAGTGGGCCAGCACTACAACGCTGGCCTGAATATTCAGCCTCAGTTAAAATACCTCAATTAGATTAGCTCCGCATTTGTAGTCCCATTTGAGAAACCGCCGCCATGCTTAAAATTCGCAATCCATTTAAGTCAGTTATCAAGACTAAACAGGCGGTAAATAACGCTCCAGCTAGCCACTTTAGCGACCCACTACAGCAACAAATCGCAGAACAAGTTGAGCATTGCTACCAAGTCGCAGAGACGTATCTAGGGCAAACCTTTCCACGACCAGAAATAAGCTTTGCACTACGCGGAAAAAGCGCAGGTACAGCACATCTGCAACTCAATAAACTGCGTTTTAATGCGGCGCTACTTCAAGATAATCTTCAAGCATTTTTAAATGATGTCGTTCCCCATGAGATCAGCCACTTATTAGCATCGCAGCTTTATGGCAGAGTAAAACCTCATGGACGAGAATGGCAAAGCATTATGTTGAGCGTGTTTAAGGTTTCCCCGCGCACTACTCATAGTTTCGATACTCGCGCCGTGGAGGGCAAAACTTTCGAGTATTTCTGCCAATGCGGTCCTATAGAGCTTAGTATTCGCCGTCATAACAAGGTGCTGCGCGGTGAAACCCAATATCGTTGTCGAAAGTGTGGTAGTACGCTGCAATCAAGCTAATTTAATCAAATCCTTGCTTAAGCTTGCCGGTATTCAGCGCATTCGTTTTAATGTGCTCCTATTGAAACCAATACGACAAGTTAAAATATTTTCCACATAACCTACTTACAATGAGCACATAGTGCATCATGCATAGTTAGCAATTAGCCACAGACTTTCTGCTGAAAAGACCTTTATAAGCCACTTACAGTACTTTTGTTGTGGTTGGCAAGCATCTCTATCATTGCGACAAACCGCCCCCTCACTTACAATCCCCGCAAACGAACATACGTTTCGTAATTGCGATATTTTTAGGGATTTTTTAGATGTCATTTATTAAAGTGCTCACAGTAGCACTCGGCCTTTTGTGGCTGTTACCTCAAACAACTTATGCTTCCAACGGTCATGCAAAAAGCTTCAATCAAGCAAAAAAAAATGTTCGTAAGATCTATCTCAACCATCTGCCACAAACCAGCTTTTATTGTGGTTGTGATATCACTGTGAAAGGTAAGAAGTGGATCCCCGAACTTAATACTTGCGGCTATGAAATACGTAAGCAAAAAGTGCGTGCATCACGCATAGAATGGGAACATGTTGTACCTGCGTGGGAGTTTGGCCACCAGCTATTATGTTGGCAAGAAGGTGGGCGCAAAAATTGCGGTCGTAAAGACCGCACCTTTAAAAAAATGGAATCCGATCTGCACAACTTAGTACCGGCTATTGGGGAAGTTAACGGTGATCGCAGTAACTATCGTTTTAGTCAATGGAACGCTAAGCCGAATCAATATGGTCAATGCCAAGTTAGCGTAGATTTTAAAGGCCGCAAAGTACAACCACCAGCGCAAACTCGTGGCCAAATTGCACGCACTTATTTTTATATGCAAAAAACCTATGGTTTGAAAATATCCGGCAGCCAATTAAAGTTATTTAAAGCATGGGATAAAACCTACCCAGTTGATACTATTGAATGTCGACGTGATAGCGAAATAGCTAAAGTGCAAGGCAACCATAATGAGTTTGTACAAGCTCAATGCCAAGGCTTAACCGACTCCAAAACATACGCAGAATAAGGCGAGCAACATCATGAGAGTGCCAAGAATCTATCAACAATCAACATTAGTTGTCGGCCAATCGGTCGCATTAGATGATGAAGCCGCAGGTCATGTTGGCCGCGTATTAAGAATGTCTTCAGGTGAGCAGGTTAGCTTGTTCAATGGTGACGGTAATGACTATCTTGCTGAAATTATTAGTGCCAGTAAGAAAAACGTCGAAGTTAAGGTCCTCTCTAGTGAGGAAAATAATAGTGAATCACCGCTTAACTTACATTTAGGCCAAGTCATTTCTCGTGGCGACAGAATGGATTTCACCATCCAAAAATCCGTTGAGCTCGGTGTGAACACCATTACGCCATTGTTTTCTGAGCGCTGTGGCGTCAAGTTAACCGGTGAACGTTTAGAGAAAAAAATTCAACAGTGGCAAAAGATTGTCATTAGCGCCTGTGAGCAGTCTGGCCGCAGTGTGGTGCCTGTTATCCGCCCTGCTATGCAGTTAGCTGACTGGTGTGCAGAGCCTTCAGATGCCGTTAAGCTTAACTTACATCCGCGAGCATCCCACGGCGTTAACGGCTTAACGCTACCGAATAATCGCGTTAGATTAGTAATTGGTCCTGAAGGCGGACTATCTGCGCCTGAAATAGTCATGACAGAAGAGCACCAATTTACCGACGTATTGCTTGGCCCACGAGTACTGCGCACCGAAACCGCAGCGCTGACCACCATTAGCGCATTGCAGCTAAAGTTTGGTGATATCGGCTAAAACCGTTATATGGCAAACACAGCCAGATAGAAGATTTATTAGTAGCACGCTAGAAAACGGGGGCTGATGCCCCCATATTTATCGTTGAAACGAATATAAGATAAGGAAACCGCTCCATGATCAAACTCGGCATCGTGATGGATCCCATCAGCGACATTAATATCAAAAAAGATTCTAGCTTTGCCATGTTAATGGCAGCGCAGTCTCGTGGTTATCAGCTGTTCTACATGGAGATGAACGATCTGGCGATGGTTAACGGCCAAGCAATGGCAACCATGCGCGCATTAACCGTTAAGAATGATCCACTCGAGTGGTACCAATTAGAAGAAGCAGTCGATACTCCGCTTGCTGACTTAGACGTGATCTTAATGCGTAAAGATCCGCCGTTCGACACTGAATTTGTTTATTCAACCTACATGCTTGAGCGTGCTGAAGAACAAGGCGTGTTAATTGTAAACAAGCCACAAAGTCTGCGTGACGCGAACGAGAAACTGTTTACCGCTTGGTTCTCTGAATTTACCCCAGAAACTATTGTTACTCGTGACGAACAGCGTATTCGCGCTTTCCATCAAGCTAAAGGTGATATTATTCTTAAACCGCTAGATGGCATGGGTGGCAGCTCTATTTTCAGAGTGAAAAAAGACGATCCTAACCTAGGGGTTATCATCGAAACTTTAACCGCTGAAGGTTCACAATATGCGATGGCGCAGGCATTTATCCCTGATATAACTGCTGGTGACAAACGTATCTTAGTGGTTGATGGTGAGCCTGTGCCTTACTCACTTGCCCGTATTCCACAAAAAGGTGAAACCCGTGGCAACTTAGCCGCTGGTGGTCGTGGTGTAGCTCAGCCGCTATCAGAGTCTGACTGGCACATTGCCCGTACTATTGGCCCAGAGCTTAAAAAGCGTGGTCTTATCTTTGTAGGTCTAGATGTTATTGGTGACAAGCTGACCGAAATCAACGTGACGAGCCCAACTTGTATTAAAGAGATTGAAGCGGCATTTGATGTCGACATTACAGGCATGCTAATGGATGCCATAGAAGCACGAATTAACAAAACTGCTTAGCCAAAGGATTCGGCATGAACTTGAGAAAAACATGCACATGGGCCATTAGTGCCCTTGTTCTGTTACCACTATTTGCATCGGCCAATATCGATATTCATGAGGCACCATCGCGCCCAAAAAACATGATTATCATGGTGGGGGATGGTATGGGCCCTGCGTATACCAGTGCTTATCGCTATTACCAAAACAACCCAGACACAGAAGAGATTGAGCAAACAGTATTTGACCGCTTGTTAGTGGGTATGGCGTCAACTTACCCTGCAAGACAAAGTGGCTATGTAACAGACTCGGCAGCATCTGCAACCGCATTAGCGACCGGCGTTAAAAGCTACAACGGTGCTATTAGTGTCGATGTAAATAAGCGCCCGCTCACTAGCATTATGCAGATGGCAAAAGCTCGTGGCATGGCAATTGGCGTTGCCGTCACCTCTCAAGTTAATCATGCCACGCCAGCGGCTTTTCTCGCGCATAATGAAAGTCGTCGTAACTACGATGAAATAGCCCAAAGCTACTTAAGCTCTGATGCTGATGTAATTCTAGGTGGTGGCCAAAAGTACTTCTCTGAAGATCTTCTTGCACAATTTAAAGCTAAAGGTTATCAGCACATTGACGACTTTAGCCAACTAGAAAACCTTAACCAAGGTAAAGTACTCGGCTTGTTTGCCGATGTGCAACTTCCTTGGGTTATCGACCAACAAGATTCTACTCAACTCAGTCTATTAACCCAAAAAGCACTCGATTTATTATCGCAAAATGATAAAGGCTTCGTGCTGTTGGTCGAGGGCAGCTTAATTGACTGGGCCGGTCACAACAATGACATCGCAACAGCTATGAGCGAAATGCATGGTTTTGCCAATGCTATTGAAGTGGTTGAGCAATTTGTGCGCGCGAACCCTGATACCTTAATGGTTGTTACAGCTGACCATAATACCGGTGGATTATCGATTGGTGCTAATGGCGAATACGCTTGGGACACTGCTTTGCTGCAAGGCATTAAAGCCAGTCCCGCAAGCATTGCCGAACAAGCCATTGCCATAGATAACTGGCAAACCCAGCTTAAACAAACCTTAGGGTTTGAGGTCAACAAGGATGAGTTACAACGCCTTAGTAATGCTCGCATGCAGGGCAAAGCAGCTTTTGAAACAAGCTTAAAGCAAGTTATTGATAGCCGCAGCTTTACCGGCTGGACTACCAGTGGCCATACTGGTGGAGACGTACAAGTCTTTGCCGCTGGCCCGGCCGCCGACCTATTTAAGGGTAATCAAGATAATACCGATATTGCTGAAAAAATGATGAGTTTATTGCCACGAGTTAAATAAACTTAGATTGATAGCAACATCAGAAGGTCGCTAAACTTAGCGGCCTTTTTTATTTTTGTTGCGCCCCTCTTCCAACTCGCATTCCAAGGTTGTTACGGTATAATTACCTACAATTGTACTCCGACCTTGAAAACTCATGCTAACCAACGCTTCGCAAGTCCTTCTTAGAAATAGTGAATTAGTCAAAGACCACTCAGTATTGGTCATTAACTATGAAAGCGATCACCTACCAAAAGAGCTACTCAGCACTGCAAGTCGTGTTTGCGGGTTAGCATTAGATTACCATCACCACTTGATGATGCAGCCTTATGCTGCTGCAAATCTAACACTGCATTTTGGTCACCAGCTTCCTAATGAAGATATCTTCGACAGTGTGATTGTTTATTTTCCAAAGGCTAAAGCGCTTGCACCATACCTATTTAATTTAGCTGCAAAGCATTTAAAACCACAAGGTCAGTTAATAGTGGTTGGTGAAAACAAGGGCGGCATCAAATCACTACCGAAACAGCTACCTAGCTATTTTGACAAGCCATTTAAAGCCGACAATGCCCGTCACTGTATCGTATTTTTGAGCGAACTAAATGCAGATGCGCCAAAGTTAACTCTAACCGATTGGCAGAGTAAATATCAGCTAGAGACCCCACAAGGGCAAATTAGCATCTGTAATTTAGTCGGTGTATTTAGCGAGAAAAAACTCGATGAAGGTACGCAATTATTACTTGAGAACCTGCCAAAAATGAAAGGTAAGGTGCTTGATTTCGGTTGTGGTGCAGGTGTGATTGCAGCGGCACTACTCAAAGTACAACCTGAGCTGAAAATAGACTGCGTCGATATTAATGCAATGGCACTAGCGTCATGCCAATTAACATTAGCAGCAAACGGCTTTGATGCAAAAGTATTTGCATCAGACGGCCTAGCGCAAACCAATAATCGCTACGATGGTATTATCTCAAACCCGCCATTCCATGATGGCCTTGCCAGCACAACTCAAATCGTCAATAGCTTCGTCAAAGATGGCGCTAACAACTTAACCACTGGTGGCTTATTCCATATCGTTGCCAACCGTCACTTGCCTTATTCAGATATCATTGCTGAAAATTTCGGAACAGTTAATGTTGCTGCAGAAAACAACAAATACAAGATTTACTCTAACGTAAAACCTTAACTCGCCATCATTACGACCAACAAGCCCAGAGTGCTCCTAGATGACACTCTAGGCTTGAAATATTTGGTTAATCATTTGATTCACACTATTTGCCTCTGCTACTTTTTTCCCCATCTTTTCTATGGTTATATTCTCTCATCACTTTGCATAACGCTGCTGCTTACTCGTCATTTAGAGGTTTTAAAATTGACTAAAACCTGTACGATAAGTTGGTATAAAACAACGATTAAAAAACAGATAGACACGGCAATAAACGGACTAAGCATTGCTACATTAAGCCTAAAGCAGGAATGGATTTTTAGCTGTATATTCGCCCAATACTATAGAACTACTTTAGCCAGAAAGCTCAATTAGACACGGTAATAACTATTAGAAAATAACCGCGCAATCAATCAAATTGATAGGGATTTTTATGCTTCATCCAGAGCTCATAGAATTAAGCCAAGATCAGCAAAAAGCCGAATTAAAAATCGTCCCCAGTACCCACGGGCCGATCAGTGAAAACGATCTACTGCAGCTATTGGGCTTACCAGGATTTTCTAGCCTTTGCCCATCACAGAGCCAAATATCTCAAGCCGTTATAAAGGTGAACCAACTACACCCTCAAGATAAAGGTAATGTTGAACTATTTTTTGAAATTGCTGATAGACGCGATGCAAGCATTAGCTTTGAAGTCTCAGACGATAAAATGCAGGCCACTATGATGCTTACGGCAGCTTATGGCGGTAAAAGTCTCGATATTAAAGACATACTCAAAAACTTAAAACTACAACGAATAAGCATGGGGCTGAGTAAGCCTAAAATAGATAGCCTACTTACCGAGTTTTCACAACTCGCACCTGGAGCAAGCTGCTATGGCACCATAGCCAGAGGTCGCCCCCCCGTAAATGGTGTAGCAGCGCAATTAAGCCGTAAAGTATCCCTAGCCAGAGAGCGCTTGTTGCAGCCACAGAAAAATAGTGATGGCAGTGTTGATATGCGTAACCTTGGTGCCATGATAATGGTAAAGCCAGGTAATTTGCTGATCGAGAAAACCCCTGCAACATCAGGTGTAAATGGCTACAACGTTTATGGCGAAAACATTATCGCTAAGCCAGGTAAAGACCTAAGGTTGATTGTGGGTAACGGCACAGAGCTTAACCTTAATAATCCGAATCAACTACTTGCCAGCGTTGCAGGGCAACCCGTCGAAGCGAAGTCAGGCATGCAAGTTGATGATGTTTTGCAAATCAAAAATGTCGATGTCAGTTACGGCCATGTTGACTTTAAAGGCAGCATTCTCATTACGGGGGATGTCGGAGAGGGGATGATAGTAAAAAGTAGCGGCGACATTACCGTTATGGGATTTGTAGACTCCGCAACCTTGGAAGCAAAAGGCGATATTACCGTAAGCAAAGGTATCATAGGTCGGCAATTAAAAGATCTCAGCTTATCGACAAAGCTTACCGCCCAAGGGCAGATTAGCGCTCAGTTTGTGCAGTACTCTAATTTAAACGCGCAAGGTAATATCCTTGTGACTAAACAGCTATTACATAGCCATACTCATACTAAACAACAACTTATCGTTAGCGATGCAACAGGGCGTCGTGGTGACCTTGTGGGCGGCAAAGCTGAGGCTAATGGTGGTGTGAAAGCCGTAGCCATTGGCGCAACAGCTGACACCAAAACTGAAGTTTACTGCGCGATGGAGCTTAGTGACTTTAAGCAGCAACTTAAACAACTCGATCACAGCATTAAGTCCATGGTTGTCGCAACACTCAATATTGAAGCGCAGTTAAGAAAGCTACCGCCAAAAGAGCAATGGCAAGATGACGCGATGATGGTCGAGCAAGTTACAGTGATGCTCGATGAAAAGCGCCGTATGAATGTAATAAGAGCACAAGAAGAGCTTGAATATGACACGCTAAAGCACACCATAGAAAATTACTATAAGCAAAACTGCGTTCATGCTTTAAAGCACGTGTTTTCTAATGTCGAACTGCATATAGGCCCTGCATTTCATCGAACCCAAAGAGAGCACGGCCCTTGTCGTGTTCAAAACGAAAACCAAGAGATAAGTATTAATTACAGCAATTAACGCTTAATAAATATCTAGATAGGAAATTCAAGTCGTATTCGACTTTCCTTAGGCTGGTTATTCACGGCATAATTAGGTCACATTTGTCCTTTGAGTTATGACGTGGAATTATTGAAAATCGATTGCCTTGGAAAACCACTGCGCCTAGAAGGGTCGCTAGCAGGTTGGCAACAACTGTTTTGGGGTGACACTTTAGTCTCTGTTATTCAAGCAAGCCCTGATAATGAAGGTCTTAAAAACCATAACTTTGAATTAGCAACTCAAGGGAGCGCCTCTGTACAAACCGCAGAGGGTGAGCAAGTGCCAACTCAGAGTATAAAGATCACCCTTGAGACCGACCTACAATGGCAGCCCTTTGTCATTGATTATCGTTTGCTTAAAGACGATGAAGTGATCACCAGCGGTCAACGCAACGCCAAAGATATTGAGCGTCAAATCCCAACGACACCTATTACCGAAAAACGCCAATTTAGTCTTGTCGGCCTAGCGTCACTTGGTTTTAAATTACTAAAAAGCGCCAAAGTCATTAAAGTGCTTTTGGCTGGCGCCAGTGTGGCGGCATATTCTTGGTTATTCTCGTTTCAGTTTGCACTTGCTCTTATCGCTTGCCTTGTATTTCACGAATACGGTCATATCCGTGCAATGAAATACTTTGGCATGAAAACCAAAGGTATTTACCTGATCCCATTTATGGGTGGCTTGGCACTCAGCGACGAAAAGATAAATACTCGCTGGCAAGATGTAGTGATCTCAATAATGGGCCCAACTTTTGGCCTGTTGATGTCAATTGCATCATTGATTGCTTATTGGGTAACAGGCAATATTTTCTTTGCTGGTTTAGCAACTTTTAATGCCCTACTCAACCTATTCAATCTACTCCCGATATTGCCACTAGATGGCGGTCATATCTTAAAAAGCATCAGCTTTTCAATGAACAGTATGATGGGCTTGGTGGCCTGTATTCTTGGTGCTGCGGTTGGGGTTTATATCAGTTATTCATTAGGGTTAGCCTTACTAGGCTTTTTACTACTGATTGGTAGCGCTGAGATTGTATTTGAGTGGAAAACGCGTCACCAAAGCCATCTATTGCCACTTGATAGATATGGACAGATTTTTTCTGCAGTTTGGTACTTCTTAACCGTTGGCGCACTAGTGGGCATTATCTGGTACTTTGCGGCAAGTGGTGATGAAATGCTGGCACTACCACTTGAGATCTTGAAAAGCTAAAAACATCTCATTTAATGACTCGAGCCCATAAAGCGCCTTTGTAGGCTCGAGCAATAACGTAAACGAACACGTTAACCATTACTCACACACGAAACGTAACAATGGCGCTCATCATTATCACTGTCGCAACTCGCGTTAAAAAGTAATACCGAACAATGCGCCCCAGTGTTAGAGACCGTCGATGACCAAAGAGCATTGGCACCTATCGGCCAACTTCTATCTGGATTTCTTGCTAACCATAAGTGTAATTCATGTAGCTCTGTTGAGGTTGGTAAGCGCTTGCCTAGCTTTTTAGCCAAACAATTAGCACTACTAAAGCTCAAATCAGCATAACCTTGCCACTCTTCTGACTCGACTTCAAATTGCTCAGCAAGTGCTTTAGATATTAGGGGAGAAAAGCGTAACTTAGTCCCCCAGCTAGTTTTAAACGTGATCTCATTCATAGCCTAACCTCTACCCTTTCTTATGAATCAAAAACACAAGACACAAACCCGTAGTAGTCATCATTCACACTATAAGACTTGCCATTTTTTAAACGTACAGAGTAATGTTCGCCATCAGTAATACTGGTTGAAGAGCGATATATATTATGAGGCGGCCACTCATGGTTAACTTGTTGATTAATCCATAGGTGAAGCTCAAATAATTCAGCGGATGTAGGCAAACGCATAGCACACTTCTGCGCTAGTTGTGTGGCTGCCCTATGATCTAAATCTGCGTAACCTTGCCATTCTTGGCACTCTATCCCTAACGAACGCACAGCGTTAACTGTCATCGGTGGCGTAAAAGTTAACAATGCACCCCAACTGGTTATAAAACTAATATTATTCATATCAACCTACTTATTATTAACCGCAATAGCGTCTAAATTAGTCACGGGCAAGGGTTATATAAATACCATATTTGGTAGTCAATAATTAATGCAACAACAGACCTTTATAAAGAAGGTCTGTTAAAAATAAAAAATTAAATTTCAACCAAGACATTTAATAAAAACAACATTAATAAACCAAATAAAACAATGCTGTGAACGAAGTCAATAAAATAGAATAAACACAAGATAGAGAAATTCAAAACGAATTAATTAAAGATACATAATCAAGCTTTAAGTAAATAAGAATAACGGAAATAAATTAGCCACATCATTTCTGAATTTCAGAAATACCAAAATTACATCTGTGACTAAATACCTATAGTTTGAATATAAATACCAACAAATGGGTAATTGTGACCACAATCAATTTGTTTCTTTATTCGTTAGTAAATACTCCAAATTAGAAATTGCACCACTAATTAAAATTTTAATTCAATATTACTGAGAGGAAATCAAAATGATTACAAGGAGAGCGCTGCTTGCCAATGGAGCTAAAGTTGCAGTCGGAACTGTATATTGTGGATCATTAGTTAGCTTCCTTACTGGCTGTAGTAGCGATGATGACGATGATAAGACTATTGAGGTTTTACCTGGCGGTTTAATGGTCGTTGATCCTGTGCTATGCGTGGGCTGTAGACGCTGTGAAATAGCTTGTAGCTGGAGCCATGGCAAATCTGCTGTAAGCCCAAATACAGCAAGGATTAAAGTAGCCAAAAACCTCAACTTTGGCCCTCATGGTGTACAAGACAACTACCATCAACAGCGTGGTGAAGAAGGCGATGGTACGGTTGTTCCTGAGACATGTCGACAATGTAATGTGTGCATGTCCGCCTGCCCTCAACAAGCTATTTATATCGATGAAACAACCGGCGCACGCCTTGTTGATGAAGAGCTTTGTATAGGCTGTGGTTACTGCGCAGAAAACTGCCCCCAACAGGTCATTACAATCGATAAGAATACTGAAAAAGCGTTGAAGTGCGATCTTTGCCAAGGAAAACCTAACTGTGCAGAAGTCTGCCCAACTGGTGCAATTAAGTTCTATACATGGGAAGAAGCCATCGCTGAAGTTGAACACCATGAGAAATATTTAAAACTAATTTAATTAATTTTATTTTTATAATTTTATAATTTCATAGGAACTTATATATGAATACCGAATTTGGCGGATGGGCCGGACATGTACTACGCGTAGATCTCACAAACAACATAATTAAAAAGGAACCAACAAGCACCTACCATAACTATATTGGAGGAATGGGGATAGGTTATAAAGTATTATGGGATAATCATAAAGATGGAATAACCGCAACAGATGAAGAGAACAGACTTGTTATTTCAGCAGGACCACTAAGTGGTTCTGGTGCAATATGTTCAGCAAGAACAACTATTACATCAAGAAGCCCTGTAATTAAGAAACACTTAATCACTGATGGTCATTTTGGCGGACATTTCTCTCCAGAAATGAAATATGCAGGTTATGATGCCATCATTATTGAAGGTAAATCTCCTACTCCTGTTTGGTTAAAAATTGTTGATGACGAAGTTAGCTTAGAACCCGCCAATACATTATGGGGTAAAGGTATGTTCGATACCTTTGCAGCTATAAGTAAAATGATGGGGCAGCAAGCTCAAGTTGCCGCGATTGGCCCTGCAGGCGAGAACCTTGTATCTCAATCAACCATCCAAACTCAAGGCGGCCATTCAGCTGGCGGCCACGGTGCAGTACTCGGATCAAAACAATTAAAAGCGATTGGCATTATAGGTAATGGGGTCGTCGATGTTGTAGCTAACAATGAGCAATTAAGAAAGTTAGACGACCATATTCTCGGTATTATTGGCGCCAACAACCAGGGGGTTGTTCCGCATCAACCGCAAACATGGGCAGAATACAGCTCAAGCATTAGCCGCTGGCGTGGTGGTCCTGGGGTAAAATGGGGAGCCGCAGACACCCCTGTAGATGTGGGTGAAACTCCTTGGGACGATCGTCAAAAAGTTGGTATGCGTACCTCAATGGCTGAAATGTATTTCGGTCGTGAAGAAGCGAATAGAGTATTTAAGCGTCCAGGCGGCTGTCACTCTTGCCCAATCCGCTGCTTCTGTGAGGTCAAAAACCCTAAAATGAAGACAGAATACAAACTGCCCACCGACAATATTTCCAATACTTGTATGGGTTTCCTTGACCCTTGGTATGTTATGGGACTACCTGCCAACTCAGAAAAACGCACAGACATCCAAACAGTAGGCGCGTATTACATGGATAACTATGGCGTCTGGAGTGCATATGGCCAGCTATCCCATATCATGCGCGAATTTATTACCCGCAACTTTTGGAAGCAATTGCTACCGGAAGCTGAGTTTGCAGCGATAAATTGGCAGCAACAGAAAGATCTTGATGCTCATTTCATGGAAGATTTCTATACGCGCCTAGCTTTGGGCACGCAATATAAAGGTTCAAACGTACTAGGTCGGTTCTTAGGCAAAGGCTTACATGAATTTATTAATGAAGAAGGTGAGCTCTATAACATCCAAGATATCCTTGATGGCATAGAAAACCCACGTATGGCTGATCTAGTGTTTAACCTAGAAGGTGACGCAGCCTACGGCCTAACGGGTAAAACTTACAGTGTATTCCTCGATAAAGGCGTAAAAGTCTTTAACCGTTCAATGGTAGGTGGCACCCATCACGCTAGCGAAACAGCAGGGCAAGTAGGAGCATTACTCAATACAGTCTTTAACCGTGATCCTCAGTGCCACTCTCACATCAACCTAGTTAACTGTGGTCTGCCTTACGGCAAGATCTCAGAAGTTGCCGATAAAATGTGGGGCGCAGGTGCTTTTGACCCAGTCAAACACTACAAACCTATGAATATCCCCAAGGCTAAGTTCGCTAAATGGTGTCTAGTAAAAAACGTACTTCATGACTCATTAACCTTGTGTAATTGGATGTTCCCTTTGATCGTCTCACCAGACGTAAAGAAAAACTATCAAGGTGATAGCTCGATTGAGGCGCAAATGTTTAGCCTAGTTACTGGGATCCAAACTAGTGAACAAGAGCTAGATGACAAAGCTGAAGGTATTCTGCAGTTGCACAGAGCACTGTCGGTATTACAAATGCAGGAAATAGATCAGCGTAATAAACATGACGTACTAACTGAGTGGGTTTACGACCTTGATCCGGATAAAGTATTTGGCGATGAAGGAACGATCAAGATGAGCCGAGAGGATATGCAGTTAGGCCTTGACCTATTCTATGCCGAAATGGGCTGGGATCAAGCAACTGGTACACCGACTAGAGCAACTTTAGAGAAATTCAAGCTTGGTTATGTTGCAAACAAATTAGAAAGCCTCGGCTTATTACCTGCGTAAGCCTATGGAATCTTTAGTCGATTTTATCCGCCTATTGAGTCAACACGGCCGTCTCGCGACGGCCAATCAATTGATTGCCATTGCAGGGTTGGAGCTTGAAATAAGTGATGTAAATACAGAGTACCAGCAACTAATTGAAGATGAAAAATACCAAGATATTCTGCTTATACAGGGGGAGCTCGATAGCTATTTTTATTCCGATAGGTACATAGTTAATAGCTATGCGCAGCAGTGGTTAGGTGTCAACGAAGATAAACTTAATGCAACTATGGCAGAATATATAAGACGTTACTCTGCTCTAGGGGAGTTAGTACCGGAGGATAACTTTATCCACGCACCTTACAACCTAGCACAAGCGGATCTAAAAACTCTGCCTCAGCAGTTCATAGCTATCGCAGAGTTTGCCGATATTGGCTACCAGCAAGGAGATAATGGTATCGGGCATTACTTCTCAACGGAAAGCATCAAACCAAGCTACGCTAAAGTCTTAGCCAATCACGACCCATTTGAATGGTCAGTATAACGAGTCAACTGTCATCCCGAGACTAGGCAGAAATGCCTAGTCTATAAATATCGAACACACGAGAATACTCGAGATTTCCCTCAAAACCTCAATTTCAAGCATAAAAACTGCCTCATTAATTACTAATTAATGCAAGAGCATACCTTCCCACGATTTCTATACTTTATTTTCAATCTCTATTATTAATCATCAGTACTCACTCAAAAGCCAATACGTTCAGTGTCAATCAGCACATTGGCTTACTCTGGCAAGTTGTCTTGCAAGTAGTTAGTGATCTTATTAGATATGCTCAATAGCTCTTCACGCAGCCAAGTGTGGGCGGGATCCTGATTGAGTTTTTTCAGCCATATAAGGTAGTTAGTGACTTTTTTATATTCAAAGGGAGGCCGAAACACCTGCAGCTTTAACTGTTCTTTGAACTGCAGCGCTAACGACAGCGGAACCGCGCTGATATAATCAGACTGGCTAACAACCAATAAGTTACTGAATAATGAGCGTCCATGATAAGCCACCTTACGCTTAGACAAATCCAAGTTTGTATAGTGGCTCAAACTGTAGAGGTGGTTGCGGGTTCTTTCCAAAATAGCATGGGACTCCTGCATGTACTGCTCCACTGTAATGCTCCCTTGTATTCTTGGGTGTTCCTCACTGCAGATCACCACAAACTCACTATCAAACAGTTTTAGGCTTTCAATATTGGGGTGGTCAAACGGTAAAATATCAATCATCAGGTCAAATTTTTGCTGCAGTAACACTTCATAAAACCCTTCGTCGTTATCCATTTGATCAAAAACTTCTAACGATATTTCTTTATTCTCAATTAACGAAAACTGCTTTAACAACACACCTTGTAAATGCTCTGGGGCGGTTATCACAAACCTACGGTGAGAACTGGATGAATCGAACTTCCCAAAAGACGTGAAAACACCATTAAGCTGATTTATCGGTGCTTGGATCTGTTGATATAAGCTAATTGAGTAACTGGTCGGGACTACCCCACGCCCTTTCCGAATAAAAAGATCTTGACCAATCTCCTCCTTCAACCTGCTTAACATAGTGCTGACTGTCGACTGATTGGTGTTCAGGTTTTCTGCCGCTTTACTCAAACTGCCATCTTCCATGACCTGAGAAAACACCGCGAGCAAATTGAAGTTTGGAATATCGTTTTTCATCTGCAGTCCAAGATCTTGAGTTTAGCTAGGGGTTAGCCAATACATCGTAATTTCGATATTACGAAATCGTAATAGCCTATATATCGAAGACTACTCCCCAATTAACATTAAGTAAAAGAAATTCACATCAATTCAAAACACTGAGGTATTACATGACTTCTTCACTGAAAAAACTTTTACTTTCTGTCGCGATAAGTGCTGCTTTAGTTCCTGTATCAGCATCATTTGCGACCCCAACAACTGAAGCGACATCAACTAACGGTCAATCGCTGCAAACAAGCTCAGCGGCTCACTATCAAAATATTGACTTCGAAAAGCGCTATAACAATGGCGTATTGTTTGAACATGAATCAAACCTATTCTGGGGTAAAGGCGAGCGCATCAAGGTGCTTTCAAAAACAGGCGATACTCTTGCTTACGTAGAAGATTCTCCCCTTGTTCATGACGCACTGACAAAGCATGGTCGTAAGATGGACCAAGCCATTGTCCAAGTCGATGATAACGTATACCTAGGCTACGGTTTTGGTCTAGATACCCCGGTTATGATCGAGGGTGATGATGGCATTATTATCGTCGACCCAGGTGAATCAGTTCAAATGGCAGCGTCTGTAAAAGCGCAGTTTAGAAAAATCACCGACAAGCCAGTGAAAGCCATTATTTACTCTCATAATCACATTGACCATATTTCAGGCGTTCGAGCATGGGTCACCGATGAAGAAGTGGCATCAGGTGACGTCAAAATCATTGCTCAAGAAGGACTAACCGCAGCTGTGGCTAACTGGTCATCTAATCTAGGCACACTATTTGGCCACCGTACCTCTTACACTGGCGCAAAACATGTGGAAGAAGGTGAACATGGCACGGTGAATGATGGTTTAGGGCCTCGCTTCATGCAGGGTGATATCTCTTTCATAGAGCCAAACGTGACCCTTAAAGATCGATTAGACATCACCATTGCTGGTGTGGAACTGCAAATCGTCAATGTGCCTTCAGAGACAAAAGATGAGGTCGTGGTTTACTTACCTAAGCAAAAAATCCTGCACGCAGCTGAAGTATTACAAGGTGAGAACTTTCCAAACTTGCACACTATTCGTGGCACCAAGTTTCGCGACCCTGCTATGTGGTTCAAAGGCATAGATGTGATGCGCCAATTTGATACCGAAGTGATGATCAACTCTCACGGCCGACCAGTAGAAGGTAAAGCTGCGGTAGCCAATGTATTAACAGCATACCGTGACGCCATTCAGTTTACCCATGACCAATCTATTCGTTACATGAATAAAGGCATGACACCGGACGAGTTAGTTGAAGTCGTGAAACTGCCTAAGCATCTAGCAGAGCACCCTTGGTTAGGCGAGCACTATGGCACAGTTGCTCATGCAGTACGCCAGATTTATGTTGGCTATGTAGGGTTCTTTGAAGCCGACCCATGGCAGCTAGAGCCAATGGCATACCAGCAACGCGCCAAGGCATTTGTTGAGCTAATGGGTGGCCGAGACAACATCATCACAACGGCAAAAGCGGCAATTGACGCTGAAAACTACACCTTTGCAGCAGAGATCTTGTCGTACCCCATCACCATCAATAAACAAGATACTGAAGCACGCGAATTGAAAGCTAAAGCCTACAAAACATGGGCTGCGGATCAAGTGAACATCAACTGGCGTAACTGGGCACTTAATGCCGCTGCAGAGTTAGAAGGCACACGCGACTTTTCTAACATGATTAGCTTCGCTTCCGTCGATGTATTAACCGCGCTGCCTAGCGAACAAATTTTCGACATGATGACGGCAACGTTAATTGCAGAGAAAACGCTCGATGTTGAAATGGCAATGACCTACAACTTTGCCGACACCAATGAGTCGATGACTATCGAGATCCGTAATGGTATCGCTCAGCTACATACAACGCCTTATACCGGCGCAGATGTGCAGATTGAAACCACTCGTGAAGTGTTAAACCAAATCCTGATTGCTGGCCCTAAGTCGCAGCAGGTGATTGGTAAGAACTTGAGCTCAGGCAAATTCAACTTTGCTAATGGTGACATACAAGCCTTTGGGTTATTCATGAGCTACTTCGACAAGCCGATGACGCCTGAAGAGTTGAAACTAATCGTTCGATAATACGTTAACCCGAGGGGCTACTTAGCCCCTCCGTTTTAGGTGGTCACTATGTCTCGTCTATTACTAATGCTTATATGCTTGCTGCCGTTTTTCGCCAATGCATGCGGAGTGCATCAAAATACAGGTTTATTCCTTATTACGGAGCCCGGATCGCTCCCTGTATTTGAACGCACCGTAAACCAAAGACAAAACGGTATGCTCAGCCACTCAACCCGTCCTGAAAACGTCATGGCAGACCATTTCATCAATGCACTAACAGACAATGGTCAACAAATACCTTTTAGTCTATTTCAACCGGTAAAAGGCCATTACAGCAACGTATTGTTTGCTGAACAAGCCAAATTACAAGACCGAGAAACACGACCTTCGTCTGCAGAGCTTTTATTGATAGCTGAATTAGACGTGCTTGAAGCGTTAGCCATTAAACAGCTTAGTTGGACAGATGCAAAGACACTCGGTTTAGTGCGCATCAATGGACAAGCCCAAGACATAGCAATGCTCGAACGCTGGTTAGCAACTCTATTTTCATCGACTCGCGTTAATTAATGCATATTGCATTTGCTAAGGAATCTTATGAACCTTATTAAAACCATTTTATCCAAAATCGCTACCATCTTATTGGTACTTATCAAATTCCTGTCTTTTATGGCATTGATGCTCTGCGGTGCTTATCTACTCGCGCCGATGGGACTCATTAACTCTAAAGATATCGATATGAGCCTTTTTACCAATACTCCAAACGACACCATGATGGTGATCTTTAACTCTGAGTATTTCAGCGGCTACCTATTCTCAGTAACTATTGCTCTTGTGGTCTTTGTCTTATACCTACTTTGGTCACTGCATGAAGTTGCTGTTCACCGAGCAGAAAAAAAGCGCAGCTCTCACGTTCAATTGGTGTTTGCACTGTCATTGTGTGGCCTATTTATTCATAAAGCCTGGTGGGTGTTAGCCATCATCATCGCGTTTGCTAACTGGTCGCAAATTGGCGAAGCGCTAAGCGGCGTAATAAGAAATAGCCGTAATAAAAGCAATGACTTAAAAACTAGCAGCAATAAACTTCACAAGGTAGAGGAATAACACTATGAAAGAAGTCATGATCCCTTACATCTTAATTATGTGGATCCTCGTTTCGACAGGCGTCGTCAAGTGGACCTTACGCAACGGCTTTTGGATTGTATCTGGCGGGGTATTTATTCTGGTGATATTAGGGGTACTTTCCCGCCTTTGGGCTCCCGTTGATTTGACGTATTCCTCAACCATTAAGGCTCCACATTCCGTGATGTCACCTTTATTTGGAGAGGAAATCGATGAGGTCCATGTTGTGCATAATCAAATCGTCAAACAAGGCGATATTATTTACTCTCTTGTCGACACTAAATCTAGCGCAGAAGTTGCGAAAATAAAGTCTTCAATCGTTACTCAAGAAGAAGCTATTGCTCAATTTATTAGGGATTTAGAGCGCACAAAAACATCGCCAGAGATATTCAAAAAACGTGATGTTGAGTATTACCAGTCGCAACTGCGTATTGCCGAGGCGACGCTCATCTCGCTTCACGCTGATTTAGATAAAACCCACTTTGAGCAAAGTCGCAAAACAGTGCGTGCCCAATTTGATGGTCAAGTTGCGGTAGTAAACGTCGCTGATGGTAGCCGCGTCGGTAATATGCATATTTACAACACTGGCAAAAAGTTTCTTGAAATGCGTATACCCGATCAAACTTTTCGCTACGTTGAAAAAGGCCAATTTGCAGAGTTTTATGTCGATGCTTATCCAGGTGAAATATTTCGCGCTCGCGTCCACAGTTTTACCGCAGGCACAGGCGAGTCGTCGATTTCACCAATTCAAGGTCCGCAAAGCGTTAGGCAACATGTTGGCGCGAATACCAGTAGTCATGGTCGTACTGTGATCCTCGAAATTTTTGAGCCAGATGGCAAGGTTATTCCTATTGGTGCTACGGGTTCAGCTTGGATTGCAGCTAATAAACCACATCCATTTTTTAGCTTCATTGATGTCATTGGTGCAGCAACCGTGCGTCTTCACTCTTACAAGTCTTACTTGAACGCAATGTAACTGGCTCACTCGCCTCTATCCCGAGGCGAGTCTCCTCAAATTTGCTGACTATTTATTAAGGTTATTTATGAATACCAGAATCACCGTACCGTTAGTACTCTCACTGTTGGTCTCCCACAATGCAATGGCTGGCGCTTACATGTTCCCTGAGCTCGGTGGGGTTAATGTCAGTACTGCGGGCGCAGGCGCTCAAGCACTGGCAGAAGGCGCTGAAACCGCTTTTGCAAACTCTGCGGCAATGACAAAGCTCACAGAACCTACCTTGGCATTTAACCTACAAGGTATGGCGTCAGATATTCAGTACACAGACACGGGATCCGATGGCATATTTTCTGGTGGAGAGGCAACAACTCAAGCAGGAACCGCAATGCCTGCAGGAGCCATGTATTATGTCGCGCCAATTAATGAGCAGTGGAGCGCAGGTATCGCGTTAGTATCTACCGGTGGCTCAGTAATTGATTACGGTGCTGACTTTTCAGGCGCGCTGTTATTACAAGATGCCAAACTCATCACCACACAGCTAAACCCAAGTGTTGCTTACAAGGTTAATGAGCAATTATCACTGGGTGTGGGGCTTGTGGCTGAATACGGTAAACTAGAGCAAAACTTTGCAGGAACAGACAAGTTTCAAACCGAAGCGACTGGCAGTGATCTCGACTTTGGTTATACACTCAGTGCCTTCTATGAGTTTAGCGATAATCACCGACTCGGTTTTTCATATCGTTCTGAAATAGAACACAATATGGATGGCAATTTAACCATAGCTCATCAAGGGCTCGACTCCTCGGTTGGTATTATTATGCCAGCCAATGCATCTTTAAGTGGTTACCACAATGTCACCGACAAAGCCGCTTTGCTATGGAGCTTAGGTTGGACACAATTTAGCACTATTGAGACCACCAATATTGCGCTGGATCAGCGAGTTATCGAGATCCAAAGACTGTGGGATGACACAGCAACAGCAAGCTTAGGCGGTTATTACCGACTCAATGAGAAATGGCGACTAGAAGGCGGTGTATCTTACGAGTCATCACCACAAGATGACCCTACGATGCAGTATCCCGATGTCCCCACCGGCGAGCTTTGGAAGTATGCCATAGGTGCAACATACGACATCAACCAGAGCTGGCGTATGAACATTTACTATGAGTATCTTGATGTTGGAACGCCGAGTATTGAATTTCAGTTAGCGAACTCAACACTCAGAGGAGACTACTCTGCAGCAATCCATTTCTTTGGAGTGATGACTAACTATCGGTTCTAGCCCTTAGTTTGCTAACCAATAACTGACTGGCAATTTATTGCTAGTCAGTTTTAGATACGCTTAATACCAATTATCAACACGACATCAATGTCGCACAATATTACTGCGTCACTGTGGCAGAAGATGACTTAAGTCTATTTATCCTTTTGCGGTAACATAACTGCTTCGACTAATTATAATTTGGCAAGGTTTACTCGCTAATATCGCTAAAGCAAATGTGGGGATTGGTAGAAGGATACTTAACTAGGTTGCTAAAATAGCCAAATTTCAGGCATAAAAAAACCTGCTCGATGGCAGGTTGCTTTGTTGATAATGGTACCTGAGGACGGACTTGAACCGTCACTTCTTTCGAAATCGGATTTTGAATCCGACGTGTCTACCAATTCCACCACTCAGGCATTATCAATAACACTTACTTAAATCTTCTCGACCTCAGTAAGTGAACGGAATTATACCTACAGAGAAACGAATGGCAAGTACTTTGAATTGAGTTTTGTATCAACTGAGCATTTTTCAGGCTCAACAGTCAGGAAGCGCTTACTATCCGTGCAAATTGCTTAGATTTGGATTAATCGTTATAGACATCAAAAATTAGCAAAACGTGATCTACACCATATTCATTAACAACAAACGCCCAATTAATTAATAACCGAGTTCGTTTTTGACTCAGATCAAAAAACAACCGACTGTACACGGGTATTGTTACTAGGAATTAAAAAGAAAGAGGATTTCGCAAATGGCATTCTGGTTAGATTTGATGTTTGGCAACCCAATTGGATTGCTATCAATGATTGTTATCTTTAGTACTATTGGCATCATTTCATATCTGATGTGGATGTTCTATACCAAGTCTGCGGATCCCGAGAATTAACACTGAGTTGTTCTTTCTAATGCAGGGGGCTTATTGCCCCCATTTTTTTGTCCGTAAATTTAAGAGCTACACCACTTAAAGCTAAGTATCCAATAAGCCCATTACGCAGCTTGCTTGCGTGGAGCGGCAAAACTGTTCACAAAATGTGGACGTGCTTTAATTAAGTTTTTCATCTCTTCAGCACTTGGTTCTCCCACAGGAAAACGCAGAACTTGGCGGTTCAAATGTGTACGGGCACGCATTGATATCTTGAAATCTGCAGTAGAAGCTTGAATTGCATAATTTTTCTGATTACCTAAACATTCCAAAATGCCAGCTTTTAATAAGCTATTCACAGCGGGTTCTTGTTCAGGCAAGGTCAAAATCGTTTCGCCTTGTAAGAAAAACTCTCTTAATAATGCTCTTTCAGTTGGATCCAATAATTTGACTTTCTCTTCGATGATCTCCACTGAACGCTTGTCGCTTAAGTAACTAATAGCTTCATCTAGGAAATAGCTTAAAATTTGTGTTAATAAATAAGCAGCGCCAATAATCAGCCCTAGTCCGATAAAGTGTGCATATTGTTGTGAAAAATCATGCAAACTTAATGACGTAAGCAAAGCTTCTGGGGCAAACAATAAAGCGCCACATGCCAATGCTTGCCACAGCATTGCTGTGAAGAAGAATTTTTTAGCCGACATCATTTTAAAAGAAGACAATTTAAAAGCTACGTTTTGCATACCCAATGTACCCAGTGTCAGAAATCTGTTCCTAGTCAATTAAAAGCAATAATGATGCCAATACATCATCTTCCAATTAATAATTTCACATATAGCTAAAACGCTAATTTAACGGGCATAAATCAAATATTAGGTATAAAAAAAGCGCCACTATAGCGCTATTTTTAACCACATCAATGCAAAACTACTTAGCGTTCGCCTTAGCGGCCAATTTGGTTAATACACGGCTAGTCGCAACAAAACCAAATGTACCTGTAACGACTGTCACAGCGCCAAATCCTGAAGCGCAGTCCATACGCATGCTGCCTTCAGCAGTGGCCTTAGTGCTGCAAACGCTACCATCAGCTTGTGGGTATACTAATTGTTCAGTAGAGAACACCGCTTCAATAGAAAAACGACGTGCTACATTCTTAGAAAAGTTATATTCACGCCTAAGCATGTTACGCACCTTAGCTAATAGCGGATCTTGGTAGGTTTTAGCTAAATCTGTAACCTGCACTTGAGTAGGATCCATCTGTCCGCCAGCACCACCAACGGTTACGATTGGCATTTTTTGACGCTTACACCAAGCAATTAGTGCTGTTTTCGCTTTTACAGCATCAATACAATCAACAACATAATCGATATTGCCGCCCGCTTTTTTACCTTGAAAATACTCTGATAGGTTTTCAGGAGTAATAAAGTCTTCTATTTCATTGACGATACATTCTGGATTAATCTGCTTTAAGCGCTCAGCCATAACTTCAACTTTAGACTCACCTATGGTGTCTTTTAACGCGTGGGCTTGTCTGTTGGTGTTAGTTACACATATATCATCGAGGTCGATTAAAGTGATCTGCCCAATCCCACTTCTTACTAAAGACTCTGCTACCCAAGTCCCTACTCCACCAATACCAACCACCACCACATGGGCTGAAGCAAAGTAGCTAAGAGCTTGTTGGCCATATAAACGGCCGATACCAGCGAAACGATTTAAGTAAGCGTCAGATAAAGTGTGATTATTCAAAGTGATACTCAATGTAGGAAAAAACAGACAAAGTTATAAGCTCGATATGTAACTATTTTATCTTAAACCTGTGCAAAACTCTAAAATAAATCATCCGACAAAACACACATTTGTGAATGATTGGTAACCATGCCAGCAACTAGACACCTGACTTGTTTTTCGCGTTGCATTTATTTTAAGTCATTGTTTAAAAGCGGTAAATACCAATGACTTTCATCACGAAAGATCTGCTAATCATGATCTAGATCACTAACGACTTTTATGTTTCCGTGCAAAAATCTCGCCCGACAAATACAGCTTCAGCTTGTTGGCCTATAAATCCGGGCTAACAAATATTGATAGCCTGCAACTATAAATAGCGATTCGCTACAGGAAGATGAAAATGAAAAAAACTGTTCTGTCTGCCACGATTGTTTCTGCACTAGCCGCCACTTCTTTTACAGCATTAGCTGATGGCCCAAATTTCTATGGTCGTGCTGATCTTGCAATTACAAACTCTGATATGGGTATTGCAACTCAAAATCAAAAATCTGGCACCATCATTGAGAACAACTTCTCATGGTTAGGCGTTAAAGGTACTGAAGCGATCAATAACGATCTTGAAGTGGTTTACCAAATGGAGTTTGGCGTTAGCAACTTCGATAACTCAGGTAACACTTTCTCTGCACGTAACACTTTCTTAGGTCTTAAATCAGCTACTGCCGGTACTATTCTTGTTGGTCGTAATGACACTGTATTTAAAGCTGCTGAAGGTGGTTTTGACCTTTTCGGTAACTCTAACTCAGATATCGATCTTTTAGCTGCTGGCCAGTCTCGTAGCGCTGACGGCTTCACATATTACTCGCCAAAGATCGCTGACCTAGTCACACTAAATGCGACTTATTTGATGGACGACAACTACGCGCAAAAAGTAGGCGATGAAGTCATCGACGCTGACAATATGTATGCACTTAGTGCAACTATTGGTGATAAAGCACTTAAAGCACAGAACTACTATGTGTCTGCAGCTTACAACGACAGCATTGATAACGTAAAAGCTTACCGTGGTGTTGCTCAAGTTAAACTCGGCCAAGTAATCTTAGGTGGTTTCTACCAAAACAGTGAACACGTTGATAGCAAGTACGCCAATCTAGAAGGTGACACTTACTTCGTAAACGCGGCATATGTTATGGGTAACCTAAAACTTAAAGCTATGTACGGTAGCGATGATTCTGGTTTAGGTAAATACGTTAGCCGTTATGTTGGCGACGTAAATGGTGGTCTAGAAACTGTTAGCGACGTTGATCTACAGCAATTCAGCTTAGGCGCTGATTACCGCTTAAGTAAAAATACTTTAGTATATGGTCACTACACGAAGTACGACGGTGACATTAAGCTAACTGGTGTTACACAAGATCTAAGCGATGACATCTTCACTGTTGGTATGCGTTTCGATTTCTAAGTTGATTGACAGGTAAACCTGCACAGTTTGTGCAGTTCGAATTTTGCATATAAAAAACAAAGGCAGCTAAGGCTGCCTTTTTAATGCCTATTTTTTAAGCACCTTTAGCAAGTCTAGATAAACAAAGGGTCTACAACAAAAAAGTAACATTTATACTGGTTATTAGGCTTTTTCCGGCCCAATCGCTTACTGGTCAATTTATCTACACACATTCAAACCAAAAATCAACATTTACACAACCTTAGTAAGTCCTTAAAAAGTAAAAGCTATTATATTTACAAGCCGCATAAATACTACTTTAGAGATAGTCTTAAGTGTTTATTTTTACAGATATTCCCAATTAATCAGTCAAAGTTCCCCAATCGTCACAAAAAAGTATCAATAAAGGCCTTGAACCCCGAAAACATGATCTAGTCCACAATCTTAATGCCATAAAACTGTAATATTTAGCCCCACAATTGTTATGAGCTTGGATGCAAGTAACAAAAACAAAAGTTTATGTAAAAAACCATAAGAAACGAATAGGAACTTAGGTTCTGGGAGCAAATGAAATGAAAAAGACACTAATCTCTGCGTCAGTGGCATCAGTTTTAACCCTAGCTTCTTTCGGCGCGCTAGCCGATGGTCCAAGCTTTTACGGTCGTCTAGATCTAGCTGTTACTAACTCAGATCAAGGCACAACTCTTCAAGGTGGCACCAACGGCGTAAACATTGGTGAAAGCGGCACATACTTAGAAAACAACTTCTCTCACATCGGTGTTAAAGGCAGCGAAAGCCTAACTAGCAACATCGACGTTATCTACCAGATGGAATTCCAAGTAGAAAACACTTCAAGCGAAGGTGACGTATTTAAAGCGCGTAACACTTTCCTAGGTCTTAAGTCTCAAGCAGGTACAGTACTTGTTGGTCGTAACGACACAGTATTCAAGCAAGCTGAAGGTGGCATCGATGCATTCGGTAACACTAACGCCGATATCGACCGCCTAGTTGCTGGTCAAACTCGTGCTGCAGATGGTATCTGGTACTACTCTCCAAAAATCGCTGACCTAGTTACATTGAATGCGACTTACTTAATGACTGACAACAACCAAGGTGCTGGTTCAGACTCTGATGCTCAGTACGCATTAAGCGCAACACTTGGTGACAAGAAGTTCAAAGCACAAAACTACTACTTCGCAGCAGCTTACAACAAAGGCATTTCAAACATTGATGCATACCGCGCTGTAGCTCAAGCTAAATTTGGTGACTTTAAAGTAGGTGGTTTCTTCCAGAACACTGAAAGCAACAAGTATGACAACCTAGAAGGTAACACTTACTTTGTAAACGCAGTTTACAACCTAAACGGTGTTAACTTGAAAGTCCAATACGGTGTTGACGAGTCAGGTCTAAGCAAGTACTTCTCTAACTCATTCGCTTACTTAAACCCAGATAATAAAGATACAACTGACGTTAACGAAACTAATGGTTTCCTTAAAACAGTTAACGATGTAAACGTACAAAACATCACTATTGGTGCTGACTACAAGATCTCTAAATCAACTATGGTATATGGCCACTACGCTATGTATACAGGTGATTACAAGATCGGTTCAGGCAAGAAAGACCTAGAAGACGATAACGTATTCACTATCGGTATGCGTTACAACTTCTAATCAATTGAGTCTGTAGACTCTGTGATTTAAAGCTATAAAAAAGCGACCCTAGGGTCGCTTTTTTGTTTTCGCTATTGGCTATTTTCGATAGTTCACTTTTAGCGGCTTAACTAGACTTTACGGGTTAACTTGTACACACTTTCAGTTAACCAAGACACCTGCTTTTTAACAAAGCGCGGATTATCACTAAGTACATCCTCGCTTGCTAAGCATTCAATCTCAAAATCATCGCTAAGATTTGCATTAATCCAATCATCAGATACAGCAAACGGCGGACCATTTAATTCTGCTTGTGGGTAATCTAAAATAATAAGTAAACCTACACTGTTAGCCGGAATAAGCTTAGCCAGCTGTTTAGCGTAAGCAATACGCATATCTTCAGGCCAAGCAATCAATGCGGCGCGATCATAGAAAGCTTCAATATTTGGTAATGTTAGCGCATCAAGAGTGAAAATATCGCCTTGATAAATAGTAACCTGCTCAGTTGAGAACTTTTGGTGTTCGCCAACTTGACTAACTTCTAGGGGTAAGCCGTTTTCTTGGTAAAACTGCTTTACAGCTAGCTCATTTAGCTCGCAACCAACAACATCATGGCCTTGCTCTGCGAGAAAACACATATCCAATGATTTACCACATAAAGGTACCAACACCTTGCGAGTGGGGTTAAGACCTAATTGTGACCAAAACTTAACTAATAACGGATTAACTGCATCTAAATGAAAGCCTATCTGCTGGGCATCCCACTTTTCATGCCAAAAACTTGGTTGCATAATCGAAGTCCTAACGAAAAAACTTAGCTAAATTAGGTATGACTGTGCGCTTGAAGGGAACTGGGAAGAGAGTGAAGCCTCACTCCTAAACAAGTGATACTTCAAGACTTGGCATACCGCTATGGACATTACTGTATAGACAGAGCTAACCATAAGCAAAAGAATAATCTAATGAATAACCGTAGCAACCCGCTAACCAAGTCTTTAAAGGATAGGTGCTTTCATCTGTTTACTCATTTTGAGTACTCAGAATCAGTAAATCTAAATATTCAGTGTTTGTTGGACCTTTCTAAGCCAGATGCAGTTTTCACATTCACAATTACGTCGAGATAGATGATGCGGCGTTAAACTTGAATCAATAAAATCAACCGCGACCAATAATTGCTGTCTCAAGTCCTCTACAGACTTTCTTTCAACGGCAATGGTTTCATCGTTATGGTTCATCCAAGTACACTCCATGCCTTGATGGCAATTAATGCACTCCATATCCGTTGGGTTAAAAAAACCTGCATGCGGACAATAATTTAATTCCATCGACTGCAAAATACGCCGTCTTGGATACTCAAGTAATTTTATTAGTTCGGATTTATCTAGTCCTGACATAAAGCCACCTCGGGTTGATATCTAAGCCTTTTCTTTGGCTTATACCATTTATACTAGCACTGCGTTTAAGATTACCTTTGTCTTATTCTGGTAGATTTGATATGCATCAATATCTAATCCAAAAATATTAGTTAGGTGTCACCAAAATCGTATTTTTATGCCCTCGAACAAGCACCATCCAGTCAATCTGCTTGGACTTTATTATCTCTAATTGATTTAATGGAATTAAATAAAGAAGGGGACTCTATTGCAAACACCTGAACTGCAGCATTTTTACATCTCAGAAGAGCAATCTATCTATCTACTGGGTGCTAATGATGCACGTAAACACAAAGCTTGGATCCGTCTGTGTAAGCAACAACTTGGCCGGCTTGGTTATACGGATATAGAACTAGTGGGTAAAGGTGCATACGGGTTTGTATTTGCAGGCATCAATCAGCAAGGTGATGCTCATGTGTTTAAATTTTCCCGTCTAACCTTACCGCAGCATATTCAAGATAGGCTCGAAGAAGAAGCCTTTATGCTATCGCAAGTAATCCACCCCAATGTGCCACCAGTGATTAAGTTTGAACACGTCGGTAAGCAAGGGATTTTAGTGATGGCTAGAGCGCCAGGGGAAGATCTAGAACAGCTGTGCGTTAGAGTTGGTGCTCTCCCCGTAGCAATGGTGATGAATATTGCCCGACAGCTCGCCGCAGTTTTGCAGTACCTTCATAATGGCCGTCCGCTTATCCACGGTGATATAAAACCCTCTAATTTAGTCTACGACATTAATACAGGTCACCTGTCATTAATTGACTGGGGCTCAGCAGTATTTGCTCAGCGAGACATTGAAGGTAATCCGGTTAATGGCAGCGTGATGGACTTAATGTCGAGCGATCATCAACATACCAACGCACGCATGGGGGATGTTTATTTTATCGGTGATGAGCAACTCAATGGTGCGCTGTCTAGTCCACGATTTGATGAACAAGGCGTTGCCGCAACCTTATATGCTCTAGCTTCAGGGCAAGCTAGCCGTTTTGGCAGTAAAGTTATTCCTCCCACCAGCATAGGCTTACCAGTTGAACTTGCACGCACCTTAGATGCCATGCTCAGTGAAGATCCTGCACAACGAAAAAAAGCGGGTGACTACTTTTTAAAAAGTATGGCCCACAGCCATAGATTGCATCTACCTGAAGTCAACCATAGCCCGCTCATACCTGAAATACCAATATGGAACCTGCCACGAGATAAAGAGGTCGAAACCGTTAGCTATAGCTCGCGTAAAGCTTTCTTAAAAGAACACAATAGCGATGACCCCATTGCCAAAATGGACGATCTGCAATTAGAAAAATACTACCGCAACTTTATGGCTGGCATGGGGGATACAGAAAAAGGTTTTATTGCTGCGGTGGGCCGCCTAAGTCAATATGCCATTGTCGGCGGGCTAGCAATTCACTGGCGCGAAACGGGTGTATTTATTGATTCTAACCTAGCGATTTACAAGGCTGAACAAAAGCACGCTATTACAATTGCCGTTAATAACATGGTGACCTTAGCACGTGGGATCCGTCGTATTGGTGTGTTTAAGGCTTGTTTCTTTAATGCACGCGACACGTTGCATATTGAAAGAACAAACAGCTCACAGCCCTTTGTTTGTGGCAGTGATCAACAACTGCCTTTTGAGGTCGGGGACGTGCCGTCATTGGAAGATAAATCGCGCTTACATTCTTACTTTGAAGATGGTCGAGATCCAGAAGAGAATTTAGAGCTCCCCAAAGAAATTATGACTGAGCTTGGCTGGATAAACCAAATTCACCACACCGGTTGCATTATCTTTGAGGTCCTGCCTAATCACATGAAGATCCACAGCTATTTACGATTGCTCAACCCCAGAAAACAGGCAGCCTTTAGGGCCAGTCTTGACAGGATCTTATCTCATGTCGATAAGATCCAAGGTAAAGGAGTCTCGGGTTTTATGAAACTCCCCTATAAAAACACCCGAAAATTTAACCTAATAGAGCGCAGAGCAGACCGCTTTTATCCGCGCAATCCTAAGCAATTAGAACATGAAAAACCGGACAAGATCACGGCCAGATAAAGTGTTAAGGTTTTGGTTGTTTATCGTCAGCAGCTTTATCATTGTCATCACTAGCCTTTTCACCTTCAAAGGTTGTCCCTTTTACTTGATGACTCTCAGGGCGTTTATCACTTGGGTCGTCTTTACGCTCAAAATCACCATCAAAGGTATTACCTTGATCAAATGGCGACTGACCTCCCTGACCAAATGGGTTTTGTCCTTGCGATCCCATTCCTGGGCCAAAGCCCGCGCCAAACCCTGACTGGAAACCACCATTAGCTTGCACTTTTAGCTGCATACGTTGGTAGAAAAACTTCGCTACGGGAATACGTGTAAATGGCGTTAATAATACTAGGCCAATAAAGTCAGTCACAAAGCCTGGTATAAGCAATAAAAGCCCAGCAACCGCTAACATCATGCCTTCAACAATTTCTTGTCCTGGCGCCTCACCACGAGCCAATTTTTGCTGAACCTGCATTAACGTACTAACACCTTGGCTACGCACTAGCGAAACCCCGACTACAGCCGTAAAAATCACCAATGCAACAGTTGTCCAACTACCGAGTACTTCGCCCACGCGGATCAGTACTGATAGTTCCATCACAGGAACGACAACAAATATTAATAACAAAATAAAAAACACACTGACCTCACATTTTTTGCTGGTGATGAAAACTAAATTGGGGTTACTCGGTCTATTTTCAAGCCGTAGCTTGATGGGCTGAGTTAATTAACAAAAATAATTGCCTCAAACGTGCCCTTTAACCCAGTAATTGTAAGCAAAAACTACTGGCATCACTATTTTAGCAATGCCTTAATGCAAGGCTAAGTTAAAACACGTAAAGTAACAATTAGCTTTATTATCAGCCATTGTAACTTATTTGGCTTAATACAATTTTAATCTGTTGGACAATAGAAATAGTTTAAATGCAAAACCAATTTTTGTTAGTTATCACAACATGCCCTAGCGCCGAGCATGCTAAAAATCTTGCCCGGGAGCTGGTCAAAAACAAACTTGCCGCCTGCGTACAGATCTCACAAGCGATTACGTCCGTATATGAGTGGCAAGATGAGTTGTGTGAAGAGCAAGAGTTTAATTTGCAAATTAAATGCTTAGCGCAGCATTACAGTGCCATAGAGCACACACTCTCTACGCTGCATCCTTATGATGTACCCGAGCTAATTGCGGTCCCTATTACCCAAGGACTGCCAGCCTATTTTGATTGGATAAAAGAAACTACACAGCCATGAAAAGAATCATTAACCTGTTTTTAGCCTCGTTATTGCTATTAACTCCTTTGGTCCATGCAGAGGGGATTTTCAGCAGTAATAAGTTTGACTTTTTAAAGGGTGAGCCCGAGCTCATGCCGGTTGATCAAGCCTTTGTTTTCGATTTTAAACAGCAAGGCGAACAAGTCAAAATAAGCTGGGTCATTGCCGACGGTTACTACATGTACCGCGACAAACTGAAATTCGAAACGAGTGACGGCGCCGTGCTGGGTGAAATAGCCCTACCTCAAGGTAAAATGCACAATGATGAGTATTTTGGCGAGCAACAAGTCTATTATTCTTATGTTGATATTCCTGTTGCAATTAAACAAGCAGCTACTGGTGCCAGCTTAAATGTCACTTTTATGGGTTGTGCTGAAGGCAAACTCTGCTTTCCACCGACCAAACGCACAGCGGAGTTAACCGCTGTTGCAGCCAATGACGGCACACTTCCTCAAGCTGATACGGCTCTTGCTACTGACAATACAGCGACTGCAGCGACAGAAAACAGCGCCCCAATTACTCAACAAGACAGCTTAAGTGCCATGTTATCGGGCGATAGCCTGATTTGGACCTTGGTAATATTCTTCGGTTTAGGTATTGGCCTTGCCTTAACACCTTGTGTATTCCCTATGTACCCTATCTTGTCTGGCATTATTGTCGGCCAAGGGGAAAAGCTGTCTACCGCTAAAGCATTTACGCTTTCAATGGTATACGTTCAAGGTATGGCAATTACCTACTCTCTAGTAGGTTTAATCGTTGCCTCTGCGGGGATGAAATATCAAGCAGCCTTGCAACACCCTGCTGTGCTTATCGGCCTAGCAATACTGTTCTTTGTGCTTAGCTTATCGATGTTTGGCCTATACGATCTTAAACTGCCATCGAAGTGGCAAGAAAAGATGAATGCATTTTCGAATAACCAAAAAGGCGGCAACGTGATTGGTGTATTCGTAATGGGGATAATTTCAGGCTTAGTTGCCTCGCCTTGCACCACAGCTCCCCTATCAGGCGCACTGATTTATGTGGCGCAAACCGGTGATCTATTGCAAGGCTTTCTAGCACTGTACGTACTGAGTATGGGTATGGGCCTACCGTTACTAATTATCGGCACTTCAGGCGGTAAGTTGTTGCCAAGAGCAGGTAGTTGGATGGATATCATCAAGACTATTTTCGGCTTCCTACTGATTGCGGTATCAATCGTGATGATAGGCCGAATTTGGCCAGACTTTATCTCAGATCTGTTATGGTCAATCTGGGCTATTACTTTAGTCGGTTACTTGATGCACCAAAACAAACTCAGCGAATTTAACTGGAAGCAAACCGTGCGTTCAGTACTACTGATGTTAGCGTTACTGGGTAGTTTCTCTTACGGTATGCAAGCGGTCATGACCAAGCTTGGCTTTAATACTCACACCAATGTAGCCACTAATAGCACTGCTGAAAATCATGGTTTTATCCGTATTAAGTCACTTCTCGACCTGCATACTGAAGTTGCAGCTGCGACAGCACAAGGCAAGACGGTAATGGTCGATTTCTATGCTGACTGGTGCGTCGCCTGTAAAGAGTTTGAAGCGATCACATTTAAAGATCCACTCGTCATCGAACGCATGGATCAAATGGTATTACTACAAGCTGATGTCACCAAAAACGATGCGGTTGATATTGAGCTGCTGGAGTACTACGACATACTCGGTTTACCTACTTTGTTAATGTTTGACGAAAACGGCGTGATTCGTGACGACCTGCGGGTTACAGGCTTTATGCGACCAAAAGCATTTGCAGAGCACTTAGATCACCTAGTGAAATAACTGTGGTTAAACAAGCATTAGCGAAATAGCACTTATGCCGTTACTCAGCTGATGACGACTTATCACTGAATAAAGTATTAAAAGCCCCGGTTCATTAAATGAACAGGGGCTTTTTTGTATCTAGATAGTACTTCAATAAAAAGCGTTAACAAACATCACTTTTGTTCACATTTTTCAGCTCAACTTCATAAATTTCTTATACAATGGTGCATCATTCCATATTTAAAAAGGAGCATCATGGAACCCGCCATACTCATTATCACCTTAGCCTGCGGCATGTTAGTTAACCGTGTGGGACTGCCCCCATTAATTGGCTATTTAGTTGCGGGATTTGTGCTGTTTCTATTTGGTATCGACGAGTCCAGCTTGCCAATGCTGGAACAACTTGCCAACCTAGGTGTGACCTTATTGCTGTTTGCCATCGGTCTAAAACTCGATCTACGCAGTTTATTTAAAGCAGAGGTTTGGGCTGGTTCGAGTTTACATTTACTCGGCTCTATGCTGTTCTTTATTCCGCTACTGAAGTTGCTTGGCTTACTCGGTTTAGAGCAGCTAACCGGGCTAGAGCTTAACCAATTAGCATTACTCGCATTTGCATTGAGTTTTTCAAGTACCATTTTTGCTGTAAAAATTCTCGAAGATAAAGGTGATATGCAGTCACTTTACGGCCGCGTAGCCATTGGTATCTTGATTATGCAAGATATCTTCGCTGTTGCATTCTTAACAATATCAAAGGGCGACGTCCCGTCTTACTGGGCACTGTGCCTATTGCTGCTACCGCTTGCAAAACCATTAATCTACAAAGCTTTTGATCGCGTAGGTCATGGCGAATTATTGGTGCTATTTGGCTTGGTCATGGCGCTTGTTATGGGCGCAGGCTTATTTGAACTCGTAGGCTTAAAGCCCGATTTGGGCGCTTTGATTATCGGTATTTTGCTGGCTGGTCACCCTAAATCATCAGAACTTGCTAAGTCACTGTTTTACTTCAAAGAGCTATTTCTGGTCGCCTTCTTCTTAACTGTTGGTCTCAATGGTTTACCCACATTTTCCGATATTGGTGTCGCGGCGATTTTAGTGCTGGTTGTGCCGATTAAGCTCATCTTATTTATGTACTTGTTAACCCACTTTAAATTGCGTTCACGTACGGCGTTACTGAGCTCCTTTTCTTTAGGAAACTACAGTGAATTTGGTTTAATTGTGGCTGCAGTAGCGACATCAAAAGGCTGGCTACCACCGCAATGGATGGTAATTTTAGCCGTAGCCTTAAGCTTTAGCTTTTTGTTTGCAGCGCCGTTAAACACCGCATCAGGACGACTTTATCAAAAGTATCAAAGTCGGCTTAAGCGGCTTGAAAAACACCCTCTTCACCCTGAAGACAGACCTATTCCAGTCGGTAATCCGCGCTTCTTAATTTTAGGTATGGGTCGTATCGGTTCAGGCGCCTACGATGAACTTCGAGCTCGTTACGACGGCGAGATCTTAGGCATTGAGCATAAACAAGAGTTAGTGGATTTTCATATCAACGAGGGACGTAATGTTGTACAAGGCGACGCCTCGGATACTGACTTTTGGGAAAAATTAGATAGAGCACCTAACTTAGAACTCGTGTTACTCACCATGCCTCATCACGTGGGTAATCAATTTGCGGTAGAACAGCTGAAACTACTTGATTATCAAGGCAAGTTAAGCGCAATTGTAAAGTATAAAGAAGATGCTCAGTCCCTCAGTGAATCAGGGGTACATAGCGTTTACAACCTCTATGAAGCTGCCGGTGCGGGTTTAGTTGAACACTTGGTTAAAGAGCTACTGACTCCGAGTGGTAATGCGCCAGACAACCCTGATGCCATTAACCATAAAAATGAGGCGGAGCCATTAGAAGCTAGTCAAAAAGACTGATTGTATACATTATCCCTTTTATAGCGTATGTTATTGGCATCGAGTATAAGATGACCAATAACATACGATGTTTAATAAAAATTATAAGCAAAGTCTCGTTGCCTGTACCTTTTTTACAAGCCTTTTAGTCGCTCTATATATTAGCTCCATTAGCCATGTTCAAGCGAAAGGTGAACGTTGGCAAAACCATCAGTTGTTTGAACAAAATAAGCTGCCACCACATGCCAGCTTTTTTGCCTATACCAACCTTAGCCAAGCATTAAAAGATGACTATCGAACTAGTGCTAATTTTTATGACCTTAATGGCCGCTGGAAATTTCATTATGCAGCCAACCCTTTTAGCGCCCCTAAAGACTTTGCCCAAATCGATGCCAACCTCGATGACTGGCAAAGTATTCAAGTCCCTGGTAACTGGGAGACCCAAGGCTTTGGTCATGCAATTTACCTCGATGAGCGCTACCCGTTTACAACTACTTGGCCTGATGCGCCTGAAGAGCATAACCCTACAGGTAGCTACCGCCGCGAAATACAATTACCGCAAGAATGGCTAGACAAACAAGTGTTTTTGCATATTGGTGCGGCGCGTTCAGCACTCACCATCTATGTAAATGGAGAGGAAGTCGGTTACAGTCAAGGCGCTAAAACGCCCGCGGAATTTGATATTACCTCTTACCTAAATCCTGGTAATAATCTGCTAGCACTACAAATTATTCGCTGGAGTGACGCCAGTTATCTTGAAAGCCAAGACATGCTTAGAGTCAGTGGCATTGAGCGTGATGTGTTCCTGTATGCTACAGAGAAACAAAGGGTTAGTGATATAGATGCCGAATACCAACTCTCTAAAAACTTAGATAAAGCCGACATTAACCTCAAGCTGAAACTTGAAAACCATAACCCCTCTCAAGCAAGTAACCAAGGTTATCATCTCAGTTATCAATTGTTATCACCACAGGGCAAAACCGTCAGTCAAGGCGCTAGAACACTTGCAGTCATAAACAAACAACAACTTGAGAAAATAGACTTTACTGTTACTGGGCCACAATTGTGGAGCGCTGAAACACCTCATCTATATCAGCTTATTGTTAGCCTTAACGATAACCAAGGTGAATTGCTACAAGCCAGTAGTCAATATTTAGGTTTTCGCCGAGTCGAGATAAAAGATGGTCAACTGCTTGTTAATAATAAGGCAATCACCATACGCGGAGTCGACAGGCATGAAACCGATCCTAATACGGGTCATGTCGTTAGTCGAGCCAGCATGGAAACCGACATTCGCCTACTGAAGCAAAACAATATCAATGCAGTGCGCTCTAGCCATTATCCTAATGATCCATACTGGTTGAGACTCACCGATAAGTATGGGCTGTATGTTATCGATGAAGCAAATATCGAATCACACCCTCTCGCTATCGATAAAAATACCCAACTTGGTAACGAAATGAGCTGGCTGCCAGCACATCTGTCGCGGGTAGAGCGTATGGTCGAGCGCGATAAGAACCATCCTTCTATTATCGTCTGGTCTCTAGGAAATGAAGCTGGAGAAGGTAAACTATTCGCTGCACTCTATGATTGGATTAAGCAGCGCGACCCTAGCCGCCCAGTGCAATATGAGCCTGCAGGGCAACATGCTTATACCGATATTGTTGCCCCCATGTACCCTTCAATCGAACGCATTAAAAAATATGCCGAGACTCACAAAGACAGACCACTGATCATGATTGAATATGCTCATGCAATGGGGAATTCTGTCGGCAACTTACAAGACTATTGGGATGTAATAGATAAGTATCCGCAGCTGCAAGGTGGCTTTATATGGGATTGGGTAGACCAGTCATTAGCCTTTACGAATAAAAATGGTCAACGCTACTGGGCATACGGTAAAGACTACCACCCAGATATGCCCACTGATGGTAACTTTCTCAATAATGGTTTAGTCGATCCAGACAGAAACCCACACCCTCACTTATCTGAGGTAAAAAAGGTTTATCAACCATTTAAATTCAGCGATTTTAACCACAAACAACAACGCATCAGTTTTACTCTTACAAATCGCTACGACTTTATCGACACCCGTGGTCTACAACTAAAATGGACACTGCAGCAAGATGGCCAAGCAATAGCAAAAGGACTGGCTCGATTACCTGAAGTGCTAGCAGGAAAATCAGCAGCGATTAATTTTAGTTTACCGAGTACAGCAACTGCTCCCCTAGTGCAAAGCCCGCAATTTGAATACCAACTGTTACTCGAAATAAAAGTCGATACGCCGCAGCCAATGCTGCCTAGCGACCACTTGATCGCTTTCGAGCAATTCACCCTACAAACTCCTACATACTCGTCACTAGAGCAGCATTCAACAGGCAAAAGTGGAATCCAAGCTAAAGCGACACATTGGTTATTAGTTAATGGTCATACGCAATATCAGATAGATAACACAAGTGGCTGGTTAACCGATATTCGCGTTGATGGCGTTACTCAACTTGATGGTCCGTTAATGGCTAACTTTTGGCGTGCGCCGACCGACAATGATCTTGGCAATCAAATGCCTAAATGGGCTGGGATCTGGCAAGACGCTGCAGCAGAGCTAACGTTAAATAAGATAAGCCTGATTGAGGATAAAGCCTCGACGCTCGAAGTGACGCATCAGCACCCTCAACTTGGGTTTACTTTAACAACCCGCTACCAAATAACTCAGCAAGGTAAGCTGTTTGTTGGCAGCCGATTTACCCCTGCTTCGAAAAAGATCGCCGACATGCCACGCTTTGGTTTCCAAGTAAGACTGCCTTTTGCTATGCGCTTTATGCACTACTTTGGCCGTGGACCTGAAGAAACTTATGCTGATAGAAAGTCTGGTAATGCTCTTGGCTGGTATTCACTACCAATAGAGAAAGCCTTTCACCGATATTCTCGTCCACAAGAAACAGGACAGCGAACCGACGTGCGATACGTCGCTGTTACCAATAGCAAAGGTACTGGTTTGTTAGCACAAACAGCGATGAAAGATGAGTACCTACAAACTAGCCTATGGCCATTTGCACAAAAGGATATCGACTTTAGAACTGGCGATGCCGAAGGCTCTGCTTCAGGGTTAGTCCCAGTTACCGCTAACCACGGCGCAGAGATCCCAGTGCGCAACTTTGTCACTTGGAATATTGATTACAAGCAAATGGGCGTTGGCGGTGACACATCATGGGGCAGACCTGTACATACGCCTTATCGTATTGCGCCAAAGCCTATGGAATTTAGCTTTAGCCTCACGCCAATCTCAACCACAAAAAACATTCAGCAGCAGGCGAGACTCCAGCGGTAACCTAGGACTACGAACTCTAGGCAATAGCTGGTCGCTAATCCCTAAATATTGCCTATGGATCAAATTTTTGTCGAGATTATAGTTATTTATTAACTACAGCGAATAAATAAACAGAGTAAAGAAAGTAAAACTAAAAATAACAGTGAAGGATCAACATGGAACAGACTATTCAACTGATTATCTTTTTTGGGCTAACAAGCCTAGTAGGCTTAATTACTTATTTAAAGTGCCGTAAAATCACCCGTGATAGCAGTGACAGTAAAGACTACTTTCTCGCTGGCGGGGGATTAAGCTGGGTTGTTGTTGCCGGCTCTTTAATGATGACCAATATTAGCGCCGAGCAAATAGTGGGCATGAATGGCGCTCAAACCTTACTTATTGCTTGGTGGGAAATTGCAGCGGCGATCGGCCTTATCATTCTAGCTAAATGGCTTATTCCCATTTATTACAAATATAACTGCACCACGACTACCGAACTTCTGGAGCGTAAATACCAAGATAAAGGGATCCGTGCCATGGTATCGATACTTTTTATGCTCGGTTATGCCTTTATTTTGCTTCCCGTCGTGCTCTATACCGGCTCATTATTTATGAAGTCGATGTTTGGCCTATCTATCTCTGTCACCTTTTTAGCAATCATCTTTGCTGTTGTGGGCGCCGTTTATGCCATCTTTGGCGGCCTAAGAGCCATTGCAATTTCAGACAGTCTAAATGGAGTAGGCCTACTCGTAATGGGAGTTATAGTCTCATATTTGGCACTCAATGCGGTGAACTGGGACCTGACAGGGATCCCAATCGAGCGCATCACACTTGTTGGTGATACTCAATCAGACATCCCATGGCACACCCTATTAACAGGGATGATCTTTATCCAAATATTCTATTGGGGTACCAACATGGTGATCACCCAAAGAGCTTTAGCAGCAAAGTCTGTAAAAGAAGCGCAAAAAGGTCTTTATGCAGCGGTTGTCATGAAGCTCATTATTCCAATCATTGTTGTTCTTCCAGGCCTTGTAGCCTTCAAGCTCTACGGAGATGTCGGCGATGTGGCTTACGGCAAGCTCGTTGGCGATATTTTACCAAGTTGGATGTCAGGCGCATTTGCAGCCGTTATGGCCGGTGCGGTATTGAGCTCATTTAACTCATGCTTAAATTCTGCAGCAGCCCTTTATACTTGCGATATCCACCAAAACTATGTCAATTCTAACGCCGATGTACGAAAAATAGGTACCCGAGTCGCATTGCTCTTTACGCTGATTTCATTATGCTTGGTACCTATATTTGCCCAATCAAGCAGCATTATATCGCTGCTGCAACAGTTAAATGGTCTCTATTCAATGCCTGTACTCGCGGCATTTATCTGCGCCCTCGCTTTTAAAGATGTAAATGCTAAAGCAATTAAAATAGGGCTAGTATTTGGCGTGGTCGTCTATGCAGTATTTACCTTTGTTTGGAGTCCGCTGCACTTTATTCACATGATGGCCATTACTCTTGCAGCAACAATTTTAGTCACCCTAGCACTGAGCAAGCTTGTTTTTGGTCCACAAACAGCAAGCGGTCAGCTAATCAGTGACTAAGCTCCTTATTAAGGCATGTTTGATTGCGAACTTTAACCTAAGGTATCAACTGACACCTTAGGTTAAAGCTTTAGCATTAGTGCCAAATAGTTATGAGCTGAAAAACTCAGTTACACAAGTTACAAAGTCATGATATAAAACAATAGATGGATATTTAGCACAAAAAAGATATGACACAGGGAAATGCTTAAAGCGCTTAGCGCTCTGAGCCACTTTTCTACCGTGGACTTATTCAAGCAAGTTTAGGTGTACCGCTGTTATTAATTTGGTCGTCAGAATCAAACCGCAGCTAAACCAATCAGTTTACAGCAATGTTTTTGTACTGAACGCAAATTTTAACATTCGGAATTTAAATTATGTCCAACCCCTCTCAGCGAGCAAACAAATTGTTTGTGCAAACTTTCGGCACCCAAGCAGATGAGCTTTATTGTGCCCCTGGACGCGTTAACCTTATAGGTGAACATACCGACTATAACGATGGTTTTGTTTTGCCTGCGGCCATCAACTTCCATACAGCAATTGTTGTAAAACGCCGTGACGATCTACGTTTTCGCGCAGTGTCTGATGCCTATCCAGGCGAAATTGAAGAATGGACTTTTGGTGAAGAAGGCAACCCCGTTGCAAATCACTGGTCAAACTATTTAAAAGGCTTTACTGCAGCAATGGCCACATCAGGCTTAGCCCCTAAAGGGCTCGACATTGCAGTTGTTAGTAATGTACCAATGGGCGCTGGTTTATCATCATCAGCAGCACTTGAAGTGGCCTTTGGGACCGCCGTGAATGACTGTAGCCAAATAAAACTGTCTCCGCTTGCTATTGCACAACTTGCACAACGTGGTGAAAACCAATTTGTCGGCTGCGCCTGCGGCATTATGGATCAAATGATCAGTGCTCTTGGCGAAAAAGACCATGCCCTATTAATTGATTGTCTAGATCTAGACAGTGAAGCGGTGAATATACCGGACAGTCTGAGCCTTATTATAATCAACTCAAATGTACAGCGTGGTTTGGTAGAATCTGAATATAACCTTCGCCGCGAACAATGCGAACAAGCCGCCGAACACTTTGGGCTTGAATCACTGCGAGATTTAACTTTAGCGACACTCGAAGCCGGCAAATCAGAACTCAGTGATGCTTGTTATAAGCGGGCTAGGCATGTCATTACCGAAAATAGACGTACCCAAAATGCCGCATGGGCATTGGAGTCTAATGATATTGCCAAGCTCAGCCTATTAATGGCCGAATCACATAATTCAATGCGTGACGACTTTGAGATCACTACCACTGAAATCGACTATCTTGTTGAGATAGTATCGGAAGTTATTGGTGATCGTGGTGGTGTGCGTATGACAGGTGGCGGCTTCGGCGGCTGCGTTGTCGCGCTGGTCGACCACGAACTCACCGACGCAGTTGTCGCTACCATTGAACAGAAGTATGCAAACAAAACGGGGCTAGAAGCCAATATATACCTGTGCTCAGCTAGCGACGGTGCCCGACGCATCGATAATTAAATTACGTTTAATAGGACTAAACATGGTACGTATTCGCCCTCTCGAAGCCTGGGATGACCCACGCGGTGGACAAATTGAACGAGTGCTTATGGATAATGGCACAATTGCGGTTGAGGTATTAAGTCTAGGCGGAATTATTCGCTCTTTATGGGCCCCCGACCGAGATGGCGAACGTGCAAACTTAGTATTAGGCTGTGATAATGCCAGCGACTACTTAGCTCAAGATGCCTATTTAGGCTCTGTTACAGGGCGGTTCGCAAACCGGGTAGCTAAAGGTCAGTTTACGGTTGAGCCCAATCATTTTCAGCTTAATGTTAATCAAGCAGGTAATTGCTTGCATGGTGGCATAGAGGGGTTTCATCGAAAAGTTTGGCAGCTTGGAACCCTACCCGATGGCGTGCGTCTTAGTCTAAAGAGCCCTGATGGTGACATGGGCTTCCCTGGTAATTGTAATGTGCAGTTAGATTACCGCTTAGTAGGTAATAACCTTTATGTTGAGATTTTAGCCAGCTCAGATAAAGCTTGCCCAATCAGCATTTCACAGCACAGTTATTTTAATCTTGATGCCAGCGACTCAACTCTTGAGCATCAGCTACAGGTTGATGCGAAGCAATACCTGGCTACGGATGATAGCGGGATCCCCGTTAGTATTTGCGATACTTTCGCTAGCAGTCTAGATCTATCATTACCGACCAACTTACTATCACTAATTGGTCAAGAAGAGTTTACGACAACATCTGGTATTGATCACTGCTACTTACTACCAAAAACAGAATCAAAGTTACAACGATTTGGCAAGCTAAGCTCTCCATTAAGCGGACGTAGTTTGACCTTATATACTAATCAGCCCGGTGTGCAAGTATATGGTGCTAACCACTTACAGGGGACGGTAGGTAAAAATCAGCAGGTGTTGCAACAATACCAAGGTGTGTGCATGGAGCCTCAGCAAATACCCGATGCGCCGAATCAACCTAGCATTGCAGGCAACTCATTAATAGCCCCGGGTGAGCTCTACCACCACATTAGTCGTTATCAGTTTGAATGTGATTAATCTGAGCAGTAAAATATACGGATAAAAAAACAGCGCCTAGTAGGCGCTGTTTTTTATTAAACTAATCGTCGTAATCGTCTGACCAATCGTCATCGTAGTCATCGCCATCGGCAGATGCTAACTCTGGTTCATCGTCATCTTCAGCAGGTGCTGCTTTGGCCTTTTTTGGCGCTGCCGCACTTTTTGGGTTATTTGCTTCAACCCAGCCCTGATGCTTAGCCATAAACTCTTCTCTTGCGGCAAACCAAGCTGCACCGAAGTTTTTCTCAACTTCTGCAATGGCTTGATCATCAAGTTCATGCAGATTAGGCTTAACGATATCCTCTGCATACTCGATGATTGCTTCGCGAGTTGCGTTATAGAAGTAAACACGCCCTGCAGAAGCATCTGGAAACTGTTTATCATGAATTAGAATGGTATTACCACGAGCTGTTCTTAGCTCACCGTACCAAACTGTTTTTTTTGTCGTCTTATACATATATGTTAATGCCCTTAAATCAACACATACAAACTAAATAAGAGGTAATTTGCGCTAACATTTACCTCCGTTTTCCCTATATTTTTTCATCAGGGACAGAAGCGGTATTTTTACAGATTCTTGCCGAATATCAATAGTTGAAAATGCGAAATATGCCTCTCAAAGTTGAAATAAATCACATAAATTATTCAGCTCTTATCGAATTTAGTTCAAAGCAGCGGTTATTCAAGTTTTTCGTTATCAATAAATGCAAAAAATCACTGCAATAGTTAACAAAGCTCACAACATCAACCGTTTAGGTAACAAGTACCAATGAAAGACAACAAGCAAAATTTCTATCGAAAAAGTACTATCACTATAGTGTTAGTGCAATATGACAAGCGTATGTCAGTCGCTTAGGCAATGAATAAAATTTCAACATTCAGCAGAGAGAATGGCACAAAACGTAATACCGTAAAAAGAGAGGTTTAGGCTTTTTAGTCGTGAAAACAAAACCAATATTGGCTAACAATTTAGATGCGGTGATTAGAGTAATATATCCGCAGGTTTAAACTGTATTATTTCTATGCCCAAAATATCATTTCAAAAACTAACTAACACTCAATTGCAGTGTTATCGCTGTTATAAAAGTAAAAAAAGCGGCCCTAAGGCCGCTTATTGATTAGCTACATTTATAGAGTTAGAAGTTCACCGTCATTGGATCAGAACAAAGGCTAGATGATGCTTCACAAATCTTATATTCAACTGATGATGACGCACCAGAGAAACGGTCACGATAACGGCCATCATTGCTTGTCGTTGCAACTGCGACGCCGTCACGGTAAACCACGACATCATCACCCGCAGCACCATCCCATGTTAGGTCAACAAGCGCACTACCACGACGAGATAATTTAGCGCGCACTACACCCGCTGTAATGGTATGTTCAAATACTTCAACATCCATCATTGCGCTATCGCTATTACCCTCAGCATCTGTAACCATCATAGAAACAGTATAAGTTCCTGCTGTTGCGTAAGTATGTGCTGGGCTCATATCTGTCGATACATTGCCATCACCAAGATCCCAGCTGTAACTAACGATATCGTCATTGACGTCACTGCTTGAATTAGTGAAGGCAACATTTAGACCGTCTACTGCATAACTAAAGCCTGCAATTGGGGCTGCAGGTGCTGCTTCTCCAACACCAGAAATCACTATACCCCAACTGTTAAGCGTTCCTGTATCGGCACCAACGTTATCATTAACGAACAAGCTCCAAGTACCTGTCGCGATTTCGCCATTAAATGCACTTAGATCCCAGTTCTTAACAATATCATCTGCACTGCCACCTTCACGGTTATGTAATACCACTTCAGTACCCGCTGGCGAAGTCAGTGTTACCACTAAATCACCAATCCAAGTGTGTGAGATATCCACATTGGCATCAACTCCAAACACTTGCACATCATCAGCAACAACTATCGTGCTTACAATACCTGCAGGGTCATTATCTGGAATAGCTGCAGAATCAGTATTTGAGTACGTGAAATCCTGTAGACCTTCAGGCAACACAGTCAATGAAACCGACTTCTCTTTAACAGTACTTCCATCATCACCAGTAACGGTAATGGTGTAATCTCCCCAAGGAGTGCTCGCATCTGTAACAACATTTACCATAAAGGTATCGTCAGCCATTACACTATTACTAGATAGCGTCACACCTGCAAGCGCTGGCGAGACTACAACTGAAAGTGCGACTGTACCATCCCAACCAGCAACACTGCCTACGCTATAATCGTAACTCGTTGAACTACCGGCTTCGATAGTTTGCGAGGCGGGCGTAACGCTAAAGCGGTACCCAGGATCAGGATCCGCAAGATCAAGTGCATTGGCGACATTGAGTCGAGTACCTGCAACCGTCTTACCCGTTAGGTCTGCATTAACATCACCAGAATCCATTAATAGCTGCTTCATTGCTGTTGCAGACAGATCTGGGTTAATTGACCACACCAATGCTGCTGCACCTGCAACATGTGGCGTTGCCATTGAAGTACCTGAGAAAGTTGAATAAGTGTTGCCCGGCGTAGTTGATAAGATAGCTGAACCAGGCGCGCCCATATCAACACTAGTTAAGCCCCATTGAGAGAAGCTAGACATTGCATCGTTACGATCTGTACTAGCAATAGCCATTACAGCATCAGAGTCATAACTTGCAGGATAACTTGCACTAGCATCATTGTCGTAAGCTCCGTTACCAGCCGCCGCAACAAATAAGATCCCAGCATCACCGCCTGACTCAATTGCATCTTTTAACGCTTGGCTAAATCCACCGCCTCCCCAAGAGTTGTTTGTCGCTTTAATATCAACGCCATGGTTCACTTTTAAGTCAGTCATGTAATCAATACAAGCTATCGCCCCTTCAGTTGAACCTGAACCGCTTGCATCTAAGAACTGACAACCGACAATACTGACATCCCAGTTAACACCAACAACACCGACGCCATTGTTACCTGATGCACCGATAGTACCCGCTACATGGGTACCGTGACCATTGCCATCCATTGGGTCACCGCTATTATTGTTAGCATTGAAACCATGGATATCATCCACGACCCCGTTGCCATCATCATCAATACCGTTACCAGGGATTTCATTTGGGTTGGTCCACATATTAGCTTGTAGATCAGGGTGGTTATAATCGACACCGGTATCGATGACACCAATCACAACTGAACTATCACCCGTTGTTACATCCCAAGCTTCCACTGCATCGATATCAGCATCAGCTGTACCGCCGTCTTGCCCTGTATTGTTTAAACCCCAAAGCGAAACAAAATCAGGGTCATCAGGTGTACCAATCGCTTTAATCACATAGTTAGGTTCTGCGTACTTTACTGCTGGATGACGGCTAATGATTTTAATCGCCTCACCAACATTAGAGCCTGCACGAAGCGTTAACTTTGCCAGCTTGCCATCAAGCAAATTAGCAAAACGGTCATCGATGCCATTAGCATCCATATCTCTCATTGAGGCACGTACCAAACGTTGGGCAGATTCTCGCTCGCTCTTAGTCGCATTGTCTTTATAAACAACGATTAACGAGTCTTTAATATATTCATGTTGCGTTGGCGTTTTTGCCTGCACTGGCGTAGACGAAACAGCAATCACTCCTGCGATCGCTGCTGCTAACGGTGTTAATTTTTTAAACATAAACTAGTCCCTTTTAATCCTTTAAGTATCCCCGAACCGGTACTGCAAAAAACAAACACGCTATGCGTAGCCACAAAACTGACTGATAAAAACGTGCAGTAATAACCCGGTATTTGTAACCGTTAGAATTGTTGCCACAGAGAGTGTCGATTTGAAAGATGGCTTAATTCATTTAGCACTAAACTACTAATCCCATGGCATTAGGCTTTTGACGTTAAAAGCATAATGTAAAGCTTAAACAGCTTTATTTTCAGCAAGTAAGATACAGCTGTAGTTAAGGTAGAACATTTACTAACCGCGCTAATAAGTAGACCTTTTTCTGATTGCGACAAAAAAGTAGCAAGGTAACTTGAGGAACTTATCTGGCGAGTAACGTTGTGCAAACCCGCTCACCAGCAAGCAGCAAAGTGGCTTAGGTTTACTTTGCAACGATGAAAAAAGGAGCGTTAAGTGTCCGTTTTCAAAACCTTGGGGATCATCACCGCCCTTGTCCTTTATTCAGTCGGCAGTTTTGCTGCTGAATCTGAGTTCGAGAGCAATGAGTTACCCATAACACTACAAACACTTCTCGAGAGTTCAGGCCGTAGCAATGTCATTAACCTTGTGCAGGCCGGTGTGTTAAACCAAGCGACGCTAAGTCAGATGGGTGAAGGCAATATCACCGAATTACTTCAAATAGGCAGTAATAACCAAGCTGAAATCATCCAACTTGGCCAAGACAATGAAGTAGAACTCTTACAGTCTGGTGCAAATAACCAAGCTTTTATTACCCAGATTGGCGATGACAATTTAGTACAAATTAATCAACTGGGAAGTGCCAGTTTTTCAATTGAACAAATTGCAGATGGTGCTGCAATGACAATTACTCAATATTAAACAGGGAGAGTCATATGAGATCACAAACAACTAAAACAATGATTGCGCTGGCGATTACAGCAAGCCTAGGCATTAGCAGTAGCGCTTTAGCAGATTCAAGTAATACTGCAGAAATCACTCAAACGACAGCAGCTTCAGGAGCCGTTGTAGGCCAAGATGCGACAGTTCGTCAAACAGGAGATCTAAACGTAGCTAAGGTTGAACAAACTGGCGATGCGCAAGAAACAAACGTGACTCAAGATGGTGTGTGGCAAGAGGCTTACGTAAACTCTGCTGGCGAAGGAAATACAATTGATATAGACCAAACTGAAGACTGGCATATAGCCAATGCAGACATTACAGGTAATGACAATTCAATTACTGTAAACCAAAGCGGATTCTTTAATGAAACTGATATCGATCTCTCTGGTGACGGCAACGAAGCAACAGTAATGCAAGCAGGTGAGCAGAACGGTGCAGTCGTTGAGTTAATCGGTGACGAAAACACGAGCTACGTTGAGCAAGACGGCAACGGTAACTTTGCCACTTTCCGTGTAGAAGGTGATGCTAATGACGGTGATATTACTCAGTATGGTGATAACAACGTGGCAGGTTTTGTGTCATTGGACATCACACCTAACATGGGTAATAACAATGATGTTGAAGTTTATCAAGAAGGTAATGACAACCTAGGTGCGGTTAAAGGTGTTGCAGGCGACAACAACAACTTCATCGTATCCCAAGAAGGTGACGACAACACAGGTTTTGTCTATGAGCTTACTGGCTCAGACAATGAAATTGAAATCGAACAAGTTGGCACAAGTAACACCGCTTATTTAGCGCTTGCGACTGGTGATGATAACGACATCGAAATAGAACAAGATGGGTTATCTAATACTATCGGCGATACACTGATCGCTGAAATTCAAGGTAGCGACAACATGATTCGTATCGAACAAGATGGCGATAATAATGGTGCGGAATTCCAAGTTTTTGGTGACGAAAATAGTCTAGTTCTAGACCAAGAAGGAACTGGCAACTTTGCTACCATAGGTCAATATGGTGACGATAATGATGTTTCAATCATGTCTGACGGTGATGACAACCAAGCCGTCGCTTTCACAGAATTAGATGATAACGGCATCGAAATTGCGCAAGAAGGTAATGAAAACTTCGGTTACGCTGATGTACTTGGTTTCGGTAATGACGTTGATATTGAGCAAGATGGCGATCAAAACGAAGCGTTAGTTTCGGTTGTTGGTTTCGATAATACTGAAGTAGAAATGACTCAAGAGGGTGATCTTAACCTTATCGACCTGATTATTGTCGGCGACGAGAATATCGCTACTATCGCTCAAACAGGTAACGGAAACTGGGTAGGTGGTGAAAGTGTTGAAGCCTTTGAAGTCAACGGTGTAGATAACAGCCTAAACATCGCGCAAACAGGCAACGATAACTTAGTTATGGGTTCACAATCAGGCTCTGGTAATGTTATTAGCGTTACTCAAACCGGTGATTTCAATACCGCTACAGTGATGCAAAATTAAGAGTTAACTCAAAGAGTCACTACCAAAAAAGGGAGCTTAAGCTCCCTTTCTTTTTACTTATCTGATGCGCTAGTTTTATTAACTCTCCAATCTTAGCTGAAGAGCTAAAGCTCTAGGAACACAACTCAAACTGACTTTGGTACGTCTGCGCCCAACGCAATAGTTCAACTCGGTTACGAGATTGGGTTTTTCTAAAAATAGAAGATATATGCGCCTTTACTGTATGTTCACTAATGCAAAGCTGATGGGCAATTTCTTTATTACGCGCACCGCTTGAAACCAATTGAATAATCGTTCTTTCTCGCCCCGTTAGCATTTGCAACATCACAACCGTATCTTGTAATGCCTCACCGCCACTATCTAACCGCTTGACCAAATGATTAAACATCTCGCTCAGTAATAATCTGTCATACCAAAGTTCATTGGCTACCATTTTACGCAAACCATTTAATAGCAAGTCCATGCCCTGATCTGCGTACAATAAGCCTTTTATACCAAGTAGCATTGCAGCTTTGGGGTCTAGCGTACCCCGCTCAACTTGATATAGAGCGATTGGAAACTGTGAAACTAGCCGCGCCGCAACTAAGGGGATCCCTTTACTATCAAGTGCAGTGCCTTTCTGGGCAACCAAATAAAAGCGATTACACTCTTTGGCCATAACCAAATCTGATGGCTTCTTGATCACTCGGGTTTTTAGCCCTATTGATTCAGCCAAAATAGCTAAATGACAAGGTGATGCAACCTGATGAATAAACACTAACTCATCGATTTTACTCATTGAATTCTCTCCATGAATTTGACCGAGACAAACAGAGATAGACATAAAGACACTCTTCCTTAGTATCTATGACTGTAAAACGGCAATAAGCTTGCAACATTAATATAACATTGCGAAGTGAATAGCTACATAAAGCGACCTTCACAACCAATTTATCCGCAAATAAATTAATACTCGGTAGAAAGGACTGGATAATGAATACAAAATAAAACTTATTGGTAGTAAAAAAGAAGGGTGGAACCCGCCCTTCTCATGGTGCAGATAACGATAATACTAACTTAAGCTGGTGACCAATATCCCATGGCAACGCCTTTATCAACCAGTTCAGATACAGCTAACTCAATGGCTTGCAATACGCAAAACTGCACGGGTTCGTTGGTGGTAAACCCGACTTCAGCCTCAGCTAACCGATTCAAACTAGTGAATCGAATTAGTCCAGCACGCATCTCTTGGGAAAAAACTCGCTTAGTTGTTGATACCGACATCATCACTTTCCCTGTATGCACATCAACGGCGCGTAAATAGATAGTGACTTGGTCTTCACGGTACAGCTCTGAGGCACCGATCCCGTAATACTCAACACCTGCTCCGCCTGTGCTAATGTTAGTTTCATAGCTAATAATTCCGCCCTCTAAAAGCAGGCGAGCATTGGTTAGTTGCGGTACTTCTTCTTTACTGGTTTTTGCTGGCTGCTTCTTAGTAATCTTGCGCTCCGTCAGTAAGTTTTGTAGTCCCTCCCTTTCTACCGGTGTAAACCATTTAGAATCGAGTAAGGTTTGCACTAGCATCGAAGTCGCGCCTTGGGTGACGGCTGTAGAAAAAGAGCTTACATTCTGTTGGGGTTTGTACTGGCCTGTTTGATCTCTAAACGAGTACACGGCGACTGGGATTGGATATTTAGGTCCAGGTTTCGCCATTAACGCCTGCATGGTTTCGCTAGTGGGATTAAGTTTTGCTTGGCTAATATTTAGCTCTGGCTTAGGAATTAGACTACAAGCCGACAAGCCGATAACGGTCATAATAGTGAGAATATATTTCATCGGTTAGCCCCCATATGTCGGCATTTCGATAACAGTCACTTCACCGGTCAATAGGTTAGTAATGGTCAACATTACTCCACCACCAATGGATGCGACTTCAATTCTAAAATCCCCAGTATCATAAGTGCCGTCGGTGATCTCTCCACTCGCCACGCCACGTGTAATCGTGTTCATAATGTTTCGCTCTAGCGACTCTTTAAAGCGGCTAACAAAATCTTTCTCTTCAGAACTAGCAGTATGGTCGTTTTGAGCATTAGCTTTATTTAGCAAATAAGAGCCATTTAGCGCTGAACCGCCAAAACTGGGGTTAATAGGGGTGTAAACCAGTTCGGTTGCATGGCTAGATCCAGCAAAGAGTAGCCCAGCAACAATTAACATCCTGTTATTCATTGTAGTTATCCTAATATCCGTCAGAACTATCGGCTAACTCACCAGTAATGGCATTCGCCCTAACACGTGCTAAGTGATCAATAGTGAGTAAAATCGCTTGCTCTGCTCTTTCTTTTATCGGGCTAGCTCTACGCCCAAAGTGAGTCTTGTAAATCGTAATGCCATTAACTTCAAGCGTAAGCAAGGTGCCAGCTTGAGGAAATACAGTTTCATATAAGGTCACGTTAAACCCTTGTGTAAACGGTAAATCACGCCAATAGCTTGAATAGTAAAAACTGAAATCTTTACCAAAACGGGTGAGGGTTCTATCAATAACTAAACCACTAATTTCAATATCAGCATCTTGCGCACTAATAGGCAGAGAGCAGCAAAAAACCAGTAACAATATTGAAATTCTTGCGCGCATATCCAATACAACCCTAGAGTAGATTTCTAGTCTAAATGTTAGATAGCCAGTACTAACCAAGGCCTCAACATTTCTCGACTTTCTACCCTAACAGCTATCGGATTAGTTTTGACGAATGAGCAAAGAGGTTTAAGCCCAAACAATCAAACATGGAAAAAAGGCGTAATACTTTTGGGTATAATTATGTTCACAATAAATTAGCGCTTTGACTGCTTTTATTGAAATACAGGTATAAAAAAGCCCAGCTAATTAGCTGGGCTTTCATGTTCAGTTAAATCCTATTACCATTTACGGCTCAATGGATCTAGAACGGGATATCGTCGTCCCAGCCATCATCCAAGTCAGGAGTGAAGTTCTGCTGTGGCTGCGGAGCTGGGCGCTGTTGTGGCGCTTGCTGCGGAGCTGGAGCAGCTTGTGACTTAGGCGCATAACCACCTTGTTGAGGTGCTTGCTGCTGCGGTTGTGACTGCTGCTGATAACCACTTTGTTGAGCTGGAGCTTGTGGCTTCGGCTGATAGCTGTTTTGTTGTGGTTGCTGTTGTTGCTGTGAGCCGTAGCCACCGCCTTGTTGCTGTTGCTGACCACCATAGTTCTGGTTGCCACCTTGCGATGGAGCACCCGCATTCTGGTTACGGCTACCTAGCATTTGCATGCTACCACTTTGATCGACAACCACTTCAGTGCTGTAACGATCTTGACCACTTTGGTCTTTCCATTTACGAGTCTGTAGTTTGCCTTCTAGGTAAACTTGAGAGCCTTTACGTAAATACTCACCAGTGATTTCAGCTAGTTTGCCGAACATCACAACACGGTGCCATTCAGTACGCTCTTGCTGTTGACCTTGCTGGTCTTTCCAAGACTCACTTGTCGCCACGGTAATGTTGGCTACGGCATTGCCATTAGGCATGTAACGTACTTCAGGATCTTGTCCTAAATTACCGACCAAAATTACTTTATTGACACCACGACTAGCCATTGAAATCTCCTGGAACGTATATTAAATTTTCACTAATCGACAGAGCGTAACACAGCTCTGGCTTCTCTCAAATCGAAATGGTCATCTACTTTTAAATAAGCGACCTTTTCCTCAAGTACAACTATCGCCTCAGACACACCTGCTAATGCCGACAACTCAGTTGCCATGGTCACTGCGCTCTGTTTATCGGTAACATTCGCCTCTAATGTGTAACTCTTCAAAAGCACTGGATTTTTCATACCAAAGGTCAATAAAAACCAAATAACCATCAAGCCTAAAGCAACGGCAAAAACCCCAGATGCCCCCAGTAATTCATAGGCACCACCACCTAATAAACCACCACAAAAGGCACCTAAAAATTGGCTGGTAGAATAAACACCCATTGCCGAGCCTTTATCACCAACGGGACAGAACTTGGCGATCAAACTTGGTAACGAAGCTTCTAGGTAATTAAATCCGGTAAAAAACAGCACTACAGCAATGCTCAAAACCACCAGGTTATCGGCAAACATCGCCATTGAACCAAGGGCGGCCATCATAATCAGCAAAGCAACTTGAAACATACCTTTAGTATTATTGCGCTTAACCCCAATAATAATCAGTGGCACCATTAAAAAGAACGCGCCCATAAAGGCCGGAAAATACAGCATCCAGTGCTCTTCTTTAGCAAGACCGGCATCGACTAAATCCAGCGGCAAGGCGACAAAAACTGCAGTCAAGACTAAGTGCAGGATGAAAATACCCGCATCAAGTCTAAATAACTGTGGATCCATTAACATGCGCTTAAGCTTTTCTGGCGCAGCGACGGTATCACCTTTTGGTGCTTGCGATATTGGGTTAGGCACTAAGACTTGCACAATTATCATGCCTAGCAAAGCAAGGCCTGCCGTCATAAAAAACAGTCCAGACAATCCGAGGTGCTGCGCTACAATGGGACCTACTAGCAGTGATAAGGCAAATGAAAAACCGATACACATACCGATAATCGCCATCACTTTAGTGCGTTGTTCATCACGGGTTAAGTCTGCAGCAAGTGCTAGCACAGCAGCGGCAATCGCCCCCATACCTTGTAAAGCACGGCCAGCGACTACGCCATAAATAGTTTCAGCATTAGCGGCAACTAAACTACCTAATGCAAAGATTAATAATCCGGCTAAGATGATAGGCTTACGGCCAAATTTGTCAGATAAAATCCCCATTGGGATTTGAAGAACCGCTTGCGTTAAACCATACGCGCCAATAGCAATACCAACCCACAAAGGTGAAAAACCTTCGAGGTGTTGGCCGTATAGTGCAAACACAGGCATGATCATAAACAAGCCCATCATGCGCAAGCCAAATACACTGGCTAAAGAAAATGCGACTTTTTTCTCAGTCTTGGAAAGTCCTTGGTTGGCCATGCCCCCGCCCTGATCTGTGAACTTGAAATAGGCCGCGGAGTTTATCACGAAGTTTTTCATAGCCCAAAAGTAAAAACTGAAGATGTATACTTGAACCATGTTTTAAGTGACTGGTTCTCAAAGCCCCGATATCAAGGGGATTACCGCAGTTAACGTGGCAAAATCTTAGTTCTCTCCTACAATTGTTAGCCAGTCTTGGCTATTTACATAGCCAAATTTGTGAGATACTTAACCACTTTTTTCGGCTTTGAGATCTGAACGCTAGATGGAAAATATTGAAGTACGTGGTGCTCGTACCCACAATCTTAAAAACATCAACCTGACCATTCCCCGCGACAAACTTATCGTGATCACGGGACTTTCGGGTTCAGGCAAATCTTCTCTAGCGTTTGATACGTTATATGCAGAAGGCCAACGACGTTATGTTGAGTCTTTATCTGCTTATGCGCGTCAATTCTTGAGTTTGATGGAAAAGCCAGATGTTGATCATATTGAAGGTTTGAGCCCTGCAATTTCTATCGAACAAAAATCAACATCTCATAACCCGCGTTCAACCGTGGGAACCATTACTGAAATCTACGATTATTTACGTCTGTTGTTTGCCCGCGTGGGTGAACCTCGCTGTCCAACTCATGGAGAGCCCTTAGCCGCGCAAACCGTAAGCCAGATGGTCGATAAGGTACTTGAACTGCCAGAAGACAGCCGTCAAATGCTGCTCGCTCCAGTTGTTAATAATCGCAAAGGCGAACACGTTAAGCTATTAGAAAGCTTATCAGCACAAGGTTATATTCGCGCCCGTATCGACGGAGAGGTCTGCGACTTAACCGATCCGCCAGAGCTAGACCTACACGTAAAGCACACCATTGAAGTGGTTGTTGACCGATTTAAAGTGCGTGGAGATATAAAGCAGCGCCTAGCAGAGTCATTTGAAACTGCGTTAGAGCTTTCCGGTGGTATCGCCAAAATTGCCAGCATGGATCCAACTGAAGGCAAAGCAAAAGCTGAAGAACAAGTATTTTCGGCTAACTTTGCCTGCCCAGTTTGTGGCTACTCAATGGCAGAACTTGAGCCACGCATTTTCTCGTTTAACAATCCTGCCGGCGCTTGCCAAACCTGTGATGGTTTAGGTGTACAGCAATTCTTTGACCCTGAACGAGTCATTACGAATACTGAACTTTCATTAGCCGGTGGCGCCATTCGTGGTTGGGATAGACGTAATTTCTATTACTTCCAAATGCTGACTTCACTTGCTGACCACTACAAGTTTGATATTGAAAAACCATTTGAGCAGCTAAGCGATGAAGTACGTAAAATCGTACTTTATGGCTCTGGTAAACAAAGCATCGCCTTTAAATACATTAATGACCGTGGCGATGTCGTTGTTAGAAATCACCCATTCGAGGGCATTCTAAACAACATGGACCGCCGTTATCGCGAAACTGAGTCCAATGCAGTACGTGATGAGCTGACTAAGTTTATTAATACTCAGTCTTGCCAAAGCTGTGGCGGTTCACGCCTACGTGAAGAAGCACGTAACGTGTTTATTGAAGAGCTCAATCTTCCTGTTTTGACTCAGTGGTCTATTGGCGAAGCCATGGATTACTTCGACAAACTAGAGCTAACCGGTCAACGCGCGCAAATTGCCGATAAAATCCTTAAAGAGGTACGCGACCGCTTAGGTTTCTTAGTCAACGTTGGCTTAAATTACTTAAGCCTTTCACGTTCAGCTGATACGTTATCAGGCGGTGAAGCGCAACGTATTCGTCTTGCCAGCCAAATTGGTGCCGGCCTTGTGGGTGTGATGTACGTGCTAGATGAACCATCAATAGGTCTACATCAACGTGACAACGAGCGCTTACTGCAAACTCTTATCCACCTGCGCGACTTAGGCAACACTGTAATAGTGGTTGAGCACGATGAAGATGCTATTCGCATGGCAGATCACGTGATTGATATCGGCCCAGGTGCCGGCGTGCACGGTGGCCAAGTGATTGGTGAAGGTACACTGCAAGACTTACTTAACTGCAAAGAGTCCATCACAGGTCAGTACCTGTCTGGTGAAAAGCAAATTCATATCAAGACTGAACGTACTGAGTATGATCCAACTAAGCTAATCGAGCTATTTGGCGCTTCAGGTAACAATCTTCAAGATGTTGATTTGCAAATTCCTGTTGGCTTATTCACTTGCATTACAGGTGTTTCTGGATCAGGTAAATCAACACTGATTAACGATACTTTCTATAAGATTGCACATATGCAACTTAACGGTGCGACCGTTGATGAGCCTTCGCCTTATAAGAAAGTGGTTGGTATGGATCATTGCGATAAAGTAGTCGATATCGACCAAAGCCCAATTGGCCGCACACCTCGCTCAAACCCTGCTACCTATACAGGTATTTTCACGCCAATCCGTGAGCTATTTGCAGCAACACAAGAATCACGTACGCGTGGTTATCAGCCAGGTCGCTTCTCATTCAACGTTAAAGGTGGTCGCTGTGAGGCTTGCCAAGGCGATGGTTTGATCAAGGTTGAGATGCATTTCTTACCCGACGTGTATGTACCTTGTGACAGCTGTAAAGGTCAGCGATATAACCGCGAAACCTTAGATGTACGCTTTAAAGGCAAGAACATTCACGAAGTGCTGCAGATGACTGTTGAAGAAGCACGTCCGTTCTTTGAAGCTATTCCTGCCGTTGCCCGTAAACTGCAAACCTTAATGGATGTAGGTTTGTCTTATATTCGTTTAGGGCAAAGTGCTACCACTTTATCTGGTGGTGAGGCGCAGCGAGTGAAGTTAGCTAAAGAGCTTTCTAAACGTGATACGGGTAAGACACTGTATATTCTAGATGAGCCAACAACCGGTCTACACTTTGCTGATATTCAGCTGCTGCTAGATGTATTGCACCGCCTTAAGTCTCACGGCAACACTATTGTTGTTATTGAGCATAACCTTGATGTAATTAAAACTGCTGACTGGATTATCGATCTTGGTCCAGAGGGTGGCTCTGGCGGCGGCACAATTTTGGTTGCAGGCACGCCTGAAGAGGTTGCAGAGCATACTGAGTCGCATACAGCGCGTTTTTTAAAACCTCTTTTAGGCAAGTAATTAGAGTTTAAAAAACAAAATGCATTTTAGTAATATTTTATTAAGTTTAGGCCTTGTGTTATCACTTGGCCTACTGCTCACCGCCGTCATCGACCCGCTAATTGGCAATTGTTCTATTCATAAAGCTCGAGTGATAAGTAGTGCTGCCGAATCAAGCACTATTGCGCTATCCAATGGCACTGTTGCTCGAGTTGATGTCGGTAACCTAAAAGAACAGTCTCTGATCAAAGTAGGAGCTAAACGCCGGCTTTTCTCTCGGGTTAAGGTTTATAAAGTTAAAGCAACCGATCTCCCTCAAACCACAAAAAACACCATGCAGGTGAGTAAAATATTGTCGCCATTTCAGTCCTAACCCGTTAACTTAAAAAAGTTAAAACTATTTAAGTTAACGACAAAGGGCAAAATGGATGCTGCGCACACTGCTATTGATAGCCACCTCAATAATACTGACCTCATGTGCTTCTTCCCCAAGTTGCAATAAACACCCCACGCTAACTTGGGCGAATACCACAAGTATCGACGCCGATATACGTCAGCTAACCAGAGCGGAAATGGCAGGTCGCAAAACCGGAACAGCCGGAGCGGCATTAACTCGATCCTATCTAGAAAAGCGTTTTAAGCAAATAGGAATTCAGCCTTGGCAAGGCCAATATCAACATCCATTTAATTATCGTAGCGGCTTTAGCGACAAACTAGGGATCAATATGATTGGGGTAGTACCAAGCACTACTGATAGCAACCGATGGCGTATTGTCATTGCCCATTATGACCATTTAGGCGGACAAGGAAAACGCTATTACCCCGGCGCAGATGACAACGCATCGGGTGTGGCGGGTTTACTACAATTAGCTGAGCGCGCAACAAAGCAAAGCAGTGAAGTAAACTTGCTATTTGTCGCCACCGACGCCGAAGAACCAGGCCTCTATGGTGGCTATGCATTAGCTGAACAATTAGGCATAAACAGCACAGTACCACAGATTGCTCAGATTGAATTGGCCATAAATCTCGATATGATTGGTCGTCCTAATCGCCATAAAGCTATCTATATTGAAGGATCGAGACGTTTTAAGAAGTTTGCCGCAATACGCAAGCAAATTACCCAAGAAAACCAGCTTTGTATTCGAACCCAACAGCCAAAAACATTCGATGGTTCAGTCATTGCAACCGACTTTTTGCGCGCCTCCGATCACTACCCTATGCATAAGGTAGGGATTGCCTGGCTTTACTTTGGCGTCCCCGTTCACCGTGACTATCACCAAAAAACAGATACAGTAGATAAAATAGATATCAACTTTATTGCCGCAGTTAGCGAATCAGCCTATCAACTGCTAAAAATAGACAGCTTACTGCTACAAAATTATCACTAACGTGAACAATGACTTACTTTTTTAACATCGTAAGCCCTTAATTGGCCTGCTATTTGCTTTAAAACTCAAGTAATTTTGAGGATTAATTGGTATTACCAATTGTAAGCTGCTATACTAGTCGGCTTACTGATACGTTTTCGGTGCGGGAAGTCGACACGGGGTTGATTTTCTGTCTATTACACTTAAGCACATACTTTTGTGCTCTGCTATTCCACAAGGCTACAACCCATGTCATCCAATGAAAAAACTTTCCGCGAACTCGGTCTTGCCGAGCCTTTGTTGCGTGCTCTTGACGAGTTAGGTTACGAAAAACCAACTCCAATTCAGGCAGCAAGTATCGAGCCTCTAATGGCTGGTAAAGATATTTTAGGTCAAGCGCAAACTGGTACAGGTAAAACTGGTGCTTTTGCACTACCTCTACTAAACAGCATTGATCCAACTACCAATGCTCCACAAATCCTAGTACTAGCGCCAACACGTGAACTTGCAGTTCAAGTTGCTGAAGCGTTTGGTAGCTACGCAAAATTCATGAAAGGTCTACACGTTCTGCCAATTTACGGCGGACAAAGCATGCACCAGCAGTTAAATGCATTGCGTCGTGGTCCTCAAATCATCGTTGGTACTCCAGGCCGTGTTATGGACCATATGCGTCGTGGCACACTTAAGCTTGATACGCTTAAAGCTATGGTTTTGGACGAAGCTGATGAAATGTTGAAAATGGGCTTCATCGATGATATCGAATGGATCCTAGAACACACGCCTAAGTCTCGCCAATTAGCACTATTTTCTGCAACGATGCCAGAGCAGATTAAGCGTGTTGCTAACAAATACCTAAATGAACCACAGCATGTAAGCATCGCTGCGACTCATACAACGGTTGAAACAATTGAGCAGCGTTTTGTTCAAGTATCACAGCACAACAAACTAGAAGCACTTGTACGTGTTCTAGAAGTAGAGAAGACTGAAGGTATCATTATCTTCGTTCGTACTCGTAACAGCTGTGTTGAACTAGCTGAAAAGTTAGAAGCTCGTGGCTATGCGTCTTCACCACTACACGGTGATATGAACCAGCAAGCGCGTGAGCGTGCAGTTGACCAACTTAAGCGTGGCCAACTAGACATCATCATCGCAACTGACGTTGCGGCGCGTGGTCTTGACGTTGAGCGTATTGGACACGTAGTTAACTACGATATCCCATATGACACTGAAGCTTATGTTCACCGTATTGGCCGTACAGGTCGTGCTGGTCGTTCAGGTATGGCGATTCTTTTCGTTACACACCGTGAAATGCGTATGCTACGCACTATTGAACGTGCAACTAAGAGCCGCATTTCACCAATGGACGTACCAAGTCCAGAGACAGTGACTGAACGCCGTCTTTCTCGTCTAGGCGAGCAAGTTGCTGAAATCATTTCTCAAGATCTTGAGTTCATGAAGGGTGCTGTGGCAACTCTTTGTCAAGAGCTAGAAGTTGATACTGATATGCTTGCTGCAGCACTACTGCACCAAGTTCAGAAAGATCGTCCACTGCAATTACCTGCAATGAACGAACGTCAACGTGATAGCCGTGATGACCGTAACTCTCGTGACCGTAATGATCGCAACGACCGTGGCCCACGTGATCGCAGCGACCGTCCACGTCGTGAGTCTCGTCCAACACCTGCAAACTTAGGTGCTGCTGATTCTCTTAAGGATAATCCAGACGTTAAGATGTGCCGTTACATCATCGATGTAGGTCGTGACAATGGCGTTGGTGTAGGTAACATCGTTGGTGCAGTCGCTAACGAAGCAAACATCGACAGCCGTTACATTGGTCAAATCCAGTTATTCGACCAAGTAACCGCAATTGACTTGCCAGATGGCATGCCAAAAGAAGTTCTACAGCACCTTAAGAAAGTACGTGTTTGTGGCCGTCCACTAAACATCCGTGAAGCTGCTGGCGAAACTTTTGCTAATACTTCTGGTGGCGATAGCCGTCCACCACGTCGACCACGTAACGACCGTCGCCCAGCAAGTGGTGAGCGTAGTGATCGTCGTCCTTCTGGTGATAGAAAGCCGCACCGTAAAGGTCCAAAAGACGCTGAATAAGTCTTAATGTTAGGAACTGCAGTTCCATAACAAAACCTAAAAAGGAGCCTAGTGGCTCCTTTTTTGTTATTAACATATCAGGAAAATAGTGATAAAGCCTAAAACGTAGTTCTTTTGGCTGATAGATGATTAAATTTATTCCCCTTATAGTAATGATTGTTATTTAACCAAGGAAAGGTTTATGAAAACATTACTCACTATGTTCATTGCAGTATCACTAACATTACTACTCTCCCCATCAAGCCAAGCTAATTCATTAGAGCCTTGCGCAACCAAACAATGTAAAGAATATTTTGATGCTTATAAAATCTATACTCGCAGAGGACACTCAGAGGCAATGGCAACGTTGGCAGAGCTCTATTTTGCAGGTTATGGAACTGCACAAAATACAAAATTAGCTTTGAAGTGGTTTCGCCGAGCAGCGAAATTCGGCAGTGCAAGTTCACAATACAAAGCTGCTGTGATCTATTTAAGAGAGCCGGAATATTTGGATGTCGATAAAGGGATTAACTACCTAGAGAAGTCTGCAAAAAAGGGCTTTCCAGCAGCCTCTTATATGCTTGGGAAAATCTATTACGGTAGCTCTATTGCAGAAGCCGATCATGAACTGGCGGACAAATACTTAAGCCAAGCTTTCACTGAGGGGTACCCTAGAACTCAGGGCTTTATTCAACAATTAATAGAAATTGATGGCCTAAGTAAACTTCCTCAACTGACTCAGATGTATCAAAACTCATTAATTAAAACGGACACAAGTACCACCAAATTCCCGACCGGTGAAATGGAAACCATAGAAGTTACAGCACCGGATATAACGGCCTATTTCAATACACAGCTCGCACGATTAAATAACTCTATACCCGATACCTCTAGCGGCACTGGCAGCAAAATTGCGGGCAGAACTTGTGCCGACATGTGGGGTTGCAGTGGCGAGTATGATGAACAAAAACAAAGGGACTTTTCATTTAGTGATTGGGGAAAAATCGCAGCTATTTTTTATCCTTAGTACAATAACTAGGAAGATTAGTTGACTACACCAATACATATGCTCGATTGAAACACAGACACTTTGTCAGCTCTTGGGTGAGATAAATATTACAGAAAAAGTACAAATTGCATTAATTAGCTTTTCCTGATAAAAAATATTAATAGCATTAGACGCTCACTATATGACCCACATAAGTGATTGATTAATGTCGAACGATGCTGTTTACGGAGCCAATTTGATATGGAGTTCAAATGAGAAACTTATTGCTAGCCTTGTCTATTGTCGTGACAAGCACTTTACCAACCTTTGCATCAGCTTCTACAACGTTAGAACCGTGTATGGAGTCTCAATGTGTTGAATACTTTAAAGCGTATAAAATACTCACAAAACGTGGCCATTCTGAAGCAATGGCGACCTTAGGTGAACTTTATTACGCCGGTTACGGTACGGAAAAAAATACTAAGCAGGCATTAAAATGGTTTCGGCGGGCAGCTAAGTTTGGTGTCACAACGGCACAATACAAAGCAGGTATTCTCTATCTACAACAATCTGATTTTCAGGATATAGATAAAGGAATCTCACTTCTTAAGAAAGCATCTAAGATAGATTTTTCTCCCGCATCACTCGCATTAGGCAAAGTCTATCTCAATGGCGGCTTTGTCGTTCAAAATCTTCCGCAAGCTGATAAATGGCTATCAAATGCTTTTAACCTCAATAACCAGCAAGCAATCCAACTAGCCCATCAACTCAAAGCTTCAGAGAATACTGAAGACCTCGCACTACCTATATTGTATGCTCTAGTCGATGAGCAACAAGCGACAAAGGTTAGTGCAGGCTCACTTGCGCCAGTCAATGAAATGGAAACCATCACCATTACTGCACCACAATACACCGAGTATTTTGATGCAGAGATTGCTCGACTGAATAAATCAATTCCTGATACCTCTAGCGGTACAGGCTCGAAAATTAAAGGTATGACATGTGCTAAGTCTTGGGGGTGCAGTACCGAGCAAGATAGCGATAGGATCCGCGATGTACTTTTATCTGATTGGGGACTAGAAACCTTACAGTTTCGTCTAGAGTAACTCACTATAAAAAAGGAGCCTAACGGCTCCTTTTTTATATATACAAACACACTAACTCTAAATCACAGTAGCTTGTTTCATCGCTCTATGCTTTTGCCAAATAGGCGATAACTGCACAACAATTACTGACGCTATAATCAATACAATTCCGCTAAAGGATAACGGATCAATAATCGCCCCTTTGATTAAGTCGCTCCACCAACCCAAGCTCACCACAATCGCAGTTAAGGTAAAGCTAATCACTGGAGTCAATGCCAACATCGCACTTACCTGTCCCGTAGGCCAATACTTCATTGACTGACCAAAGCAGCCATACGCAATCAAGGTATTAATCGCACAAAAAATAGCAATAGCCCACTCATTTTGATCCATTGAGGCAAACTGACTCAAATCGCTAAAAGGTGCCATGGCAAAAATACCAAACAAATAGATGAACAGCAGGATGTTATTTGGAGACAATCGTTTAATCATCGATTTTTGGATTAGCGCGTAACTTGCCCAAGATAAAACGGAAAACTGAACAATCAACACACCTTTCCATACATCTGAGGGCCCAGCAGAAAAGCCTAGATAAGGATGAAAGAACATCAACATACCTAACGCTAACGTCGCAAAGCAGCTTAGCTGTATCGCATTAAGCTTTTCTTTAAAAAATAACATGCCACCGAAAGCTAAAAAGAACGGCGCGGTTTGAAAGTTTAACTGAGCAGAACCGGGCGCTAAATACTGCAAAGAATAAACAAAAGACACATAGTTAAAAATTAAAAACATCCCTGCTAAGGTCAACTTAATCCAAGACGTTTTATCTAAGTCTTTAAACTGCTTAATGCTGCCACTAAGGCATTGGATGGCAAAACTCACCACTAACGCGACTAAAAATCGAAACCAAGTTAAGGTAACTGGATCGATAAACATCCCCGATAGTTTAAGTGCGATGGGTAATAGCCCCCAAAAAAGTACTGCAACTGAAATAAAGATAAATCCGAGTTTGAACTCGGCACGCTGAGTAAGCGTATCCATGGTAGGTGGCTCATTGAAGATATAACAAGATCGCAGATAGTGCCTGAATCAGCTGCCTTGGTCTAGAGAGCTAGTCGATTCTTTTATATAAAGTCTGCTGCGCGGTGATATCAGCCTGCAGCGACACTAGACATGACTCACAAATACAAGTAGTTCCGTTCAATTTAGCCAATTTATCGCTTTCCAAAACTTGTGCTAATAAGCGCTTATCTGGAAATGTTTGTTTACTGCACCAGCACTGTTCAATGCTATTGCCGACTCTCGCGCCACAAAGATTAAATCCTTGGCATAAAGGGCAAAGCTTTGTTTTATCCGTCATTGACAACCTCAAATTCTTAACGGTCTGCGGGGTGGTTACCCCCTCAATACACGCTACGTTTATCGCAAACTGTTCTGTATTGGAACGCCCCTGATGGTGCGCATATATCTCGCAGGCTCGGCAAAAGCAATGCTTCGCCGTTAAGGTGTTAAATTGGTAGAGAGAAAGCTTATCCGCCCCTTTCTAACACTTAATACCTTCAAGTGATACAAAGGCTACCACAGCACCTCTTCTGCGGCACATCGTTCAATCACAACGACGTAACTAAACCAAGCCTTTGGGTAAGCTCAACGCTAATTGGACAGCGCCACAATAACAACTGGCTTTATGAGTATGTTGCACTTCATTCTCCCCACAGCAGCAATCACTATTCTTACTAAAAATGTCATCAAAAAATAAAAAGGGGCGTAATCACGCGCCCTTAAATACACCCTAACAAATAATATTGATTACTGTGCTTTATTAGGATTATTTGGATAAGCCTTACTACCGAGAACAGCCTGTCCAGCAACACTCTGACCATAGTAACCTTGGTGTTGATGGTATTGCTGTTTAAGCTTAGTTATATCACCTTTAAAACGCGGGTCTTGTGGGCGTTCTTGCGAATTAATATAAGCCGCCACATCCCAAGCTTGTTGATTAGTTAACTGAATGCTCTTACCAAAAGGCATATTCTCATAAATGAAATAAGCAGCAGTATTCACTCTATGCATGCCTGCCCCCCAGTTAAAGCTTTGAGGTCCCCATAATGGTGGTAAAGAATAGACTCCCGCAGTTTCATAACCTTGACCATCGACATTATGGCAAGACTGACAATGAGCTTGATAAACCTCTTTACCACGCTCAGGTGAGTAAGCTTGATCAGGTTCAGGAATTTTAGGATAGGCTTTACCCGGCAATTTAGCACGCTGCTCTAGCGTCATCGCCGCTTTCACAGCCGCAGGCATAGCAAAGTCATCACGCTTACCACCTTTTAGTAGCTCATCATCACTAAGCGCTGGCACGGGCGATGAAACACCGACTTGGTCCATTAAACCACTCATGCCCAGCCAATAAGAGTAGGCAGACAAAGCCACGAGCTCTTCACTACCAGACGCCGGCGGCTTACCATTCATCGAATAGGTAAAACAGCCCTGAAGGCGCTCTTGATAACTATTAACTTTATCGTTTTTCTTACGATACGCAGGGTAGGCAAAATAGGCGGCCCATAATGGCGCAGCATTAGCTTTACGGCCCGCATCCATATGGCAATTTGAACAATTTAGATTATTGCCAACGTATTTATCTCGCATCTGCTGCGAGTTAACAAACAATTGATATCCCCGACGCACTTTGTCACCAAATTCCCCCTCAGGAATAGTGCTCAATGGTCGAGGCTGCAAATAAGTCTGCCCCTCTTTTTTCGCGCTGGCATCAAGCTCGGCTTGTTTGTCAGGCAAGGTTTCAGCTTTAGACGTAAAACTGGCAACAATAAGCAGCAAACTAATGTGAGTCAATTTCATGGTTAGCTCCCTATTTTATAGTCGAAAAGTACTGTGCTAATGCTTCAATTTCAGCAGCGGTCAACTTGCCTGCAATAGTGCCCATGACAGCATCTTGATCACCGCCTCTAGTGCCTTGTTGCCAGGCAATTAATTGGTTTTTAATATACGACGCTTGTTGACCAGCTAAACGAGGGAAATCACCAACACCAAGACCAGATGGACCGTGGCAAGTCACACAAGCCGGGATCATTCGTTCCCAGTCACCTTGATATACCAACTGCTCTGTCGGATCCGTATAACTGACCTTCTCACCTCTTAAATGCGGCGTAACAACAGGAACATCCTGCGCGGAAAAGTAGTCTGCAACTTCTTTGATTGCTGGTCCTTGCAGTGTCATAGCCATTGGCGCCATGGTGACATTTTGTCGTTTACCCGTTTGAAAAAGCTTCACTTGCTGAGCAATATAGTCAGAGCTGAGGCCAGCGAGTCTAGGTCCTAGAGGCTCGACACCTTGGCCTTGTGGACCATGACAACTGCCACACAATACTGCAGATGGCGGCATAGCGGCATAGGTTGACCCGCTAGATATCAGCAGAGCCAATATTATTAATTTGCGTTTCATTGTTTGACCTCACTTTTTGAGATAGCACTATTACCTTGAGCATAAAAATAAGCATGAATAAGATAAATTTAGGAGAAATTAACTTCATAAGCCAGTGCTCTGCACTCAAGTCTCGCCTTGCATGATGCGAAAGGGTCCTCTTTTGAACACTCCATAATCACAACGCCATTACCGCCAAGTTGCTGCACCTTATACTTAAGAGCACCAACCACTTTAGAATAAGAAGGCGCTGGACTATTAAGTGTTTGGCAGTATGACGCGCTTACATCTCCAAGCATCTGAGAGTCATAGTTATACACTTCTTCTGCGGAGTATTCGATGACCTTGCTGATTTCATAGGAATCCACCACGTAATCAGGTGTCAAATTTGTATTAAACCTGACTCCTTGGCACGCTGTAAGACCTATTACAGTGACAAAAATAATAAAACATTTTAATTGATTATCCATAATCTACTCTGTCCCAAAAAACCTCAACACAAACAACCGTATCAACTAGTCACTATAGGCTCAACTAAATGTAAACTTTATATATCGTGACTTTAGTTTTATTTGCACGGCAAATAAGCATAAAAAAACCAACAGCTCAAAAAACTGTTGGTTTTAATTACGAACACTATCTATAAAATTACTTGCCTGGGCGTACACCTAATGTATGACAAATGGCATACGTAAGTTCAGCGCGGTTAAGGGTATAGAAGTGAAAATCTTTTACGCCTTCACGAGACAACACTTTAACCATATCAATAGCCACGTTGGCGCCGACCATCTGACGGGTAGTAGGGTCATCTTCTAGCCCTTCAAACTGACGATGTAACCAGCTTGGAATAGACACGTTAGTCATAGCGGCAAAACGCTTAGTCTGATTGAAATTAGTGACAGGTAAAATACCCGGTACAATTTCTGCGTCAATGCCTGCCGCCGCACAACGGTCACGAAAACGTAAGTATGACTCTACATCAAAGAAAAACTGAGTAATGGCTCGATTAGCACCCGCATCAATTTTTTTCTTCAGATGAATAAGGTCTGCCTGTGCATTGCTCGCATCAGGGTGCACCTCGGGGTAAGCAGCCACAGAAATATCAAAATCAGCAACAGAGCGAAGTAGGCGCACAAGATCATTAGCAAAGCGTGTTGGCTTAGGGCTACCATCCGGTAAATCACCGCGTAATGCTACTATGTCACGAATACCGCTATTCCAGTAATGCTTAGCTAACTCTTTTAATTCTTCATCACTTGCGTCAACCAATGTAAGGTGCGGCGCAGCTAATAAGTTGGTCTCGTTTTGAATACGCTCAATCACGCTATGAGTTCTATCACGAACTCCTGAGTTAGCACCGTAAGTAACTGAGACAAACTTTGGGTTAAGCGGCTCCAAGCGACGAATCGAGTTCCAAAGCAAAGTTTCCATCTCTGGAGTTGAAGGCGGGAAAAATTCAAAAGAAACGTTAATGTCACCATTTAGCTCAGATAAGCTCTGGTTTAGTGACGTAGCATGTTGTGCGTGATGAAAACCCATTTCTACATTCCTCAACTTCAGCATTAGATTTTTGTTAGATAGACGTTTGGACGTCTATATGTCCATATACTAGAGAAACTGAGATTGAAGTCAAGCCTAAAAAGCAGGCAAATGAGTTTTTTTCCTAAAACAATCCTTTCCGATAAATAAGCCAATAAAAAAGGACTCAAATGAGTCCTTTTTTATTGATTAACATGAAAATTATTCTTGTAGCAGATCGCGGCAAATATGCGCGAGGTCAGATTGCACCGCAGCTGCAGTCACTAACCGCCCTGCACCTGGCCCCCTGATAATCAACGGATTTTCTTGATAGAACTCGCTGCGAATAACAAATACATTGTCGCCAGGAGTGAGGTTGGCATATGGGTGACTATTATCAACCCACTGGATCCCTACCCCCGCTTTCAACTTACCATCCACTTTATCTAGAGACGCCACATACCTAAGGACTTTATCTTGTTCTGCAGCAGTCACAAACTGCTGTAGCATATCGTCATCAAGCTCATTAATGCGTGTTAAGAACTGTTCTAATGACAGTTCAGCCAAAGCCGCTGGCACGAGCGATTTAAGTTCAATATCTTCTAGCTCAATTTCAAAACCAATTTCACGCGCTAAGATAAGAAGCTTACGCTGCATATCTCGGCCCGATAAATCATCGCGAGGATCGGGCTCAGTGATCCCCAAGCCCTTGGCTTCAAGTACTAGCTCTGAGAATGGCTTTTTGGCATCAAAGTTTTCAAACAACCAGCAAAGCGTGCCAGAGAAAATACCACCAACAGCTTCGATACTGTCGCCACTATTATGCAAATCATTCAGCGCATGCTGTACTGGCAGGCCAGCACCACAACTAGCGTTATAGCGCCAAAATAAACGGCGATTATCTAATTGTTGCTTTAGCTCTAAATAAAACGGCAATGGACCGGATCCCGCTAACTTATTAGCACTTACCACATGAATACCACGAGCAAAAAACTCTGGATATTGCAAGGTCAAGTCGGCACTTGCACTAATGTCGAGCGCTATAACTTCATCACATTCAAGCTGATGTAATTCTTCAAATAGGCTGTCGTACTGCCAAGATTTAGCATCGTTTTCAAATACAGACTTCCAAGTATCAAGTTCAATCCCGTCATCGCTAATGAGGGCCTTTTTTGAACTCAGTAAACCAACCAGTTCAACGCTAGCTTCTAACTCTTTATTTAACGCAGCCTGAGCATTAGCAAACAATTCAACCCAAGCCTCGCCAATATTACCCACACCGAGCAGTAATACACCGATACGTTTCCGCGGACCCGCACAACGACGATGCACTTTTTGAGTCAGTAAATTAACTTGGCTTTGTGGCACTAACGTCACAAGACTCATTCCGTCATTAAATAACGGTCTAGCATTGCGGCTCAGTAGACGAGCAAACCCACGGCGATAAAGGTTAGCATCAGCACTAACTAACGCGACAAGTCCGAGATTGTCAGTAACTTTAATGTCACTTACACCTAGCGCTTCAGCATTGGTTTCCAATAGCGCTAGAACCTGTTTTTGGTTTTCTAGCGTTACGGTAAACTCAACACGCTGTTGACCAAGCTCCCAATGCGCAAGCGGACTGAGCCCAGCCTCTTCTAGCAAGGCTATAAACTGTTTAAAATCGCTATTTAGCTGCAGGTTAAACAACGCCACGCTATTTAGGTTCGTCACTACCGGTGCACTCGCTGACGAGCTTTTAGGTGCAATTAAAGTAAAGTCAGTATGAGAAGCATAACTGGAACGAACCGCTAGGCTCACTTTAGTATCAAACAGCGGCTGTAAAGTACGATTATGCAGGACTGGCGAGCCTAAATGCGCCAAACGATTAGCTTCAGCTAACGACAAGCTGCTTAGTAGTTTAGCGTCATTAATTTTATTAGGATCGGCGTTAAATACACCTTCAACGTCGGTCCATATTGTCACACGCTCAATATCAGCCAAACTAGCGATTAACGTTGCGCTAAAATCTGAACCATTGCGCCCAAGCAGCAAGGTATCGCCACGCTCATTGGCGCAGATAAATCCGGTAATGATTAAACGCTCATTAGGGTGTGCTTCAATCAATGCTTGCACTCTAGCACGTGACTCTTGCAGACGAATTTGCGGCACAGCGGCTTCATCAGCAATTAATAATGTGCGCGCATCAACGTCTGATGCCGCAACACCAGATTCGCGTAATAACGCCGCTAACAGACGTGCTGACCAACGCTCACCAAAGCTAACCACTTGGCTACTTTGGTAATCATTAATCTGCCCTAAAGACAACAAGCTAATAAGTTGCGATTGGTCTGTCGATAAGCGCTCGCGTAATGAACGCGCTTGCTCATTCGATAGCAATTGCTCGATCAAGTTTTGCTGGAAGCTAATAAGCGTTTGCAGCTCCTCTTGCCACAACTGTTTAGTTGAGCTTAACTCAAGCAACTTATATAAAAAGTTAGTGCTTTTACCCGCAGCAGACACCACAACCAAGTCATCGCTATGGCCGTGCGTCAGTAAGATATGAGCAACGCGACGGTAACAATCTGCATCAGCCAGACTAGAGCCACCAAATTTATGTAAGTGACAGCGTGCCATCGTATACCCCTTTAATTAACAAGCAGCCGCAGCATTTAGCGCAGCTTCAATATCAGCAACAAGATCGTCAGCATCTTCGATACCAACAGAAAGACGGATCAGCGTATCTTTAACCCCTGCTTCAGCACGAGCCTCTGGCTCCATCGCTCTGTGGGTCATGGTTGCCGGCACAGCCACTAAGCTTTCCACGCCACCTAAGCTTTCTGCAACTGAAAAATAATTAAGATTTTTTAAGAATGCCACTAACTCTGGCTCGCCACCTTCAAGCTCAAAGCTCAACATAGCGCCAAAACCTTTTTGCTGTTTTGCAGCAATCTTGTGACCAGGGTGATCTTTAAGCCCTGGATAATAAATCTTTGATACCGCTTTATGGTTGACAAGAGTATCAAGAATTCGCTGCGCATTCGCCTGATGTTCACGAATTCGCACTGCAAGTGTGCGAATTCCGCGCAAAGTGAGATAGCTGTCAAATGCAGAGCCGGTTAAGCCCAAAGTATTTGACCACCAATGCAGCAATTCACCGACTTCAAGGTCTTTTGCAACTACGGCCCCGCCAACGACATCGCTGTGGCCGTTAATGTATTTAGTGGTGGAGTGAATAACGATATCAGCACCCAGTAAAAGAGGTTGCTGTAAGATTGGCGAAAGAAAAGTGTTATCAACCACCACAAGTGCGCCCACTTCATGACTTGCAGCACTGATGGCCTCGATATCAACCACCCGCAGTAGAGGGTTTGATGGTGTCTCTAACCAAACCATCTTAGGTTTTTGTGCAATGGCTTGATTCAGAGCTTTCGAGTCAGTTTGATCTACGACTATCAACTTAAACTGGCCTTTTTTGGCAAGATTAGTAAATAAACGGTAACTGCCACCGTAACAGTCGTGTGGGACAATAATAAGATCATCCGGGCCGAGTAAACTAGTAGCTAAAGTAATGGCAGCCATTCCGGTACAAGTCACCACTCCTGTTGCACCTTTTTCCAGTTCTGCAATTGCATCACCTAAAATTGAACGGGTTGGATTGCCTGAGCGGCTATAGTCAAAATCTCGTGGGTTTTTATGCCCATCAAAAGAGTAGTTAGTAGATAGATAAATAGGCGGAACAACGGCACCATGTTGGCTATCGGACTCAATGCCTTGACGCACTGCCGCAGTGGCGAGTTTACGCTCAGTCATGTACTACTCCTTTTAATGCTAATTTTCTTATTAGAGATGTCTGGACGTCTAAATGTACCGAAGCCATACCTCGCCGTCAACCACTTTAGACGTTTAGACGTCCATGCATATAGAAATCTATTTGCAATTGTCATAAATAAGAGGCAATAATTTGACTGCACAATTTAAAGGGTTAAAATCTGCCCCGAATTTTGAAATAACAGGTGAGTCAATGACTGAGTGGAATGGCGATTATATCAGCCCATATGCTGAACACGGCAAAAAGAATGAACAAGTAAAAAAAATTACTGTGTCCATTCCTTTGAAAGTACTTAAAGTGCTTACCGATGAACGCACCCGCCGCCAAGTGAATAACTTGCGTCACGCCACGAATAGCGAACTGTTATGCGAAGCATTCTTGCATGCGTATACAGGCCAGCCACTACCAAACGATGCAGATCTTACCAAAGATAAACCTGACAGCATGCCTGCAGAAGTGAAGCGTTTGATGGATGAGATGGGCATTGAGTGGGAAGAACTTGAATAATCTTCATCGATTATCCAAATATACTTTCTAGATAAGGACTGCTAAGCAGTCCTTATCTGTTTTTGACATCTGCACAATCTTAAGAATCATTCCACTTTAGCCATTTGCGACTGGACAAACTAATGATAGAGCCCATCACTCTTCTACTCGCCTCACTGATTATTTTTTGTGGTGCATTGACCCAAAGCTTAATAGGCTTTGGTCTCGCCGTTGTTGCCAGCCCTTTACTTTATATTATCGACCCAAGCTTAATCCCTGCTCCAGTGATTATGATGGGGTTCTCTATTGCACTACTTACACTATTTCGAGAACGAGGTCAGTTGGAATTCAATGGCCTGCAATATGCGCTTTTAGGAAGGATCCCAGGCGGTATTATTGGTGCGACCTTAATTATTATCGCACCGCAGCCGATCTTAGGCTTGGCCATTGCCGGAATTGTTGCGCTAGCTGTAGGTTTAAGCTTGATGAAATTTAGTATACCGGTTAATCGATTTAGCTTATTTATTGCCGGCGTGTTGTCTGGGGTATTTGGTAATATCGCTGCTATTGGTGGACCACCATTAGCGATATTGCTATCAGGTAAAGACGCGGGGCAATTTAGAGCGGCTTTATCTGCCTTCTTTATTTTCAGCTCAATGATTGCATTGATAATTTTAGCATTTGCAGGCCTACTCACCCTTGAACATTTTTATATTTCACTAATGCTACTACCTTCAGTGATATTAGGTTATCTAGTAGCGGGTCGGTTGGTTGGAAGAGTCGATAAGCAGAAAACCAGATCACTCACTTTGGCCTTATGTGCTGTCAGTGCGCTTGTTTTAACGATTAAATCGATTATTGAACTAGCTTAAATCTGACTAGAAATGATAGGAGGTTTGCAACACGCCTCCTATTGCGTCACCGTCACCAAACATGCCGGTAAAGTCTAAAGAAAAAGACTCCCCAATCATAAAGCCAGAACCCAAAGAATAAATGTCCGCTGATGAGTCTTTCATATCATGACGATACCCCACACGCACTGACATCCAATCAAAAGCTCTCACCTCACCACCAAGTCGCCAATATTGCGCCCCATCAAGCTCTTTAAACTTTTGATTCTCAATCAAATCAATATCAGAGGAGACTGATAACATGCTCCAGTCATAAGCCACACCTGCTGTCACTAATGGCTCAACCTGATATGTAAAACTTTGCCTATCGACCTTTATAGAATCAACGCTTTGGCTTATAAGGTTACGCCCAGAAACAGCTAAGGTTAAGCCATCAAGTGGCTGTATGGCGATACCTATGTCGACATTGAAATGACTTTCATCATTGCGGTACTGCGCTTCATCAAAATCACTGTCTCCGAAGTGGTTGCCATTAGCAACATAACTATAAGTATCAATGCGTTGTAATTTGGGCGATATCCCCATCGAAATCGGCATATTCACTATAGAAAGAGGAAAGCTCAGCGCAACACCTAAATCTGACACTGTACCACCAATCATTTGTCCTTGAGGTTCAAGAGCATCAACTTCTGCAGCTATATTCACATCGAGATTATTCAAACTGCCCATTCTAGACATGGCAGCATTAGACTGAGCGGTGTCTGATTGGCCATTATCAGAGAAAGCACTATCCTCAACATCGATTGCGCTTAGCTCACTCTGAAAAAAAATAGCCATTGGCATGTTTTGATAAGGGAAAGCAACACTTAAGTCAGAGATAGCGCTAACATAGGCAGAGCTACCCTTTAGCGCTCTTGAATCACGAATACGTTGGTCATGATAGCGGCGATTGTTATTGCCCGTTATCGTAATAGCTAGAGCAAGTTCATTGTAAGCATCACTGAATGAATCAATTATCTCACTCATTCTATCGCGATCGACCATTTCTACGCCCAGAGCAGGAGCACGAACCGGCATAACAACGGCGTTGTCTTTGCGGATATTTAGCGCAAGCAAGGCTGGATTAACAAGTATGGCGCTATCGAGATAGGTGGCGGCAACAGATTCTCCGCTAATACCATTAATCCGAACCTCACTGTATTCTTGATCTGCTAGGACAGAAAAGCAGGGAAGCAAGACTAAAAATAACGCTATTTCAGATCGTTTCATCCATCTCACCCTTTTTATGTCCTTAACGCTTTAAGCTGCAATACGGCTCAAATCGAAAAAAGGTTAATTTTTGTTCTTAGAATATTCTAAGACAAAATTTTCTAGTGAGGAGGAAAATAAACAACTTAAAACGAACATTTTTAAAACAGAAGTTAGCGACATCTTGTTTCGCGGCGGACTAACCTAAATATCAGGTAAATCTACATAATTCATAAAGTTATCCATCGTAAACTCAATAAACCGTCTTAACCTAGCAGGTTGAAATTGGTCTTTGCTATAGAGTAGGTAGAGTGGAGTGTCGGATATGGTCCAATCATCGAACACATGCACTAACTCACCATTATTTAACTCGCTACTACAATAGATCTCAGGCAGTCGCACAATCCCATTACCTGCTATTGCGCTACTTTTCATCACCCTACCGTTTTTACACAAAAACGCGCCAGCAATGGTGACTTCTGTCTTTTCAGTTTTATCAGCACGGCGGTGGTAGTTCCAATGATAGATAGAGCCAGTTATACAAGCGTGGGATTTGAGCTCTTTCGGGTGTTCAGGTCTGCCCCGGCGGGCAATATAACTAGGTGAAGCTAGGGTGCAGTTCGCAATATCCATCAGCTTTCTGGCGACTAAGCTTGAATCCTCAAGCTCACCCATACGAAATACCAAATCAAACTCATCGAGCACTAAATCCACACGTTGACTACTAAAATCGAGGTGGATTTGAATATTAGGATGCAGACTCATAAAGTCATTCACCAATTGATTGACTATCTCCTCACCGATATAGCCGCCAACACAGTTGATATTGATCTTACCCTGAAGGTTATGAGCATCATCGACAGTCTTAGCTACCGCTTGCTCCATCACATCCAGCGCATGCTGGCAGCGTTCATAGAAAAATTGCCCCTGCTCAGTTAACCGCTGCGCCCTTGTAGTACGGGTAATCAAGGTTACGCCTAGATAGCGCTCAAGTTGAGTTAACTGCTTAGAAAGGTGTGAGCGTGAACATCCGAGCTTGTCAGCAGCCAAGGTAAAACTACCCTTTTCTGCAATCACGGTAAAAGCACGTACATCTGCTAAATTTAGGTCTTGGTACATAAGTAGAAACTCGTGTTATCTCAGAATACAGCTTGGCATTAGGAGTTATATGTAAACAATCATATTCTCTATGCATTATATATCAACAATAATCTGTTAGTTAGAATACTCACCAATTACTAAGACCCACATATTTGAGGCTGATATGAAACAATTAATCGTTATTACAGGTGCATCTTCTGGTATTGGCGCAGCCATGGCTCAAGCATTCAGCGCTAAAGGCCACCCTCTTCTTTTATTGGCGCGTCGTGTTGAACCGATGCAGGCACTAGCTTTAGAAAACAGCTTATCTATTAGCGTTGATGTAACCGATGCCGATGCGATGAAAGCAGCAATCGCAACAGCAGAAGCAAAATTCGGCCCAGTGGGCTGCTTAATTAACAACGCTGGCGTTATGCTTCTAGGCGCTGCAGACGTGCAAGATCCTGCAGAATGGAGCCGCATGCTTAACATCAACGTTATGGGTGTACTAAACGGCATTCATGCTGTTTTAGCTGATATGAAAACCCGTAAAACCGGCACTATCATCAACGTAAGCTCAGTTGCAGGCCGTAAGACATTCCCGAACCACGCAGCTTACTGTGCAACTAAGTTTGCAGTACACGCACTAACTGAAAACATCCGTGAAGAAGTCGCAATGGATGACGTACGCATGATAACAATTGCACCAGGTGCGGTTGAGACGGCATTGCTAAGCCATACCACCAGCGAAGAAATTAAAGACGGCTATAACGACTGGAAAGAGTTTATGGGCGGTGTAATGGACCCAACTGCAGTTGCAGATGCAGCGGTATTTGCCTTCGAGCAACCACAAAACGTATGTGTACGTGAAATCGTATTAGCACCTACGCGTCAACAGCCTTAACCTTATTACTGTAAAAACAAGCTCTACTTGAAATGACAAGTAGAGCTTTTTTATGTTTCATTTTTGGCTTTACTGTAAACCTTCATTTTATCTGCTCTCTGCTATGCTCAATAGACCATGAAAATTGGTTTAAAAATCATCTACAAATCCGTACACAAACCACAATTTTGCTGTTAGGTTTAAATAGTATCCAATCACCAAAAGTGCATCGATGCATTTGAGCTAACCGGCAAGTGACTTGTCTATAACTATGATTTGATTTATCCAAGGATGAGGTAAACAATGAGAGAAAACTTCAATCTAATAAAAGCTAACCGCGCTTGGACAGAGCTATTGCTGTCATCAACATTTATCAATCTCCTATCTCTCGCCTTGCCTTTCACCATGCTACAAATTTACGACCGTATCTTGCCTAATCAAGGCTATGGCACCGCCAGTGTGCTGGCATCGGCTGTTGCGGTGGCGATTTTACTGGAACTCATTTTACGTTATGCCCGCAGCTGGATGCTCGCCTCTTCAGCTGCTAACTTTGAACTACAGACCACCACCAAGGTCGTGTCAGCGTTAATGCAGTCTGATTATCATCACGTCGAAAAGTTGGGGACTGGTAAAGTCTATAACGGCCTTTCAGGCATTGCAGCCATGCGCGAGCTCTATTCTGGCCAAGCCTTAGTTGCCTTAATGGATTTTCCGTTCGTGCTTATATTTTTAGCCTTAGTTGCCTACATAGGTGGGCCTTTAGTGTTTATTCCTATCGCGGTTTGGGCGCTAATTGGTGTGATGGTATTTTTAATCGGCAAAAAACTAACGTTAGCAACGCAGGAGCTCGCGCTCTCTGAAGGCGAACGCTCACGCATGTTGATATTGGTATTATCAGGATTAACCACAGCTAAAGCCTTAGCCATGGAGTCACGCCTCGCATCAAGCTACAGCAAAATCAACTATCGGCGCTTGGCGGAGCAGCAGCAAGTAGACTGGTTGTCCTCTAAATTACAAGAGTTAATCCAAGGCGCCTCCCAAGGAACAACATTACTGATTGTACTCATTGGTTGCCTAGAGGTGCTCAATGGCACATTAACAACCGGTGGGTTAGCAGCTTGTTCAATATTAGCCGGACGCGCCATTGCTCCTTTAAGTGCCATCATAAGCCTACGTTCAAGACTCGCTAGTGCGAAAACTGCCATGTCACATGTGGATGATCTAACTAAGTTGCCGCAAGAGTCGTTTAAAGCAAATGTGCAATATCAACAAAAACTTCCTCTCGGCCCCATCACTTTTACAGATGTAGCGAGCCACCAAGTAGGTGCAACACTCCATAAGTTTAATCTTAAGATTAAACCCGGAAATTTAGTTTGTATCACCTCAGATCCACTCACTCATGCCAGCTTGTTACTCAGTGTAGTCGGTGCATTTCATCACCTAGAGCAGGGGGCTATCTATATTGCAGGAGTTGCGCAACATGAACATAGCGCAGACGAGTATCGCCAATCCGTTACCTACGTTGCTCCTTGGCCAACTTTGTTTGCGGGCAGTTTGTTAGAGAACATGACGCTATTTAGACCAGAAAAAGAGTCACTCGCAATGGAGATTGCAGAGCAACTGGGGCTAACAATGAGTATTGCCAAGTTACCCGCCGGTTACCAAACAGAGGTGGGTGTCAATGACAGCCAAATGCTCAATAAAGGTGCCATAAAGCTACTCGCTATCGTTCGCGCAATGGTGCAATCCCCTTCAATTTTATTACTTGATGAGCCGATGATCTCACTCGATGCAGACTCCCAATCGAGGTTACTAACGCTATTGACTCGATATAAAGGTCAAATGACCATTATTTGTGCATCTCACTTTGCCGCGCTCGCCGATATAAGTGATTTAAGAGTCAATATTAATCCAAAGGGCCAAGCTGAGCTTCTAACACCAACGACTGCAACTGCAGCAACAAAAGGATGAATACTATGAATGAGAGCACCCTGATTCATCCAGAAAGCCCGGCTCGATTCACAACAGAACAGTCTGCGAGTACTGAATTAAAAACCATTTTAATCGTCCTATTACAGCAACTTGGTCTATATGCTCAAGCCACAAATCTAATTAGTGATAAAGCGATTACGAGTATTGATACAGCTCAACTTGCAGGATTACTTAAGAAACACCATCTGAACTTTTCTGTCTATAAACTGCATCAAAGCGCACTATCTCAATCTATCCACCCTTTTATTGTGGTACCTGATTGTGAACCGGCCTTTTTGGCACGCAGACATGCCGAAGTAATTGAGCGGCTTGATAGTTCCAGTAATCAATGGCAACAAATAGCTTACGCTGAGCTGCCAAAATCGAGCCATATCTTTGTGATTGAGTCACTACCGAGTAGCAAACAAAATGCACGCGCTTTTGCAGCCCACATGAGCAAGAGAACCAAGTGGTACCGACCCGTGTTTTGGTTAAGTTTACTGTCGAGTATTACAGGCCTTGCCGTGCCACTATTCACTATGGCCGTTTACGATAAGGTTATCGGCGGCCAAGCCCCTAACGTATTACCAAGCATTGCCCTTGGCGCAGCGCTAGCGCTAGCGGTATTAATCTCGAGTCGACTAGCCCGAGCCAACCTGCTCGCTACCGTCAGTAATCGATTTGCCCGAGACTTATCAGATATAACCTTCAGGCGTTTACTTAGCATGCCATTAATGGTGCTATCACGAGTAGGTGTGTCTAATCATATTGCACGAATGCGCAATGCAGAAAAAGTGCGAACGTTATTGTCAGGTCCTGGTGGTGCTGGCTTAGTGGATATCCCCTTTACCCTTATTGCCTTTGTCACTATTGCGCTATTAAGTGGCTGGTTAGTCTTGGTGCCGATAGTGATGTTATTGCTGTTTTATTTTGTTATGAAGGCAGTCAATAAATATGCCCAGTCAGCCTCGCCAACAATCAGTAATGATTACCAAAACTCAATAAACGAGCTCGCTAAAAACTTACTCCAGCTAAAAACCAGTGGCGATACCGAGGGCTGGAATACTAAATTTGCCCGACAATGCAAAGAAAACTGTCGGCAAAACTTTTTATACGCCAAACGTAATGGCCTTAATGCGGCTGTGGCCCACGCGATGAGTCTATTAACCGCACTAGTGACGGTTTTCACAGGTATTTTCTTAGTATTAAATCAAAGTATTAGTCCGGGGGCCTTAATTGCGTGTGTGATGCTTATTTGGCGTATTACCGGCCCAGCACAATTAGCCTTTTCTTCCAGTCAAAAGATCACCATGATGGATTCGGCAATTAAGCAGTTTGATCGCTTTATGCAAGCTGGTACCGAGCATAGCGAATTACGCTTGGATACTCCCGCTACAGATCGCGCTCCGGCGATTAGCTTCCAGCATGTAACCTTGCGCTATAGCGCCGAAACAGAACCAGCTCTCACTGGCGTATCGGTGGATATTGCTCCTGGTGAAAATGTTGCCATTATCGGCCCTAATGCCTGTGGCAAAACATCTATGTTACTCGCGGCAATGGGCGTTGCAGAAGCGCAAGCTGGCTACATCACAGTCAATGAGAAAAACCTTAAACAGTACGACCCTGAACCCTTTAGGTTATGGGCAGCCTTTTGCCCTGCAGAACCCGATCTGTTTCCGGGAAGCCTAGCTGAAAACTTAAGGATAGCTAAACCCGATGCTAGCGATGAAGAACTGATTAACGCACTTACCGCAGCGGGAGGTCGCTCGCTATTTACAGCGCTCAATAATGACCTAGATATCGACCTATTTAATCGCGGCCATACATTATTATCAGCAGTAGAAGGCAGTTATATCAGCTTAGCTCGGGCTCTGTTAAAACAATCAACTCTTATCATCTTAGATGAGCCCATTGCCAACCGTAACCCTGCAGCTAAAGCGGCACTACTTAATACCTTTAACGAATTAAAGGGCCAAGCTACCGTGCTATTTACCAGTCACGATCAAGAGCTGATTCAACAAGCTGACAAGGTCGTGATCCTTGATAAAGGCGCTGTTGTTTACGCAGGTCCTATTCCCGACAAAAATCAATCTCAAGCTGCTGGCTCACAAGAGGAAAACTCACATGGATAATCGTCAACTGGCAAATAGAGTCTACCCAGCGCATGAGTTTACCGATGCGATTGAGGCGCCCACTGAGCGTAAATTTATTAAGCGAGTTATATTGTTAATTACCGGTTCAGTCCTCGTCATGCTGCTTTGGTCCATCTTTGCTCAGGTAGAGGAGATCTCAAAATCTAAGGGGCAAGTTGTGCCTTTAGGCCATAGGCAAGTCATACAAAGCCAAACCGGTGGCACTATCGCCTCGGTCATCGTAGAAGAAGGCGATGTTGTAAAAAAAGGCGATGTTCTCGCAAGTTTTGTCGCCATTGATAGCCAATCAGCAGAAGAGGAATTAGCCAGTAAACGAGCTAACTTACTCCTAAGAATTGAGCGTTACGATGCCTATATTGATGAGCGTGATGCCGACTTTAGTGAATTCCTCGAGGTATATCCGCAATTAGTTAAATTACATCGCTCATCGTTAAAGCGTATGAATGAAGAGCGCCTAGCTATGGCAAGCCTTTCTGAGTCTGACATAGCCAAATCACAAGCCGAACTGAATGGTTTAAAAGCAGAAATAGAACCGCTTAGCGACCAAATCAACACCGCGAAACAAACATTAAAAATGATGAATTCAGTAACAGAAGAGCAAGCAGTCTCTAAGTTACGTATTTTAGAATCGCAACAGAAACTCGACTCTTACATGCGTGAGTTAAAAAGCATGGAGAGTAAGCAGCAGGTACTCGCAAAAAATGTGGTTAACCTGGAGCGACAGCTCAACCAAAAACAGGCCACTTTAGTCAAAGAAGTCGGAGAAAAACGCACCGAAGCTCAAGCAGAACTGTTAGGAATTATTGCCAGATTAAAATCTTCAGGATCGCTGGTTTCACAAAATACCATCACTGCGCCAGTTGACGGCATTATCCAATCAATTCCATCAACTTCATCAGGCAGTGTTATTCAGCCAGGCGGCACGGTGGCAGTCATTGTGCCTATGACTAAAACCGGATTAATGGAAGCAAAACTATCACCTAGGGATATTGGCTTTGTAAGGGTTGGCCAACCAGTGCGCATCAAAATTGATGCTTTTGATTACAGCCGTTACGGCGCTTTAGATGGCGTAGTAAAACGTATTTCCCCTAGCACCGACGCCGATGAAAAAGGTGGTGTGTTTTATAAAGTGCAAATCGCAATCGATAAGCCTTACTTCTCTGATAAACCGGGACAATTTGACCTGATCCCAGGAATGACGGGTGAAGCCGATATAGTCACTGGCGATAAAACTGTTTTTCAGTATCTTTGGAAGCCTGTATTTACCAACGTAACAGAAGCTTTTGGTGAGCGATAAAGAGGACGTAAACAATGAGCCATGATGATAACAAGCATGATAGTAAACATAGTTCTGCCTCTGAATCGAACAGCAACTCTGCTAGTAATCTTAATAACAAAGATAGAGATAACAACCTTGAAAGCGAACAGAGTAAACGTGATAAAACATCAAAAAATAAAGCCAAGCAGCTCGATAAAGATGTAGCCCGTCTGCAAGCTAAAGAATTAAGAGATTCAGCAAAAACCACTAACATAGGCAATAAAGATTTGGTTGCCGATAAGTCATGGTCCAGTCAATCGACGGCCTCAACAGATGCGCTTGATGGTTCTAGTACCGCGAATGTCATAGATCCAGCGGAAAATCTTAAACAAGGCAATCAGGCGTTAACGGCTCTCGACAACAGTAGCACTGCAGCAGAAACAAGCAGTGTTACTGAGCCCGAAAATGCTGCAGAAACTCAAACCTCGCCTACAGAGCAAACCGCTGCCAATAAAGCTGCACGACCAACGGGCTCGAGCGAAACAACAGGCTTGGGTTCAGGGGCTAATTTCCACAATGAAAACGCCCAAGCGCCAGCACTCACAAACTTAGATCAAGCACTGACGCTTAGTGGCAATGAATATCAGCAACCGCATTTTACTGTTACCTTAAAACTGCATCATTCTCAGCCGACAACTAGCACGCCGTCACACACACCCGATATTTTACCAAATACCACGGCAACAACTGCGCCCTTACCTACAGGTACTGGTACTGGCACAGGTACTGGTACTGGCACAGGTACTGGCACAGGTACTGCCACAGGTACTGCCACAGGTACTGGCACTGGCACTGGCACTGGCACTGGCACTGGCACTGGCACTGGCACTAATGAAAAGCCATTAACTATCGATGGTCAACAACAAATTCAACAAGTTAAAGAGGATTCGTCTGTCGATACCGCTCAAGGAACATTAGTGGCTCATGGCGATAATAGCCAATCAATTACTTGGTCAAGCCATCAAACCCAAGGCCAATTTGGCGAACTCATTCTTGACGGAAAAACGGGGCAGTGGCACTACAGTCTCAACAATGCCTTAAACTCAACAAACTCGTTATCTGCAGGAGAGCAACAGACTGAACAGTTTGTTGTTACCGCGACAGATACTGAAGGCCACCAAGTTAACAGTGTTATTGCTGTTGCTATCGAAGGAAGTAATGATCTGCCCGCTATTTCAGGTATTCATCATGCGTCGTTAAATGAAATGGGCAGCATCGATAGCGCTTCTGGTCAGTTACTTGCTACCGATCCTGATCACAATGACACAGCAGCTTGGAGTGTAACCCAGAGCCAAGGCCAATTTGGCCAACTCGTTATCGACGCACAAACAGGCCAATGGAATTATCAACTTGATAATCAATCAGCTAATACCCAAGCACTAAATGAAGGTGATAAAGCCTCAGAGCAATTTATTGTCAAGGTTACCGACAGCTCAGGGCAAAGCGTGAGTCAGCTTGTCACTATCGATATTACAGGCAGTAACCAAACTGCACAGCTCCAAGGCGTTAACAGCTCAACTGTCACTGAGGACAAGAACTTAGATAATTTGGGTTCATTGCATGCTAGCGGGCAGCTAAGCATCACCGATCCTGATGCAGGCCAAGCCCAGTTCAATGCGGAGTCATTGCAAGGCCTGTTCGGCACGTTATCAATCAACAATCTTGGTCACTGGACTTATACTGCCAATAACTCGCAGGGCAGTATTCAAGGGCTAAAAACGGGTGAGTCACTCACTGATACAGTATTGGTGCACTCCGTCGATGGTACTGAGCAAAAGATTACCGTAACCATCAATGGCACTGATGATAAAGCAGTGATCGCAGGGACCTCGACGGCAAATATTACCGAAGATAAAGACGTTCATTCAGGGCAACTTCGTGTTGATGGCGCACTCAGCGTCACCGATTTAGACAATGGCCAAGCGCAGTTCAGTGCGGAATCATTGCAAGGCCAGTTCGGCACGCTATCAATCAACAATCTTGGTCACTGGACTTATACTGCCGATAACTCGCAGGCTAGTATTCAAGGGCTAAAAACGGGTGAGTCACTCACTGATACCCTACTGGTACACTCTATCGATGGTAGCGAACAGAAGATTAGTGTAACCATTAACGGCACTGACGATAAGGCTGTGATTTCTGGCACCAGTACTGCAACCCTCACCGAAGATAAAGATGTTCATTCAGGACAACTTCGTGTCGATGGCGCACTCAACGTCATCGATGCCGATAACGGCCAAGCGCAATTCACTGCGGAGTCACTGCAAGGTCAATTCGGCACGCTATCAATCAACAATCTTGGTCACTGGACTTATACTGCCGATAACTCACAGGCTAGTATTCAAGGCCTTAAAACGGGTGAGTCACTCACTGATACAGTATTGGTGCAATCCGTCGATGGTACTGAGCAAAAGATTACCGTAACCATCAATGGCACTGATGATAAAGCACATATCTCGTCCACAAGCAGTGCAGGCACATCAACCGCCTCTCTGACAGAAGATAAAGATGTTCATTCAGGGCAACTTCGTGTTGATGGCGCACTCAGCGTCACCGATTTAGACAATGGCCAAGCCCAGTTCAGTGCTGAGTCATTGCAAGGCCAGTTCGGCACGTTATCAATCAACAATCTTGGTCACTGGACTTATACAGCAGATAACTCGCAGGCCAGTATTCAAGGGCTAAAAACGGGTGAGTCACTCACTGACACCCTGCTGGTTCACTCAGTTGACGGTACCGAGCAGAAAATCACGGTGAACATTAACGGCAGTGACGACAAGGCTGTGATTTCTGGCACCAGTACTGCAACCCTCACCGAAGATAAAGATGTTCATTCAGGGCAACTTCGTGTCGATGGCGCACTCAGCGCCACTGATTTAGACAATGGCCAAGCGCAGTTCAGTGCGGAATCATTGCAAGGCCAGTTCGGCACGCTATCAATCAACAATCTTGGTCACTGGACTTATACTGCAGATAACTCACAGGCCATCATTCAAGGGCTAAAAACGAGTGAGTCACTCACTGATACAGTATTGGTGCACTCAGTCGATGGTACTGAGCAAAAGATTACCGTAACCATCAATGGCACTGATGACAAAGCACATATCTCGTCCACAAGCAGTGCAGGCACATCAACCGCCTCTCTGACAGAAGATAAAGGTGTTCATTCAGGACAACTTCGTGTCGATGGCGCACTCAACGTCATCGATGCCGATAACGGCCAAGCGCAATTCACAGCTGAGTCACTGCTAGGTCAATTCGGCACGCTATCAATCAACAATCTTGGTCACTGGACTTATACTGCAGATAACTCACAGGCCAACATTCAAGGCCTTAAAACGGGTGAGTCACTCACTGATACAGTATTGGTGCATTCTATTGATGGTACCGAGCAGAAGATTAGCGTTACTATCAATGGCACTGATGATAAAGCAGTGATCGCGGGGACCTCGACGACAAATCTAACCGAAGATAAAGACGTTCATAGCGGACAACTGCGAGTCGGTGGAGCGCTTACTGTTACCGATCTCGATAACGGTCAGGCGCAGTTCCAAGCGACAAGTTTACAAGGCCAGTTCGGTACTCTGTCTATCAACAATCTTGGTCACTGGATCTATACCGCAGATAATTCCCAAGCAGTTATTCAAGGCTTGAAAACCGGAGAGCAACTCACTGAAACCTTATTGGTTCACTCCGTTGATGGCACCGAGCAGAAGATTAGCGTTACTATCAATGGCACTGATGATAAAGCAGTGATCGCGGGGACCTCGACGGCAAATCTAACCGAAGATAAAGATGTTCATTCAGGGCAACTTCGTGTTGATGGCGCACTTAACCTCCTTGATACCGATAACGGCCAAGCTCAGTTCCAAGCCGAGTCACTGCAAGGACTATTTGGTACGCTATCAATCAACAATCTTGGCCACTGGACTTACACCGCCGAGAACTCACAGGCCAGTATTCAAGGGCTTAAAGCGGGTGAATCACTCACCGATACAGTATTGGTGCATTCCGTTGATGGCACCGAACAGAAGATTAATGTGACCATTAACGGCACTGACGATAAGGCGGTGATTAGCGACGCTCAAGCAAACCTTGACGCTAGAGGTGTCACCGAAGATCGTGGTTATATCGATACCCACTATAATCTGCACTATGACGGCAAGTTAAATATTCAAGATCCTGATAAAGGTGAAGGCTCGTTTGATCCCAATATCGGGTCGCAAACATACCAAGGCATAGGTTACGACACCAAGCTAGGTGGGCATATACTGCTAATGCGAGATGGCCACTACACTTACACCTTAGATAATCGCAATATTCAGAATCTCGCCGCAGGAGAGACCACTCACGATTCGGCGGTTATTCGCTCTGCCGATGGTACAACCCACACCATAGAGCTCACGGTACACGGAACCAATGATAAGCCAACGATTGCAGCACAATCGCATACAGTTGTTGAAGGCGGCACTCTATTACAGGGCCAGATGGTCGGCCAAGATATTGATACTGGTGCGCAACTTCATTACTCAGCCCCAAAAATCGATGGGCTTATATTTAACTCTGATGGAAGCTATAGCTTTGACCCTAGCCATGCAAGTTATCAATCACTGGCCTCAGGGGCGACAAAAACACTCACTATTCCAGTCACCGTGACAGATGAGCATAATGCCAGCGCGACTCAACCCCTGTCGTTCACCATAACAGGGGTAAACAACGCTGCAATAATAAGTGGCGTTGATACAGGTAATGTCGATGAAGGTCACGGCAGCTATGGTGATATGTCACCAGATTACGCACAACCTGGCATGGCGAAACTAGGGCAATCTGCATTAACTGCTGATGGTAAATTGGATATTGTTGACCCAGATACTGGTGAATCTCAATTTGACTCTAAAGGTGGTGCTTGGAATAACTCTTATCATGGTCAATATGGTCACTTACTATTAAACCCAGATGGTACTTGGCATTACCATGTCACCGTTGGGAGTGTTGATTGGGTTGGTAATCGTAAAACAACTATCGGTACTACCATTGATGAGTTAGGTGACAATCAAACCCTAACCGACACCATTACCGTATACTCTAAAGATGGTACTGCTCACGACATAGTCATTACCATTCATGGCGATAATGATAGACCTTATATCAGCTCTGAAGTAACACTTGCCACAAGCACAGAAGATACAACGCTGACTTTCAGCAAAGCCGATTTACTTGCCAATACTATCGACGTTGATGCTAATGACGCGGGCAAGCTTTCCATTGCAAATCTGTTAGTCGATCACGGCTCTGTTGTTGATAATAAGGACGGCACATACACCTTTACCCCAACCAAAGACTATAACGGCAAAGTTCATTTTAGCTATGACGTGACAGATGCTCATGGTGGTATTACGCATACTGGCGCTTCCACCACACTCACAGCCACACCTGACGGCGCCATCATTTCAGAAGTAACAACTGGGCATGTCATTGAAGATGGGCCACATAGCAGACACAATGCAGGCGTTACAACTGAACTCGCAAATGGGCAACTACAAGTTATTGATCCAGACAGCGGAGAGGATAAATTCCAATACAGCCAGTTTGGTGAATCCGCTATACACGATCCGTTCGGCGGCATGCTACGAATAGACAGTGCCGGCAATTGGGGTTATAGCGTTAATAATGCAGCTCTGCAGCATCTTGCCCAAGGACAAACGGAAACTGTTGTCTACCGTGTTCATAGCTATGATGGAACGGCATACGAGTTACACATTGACGTTGTAGGTAGCAACGATAGGCCAACAGTTACTCAAGTTGTGCTCAGTAACGGTACTGAAGACACGCATTACCAAATGCAAGCTAGTCAGTTTGGATTCACAGATATCGATACTGGCGACACGTTACATTCCATAGCAATCACAGACCTACCACCTTCATCACAAGGTAAGTTTGCCTTAGATGGCCACGATATTACCGCAGGCCAAAGTATTACCACTGCAGATATAAGTAAACTGCAGTTTGTTCCGGCCAAAGACTTTAATGGTAATGTGCAATTTAAATACACAGTAAATGATGGCCATGCCGATTCAGCCAAAGCGACTAATACTCTGCATATAACTCCTGTCAATGATGCAGCTACCATTGATGGACAGACAAAGTCCAGTGGCAGTGCTTCAATTACTGAAGATTCAGCCACCAGCAAAATATCGGGTCAATTAACCTTAATCGATCCCGATACTGGCGAAGACAAGTTCGCAGCCAATACTCAAATACTAGGCCAATACGGTCAACTCACATTAGATGATAACGGTAGTTGGCATTATGCACTCAATAACGCTGCCACAGCGGTCAATGCCTTAAATGCAGGGGAGCAACTCACCGACACAATAGTCGTAACCTCACCCGATGGCACAGCTAGCAAGACCATTGCGATTACCATCCATGGCCATACCGACACCCCGACTCTACAACTACAAGAAGCGGGCACAACCCAAGGATTAGATCTTTATGCTGGCATTCAAGGTAATCAAGTTAGCCAGCTACAATACTCTACTGACGGGATCAATTTTAGTAGTCAGGTCCCGGCAGGGTTTAGTTTGGCAGCCGATGGACATACGTTAGAGGTCGATCCGGCTCACTCTGCCTACGATCACTTAGCTAATGGTGTTCAACACAAGATCTGGATCAACTACCAACTACAAGAGGGCAGCGGCAGTAACTCTCACCAATCGAGCCAACAAGCACAAGTCGTTATCAACGGGACAAGTGACCAGCCTATTATTCATAGTTTCAAAGCAAATTCAGATCAATATAGTGGCCCAGTAACCGGGAACTTACTGCAAGGTGCAACCGATATAGACGATGGTGCACAACTCATTTTACAAGATCTGCAATTTCAAGATCCGACAACCCATCATTACGTCAGTGTACATTCTGGGCAGGACGTGTCGATTGCAGGTGTTGGCCAAATACACATTGCTACAAACGGTGACTATCGCTTCACTCCAGAAGCAGGCTTTAGTGGTGATGTACCTGGATTTATTTATCGTGTGGTAGATACACATGGTGACTATAAAGATGACAGTCAAAATACGCTAAATATCCATATAACCCCCAATCATCAACCCACAGTGCAAACCATTAGCGCCAGTACAGCGGAAGACACTGATTATAACTTTAGTGCTGCAAGTTTTGGTTACCAGGACAGCGACAATGATGCTTTAGCAGGGCTAACAATCACTCAACTACCCGATCCTACTAACGGTCATTTATTTGTTAATGGCCATGCTATAAGCCAAGGGCAAACCATTAATGCCAATAATATTGATCATCTGCTGTTTAGGCCTGCTGCTAATTTTAATGGTGACGCTCACTTTAGCTATGTCGCCAATGACGGCCATCAAGATTCAGCCGCCCATACCGCAGTACTCACCGTTAGCGCCGTTAATGATTTGCCTGTGTTAACCATTAACCAGACCAGTCACACCCAAGGAAACTTAGTCGCAACCGATGTTGATATCGGCGATACCCATACATTTTCAGCACCAATTCTGACTGGCAGCTTTGGCAATTTATCTGTTGACCCTGATAGCGGCGCTTATATCTATACCCAAAATAATTCTGTGGCGCATATGAGCTATAACCCAGCCACAGCAACCTATAGCGGTGTCGATGTTTTTGAGGTGAAGGTCAGTGATAATCACGGCGGCACAGCAAGTCAATTTATCAGCTTTAATGCTCAAGCAACTATCAGCAGCACGACTGGCACAATAGTGATAACAAGCAGTGTACCAACTCAACCTGTGGTAACTGACAGCTTGCCAAGCGGCCATATTGTTGCAACATCACCCACCAATCATGTGAGTATCGATCTCAGTACAACGAGTGACACAGGCCAAAGTCATAGCGATAATTTAACCTCAGACACCACACCTAACATTATTGGTCACACTGATATTCCCTTTTCTAGGGTCATAATTTACGACGGTAATAACCCTGTTGCTCATGCACTGTCTGATGCAAATGGTAATTACACTGCAACCTTATCAAGCTTAACTGATGGGCTTCATAACCTTTCAGCCAAAGCGCTAGCACCATCATCCATAATGCCAGCCGTATCCTCGGTACTCGATGTTGAGATTGATGCCCATGCCAGCGCAACTATCCAGCTTGATCCGATTACCGCCGACAATGTTATCAATGCACAAGAGAGCCATACTGCAGTGAATGTAACCGGACAAGTCGGTGGTGATGCCCAGCAAGGAGACGTAGTCACGTTAACCCTTAATCAACAGCAACACACAGGTACGGTTGATAGCCATGGTCAGTTTAGTATTGTTGTTACAGGCAGCGAATTAGCGTCGCAGTCATCAATATCAGCCAGTGTGACGAGTACTGATAATGCAGGCAACTCAACTCAAGCGAGCCAGACTCTGCAGTATGAAACCGATCTTCAAGTTGGCCAACCTAGCATCACCTTTGAAAATCCCGGCAGTGATAACTTATACAGTAAAGCAGAAATCGCCCATGGTAATGCTGGTACGATTACAGCCACAGTGCATGCTGCAACCGATGCCAAGGTAGGAGAACACCTAAACATTAATGGCATTGACCACATTCTCGACGCAAATAGCTTAGCCCACGGAATTCAACTCGAAGTCGCTCCAAGTAGCATAATCAAAGCCATCATGACTGATGAGCGCGGCAACGTGAACTCCGCCTTAAACATGGCAGCAGGCGCTAAACCTGAACCCATAGTTGTCACTGCACCACCTGGCAGTCACCATATTGGCGCCTCACTAGGCGTACCAACAATTATACCCGGCCAAACTCCGGTACCTATCGCTGAACAAGGCTGGAAAATTTTAGTCAACGGCCATTATCAAACCTCCTATACCAGTCAATGGGGCACCCTATCTATTAATCCAAAAACTGGCCAGCTAAGCTATCAAGAACATGGAAATACCCATACAGGACCTCATGGTAGTGCTCAGAATGTTGGCGTGCATGAAGACAGATTTGAAGTCGCCTTGCAGGGCTCACATCACGACGATGTGGTCATGCATGTTCAGGTCAGCATCTTGAGCCATGGTCCTGGTCACAGTGGCAAGCTCACTTTAGGCTCTGAAGTGCTTGATATGACGGTCACTCCCGTCATTGGTCATCAAGCACCTCCTCCTCCACCGGCCCCAGTCATGCATGATGAACCAATAGACTCTGCGCTAACAGTCAGTGTCGATGATTTGATTGTTGTAGATGATACAGCTTCATATCGAGAGGATACGCCTGATAGCTCCAGCCAGCTTGATCAAGAAAATACTCTGCAAGACAATGAGCTCAATACAACCCCACAAGCAGACAGCAGCGCATACACCGAGGCGCATAATGATACAGACCAACAGAGTCTTGACGAGTTACTGCCTATAGCCAGTAATCAAGCATGCGCGCCAATAGACCACTATCTCAATATGGTGGGCGTTGCTCACCAAGATATCGAGCCCTTTATTGACAAACCTGCAACCGAAGAGCTTGCGCTCGAAGTGCTAAACAGCAGTGATATCAATGTAGATATGTTAGATGTGACTCAGGCAGATGCTTTTGAAAACCCACTTCTCGATGACGAACATAAACACCAAACGCTCGACTTAACAACACTCGATGACAACATAGATAATACTCACCACGATCAGGTTAGTGATGATGACTTGTTGCATCAGGCACTAAACGATATGCATAACCAACTTTAAAAAAGCAGGGAAATGATAGCTAGATCATTGTAAAGTATAAAGTTTGCTCTATTTATACTTTACAATCTACTAGCAAAATAGATCTCGTAAAATTCAGTTATTACGAATATTAGACCAATTGACCACTTAAAATAAAAGCGGGAGCCAACTTGTCTCAACTCGGTTGGACTATTGCCGTCTTAACAGCATTTTGCTCCCAATTTTCGGCATTAATACTGGCATCATTCTTGCGATGGTTAAAGCGTTCTTTTCCCACGGCAAGCTATATGAGATGTAAGACCAATAAATTTGATAGTGTTAACCAGTATTCAGGAGAGTTTAGCGGCGCTTTTGCCGATCTAGGTACCTTTCTTCCCCTCGCGCTAGGCTTAATCGCCCTTAACCATTTCTCCCCACAAGGGATTTTTATGGGCTTTGGTCTATTCGCCCTATTTACCGCATTCTATTATCGTCGCCCTATTCCTGTGCAACCGATGAAGGTGATCACCGCTTTAGTGATTGCGCAAGGGTTAACCCCAGGCATGTTACAAGCCAGTGGCATGTTAATGGGGCTAATTTTACTTGTGCTGGCCTACAGCGGCGCCATTACTTGGATGGCCAAGCAGTTATCCCCCGCCATCAGCATCGGTATTCAATTAGCCATTGGTTTGCAGCTTATTTGGATGGGCGGTCAGATGATGAGTCAAACTTGGCTTGTGGGTCTTATTGCTTTCATTGCGTTATTTGCCAGTAAGTTCTTGCCGATGCGTTATTTAGCGATGCCATTAGTCATTGCGTTGGGTATAGTTTGGCAACTTAATAGCGGCACAGCACCTAGCTTTGATCTATCAGTATCAACCCCTTGGCAATTTATTTGGCCAAGCCTTGATGAATGGACCTCAGCGGCAGGCTTATTAGTGCTACCGCAACTCGCGCTAACACTAACCAATGCCGTTATTGCCACCTCAGCCATGGCAAAACAGAAGTTCCCAGAAGATGGTGATGCGGCCTTTGCCCCTAAGCGCTTTGCCACCAGCTCAGGCTGGGCTAATTTATTGCTAGCACCTTTTGGCGCTACCGCTATGTGTCATGGTGCAGGCGGCCTTGCGGTGCAACATCACTTTGGCGCGCGAACTTGGCTAGCGCCAACGATTTTCGGTAGCAGTTGCTTACTGATAGCTGCGTTCTGGGGGCAAGGTATCGCAGGCGTGCTATCACTTATTCCGCTGGCCGTTTTAGGTAGTTTACTGGCCATTGCGGGTACGCAATTAGCATGGTCACAGCGATTTATCGATGGTAAACCTTTCTGTATTTTTGTGATTTTATCAACGGCAGCGATTTGCTTACTGGTTAATACCGCTGCTGGTTTAGCAACAGGCATAGTGCTTGAAATGGGCCGACGCCAATGGCTAACTTACTCTGATCTTAAGTCATAACAGCTAGTTAAAATGATAATGGTGTAAGACTAGTACATACGTAATTTATTGACGTTTATACTAGTCTTACCTACTCACTTCCCGTCATACCTTTAACACCAAATTCGCCACTAACCCGGTGCAGCAATAGATTAAGCTTTAAATTTCTAAACTAATATTTATCGCCTGTTATCTACTGACGAATAAAACTAATCTAGATAGTTGGAGTAATCCGTGTATCCCGCAGCCCCACCACCAAAAAGTGGCCCTTTATCAAATTCAGCCAACGGTAGCTGTTGTTGCAATCGACTAGGCAAATCTGGATTCGCAATAAATGCGCGCCCAAAGGCAACTAAATCAGCATATCCATTAGCCATCACTTCTTCTGCCCGGATAACATCATAACGCCCAGCGACAATAATCGTACCGCTATAAGCTTTACGTAAGGCTATACGAAACGACTCGGGAATTTGCGGTGCATCGTCCCAATCAGCTTCTGAAAGGTGAATATAGCCGACACCGAGCTTTTCTAGCTCCTGAGATGCTAGTAAAATAGTTTCTACAATTTCAGGACAAGCCATATCTTTAAAAGTAACAAAAGGCGCTAAACGCACTCCGACTCTATCTGCGCCTATTTTGGCACTTACTGCCCGGACTATTTCGATTAAAAATCGCACTCTTTTAGCGGGAGCTCCCCCATAAGCATCAACTCTGTGGTTTGAATTTGTTCGTAAAAACTGATCGATTAAATAGCCATTTCCACCATGGATCTCAACCCCGTCAAAACCAGCATCTACTGAATTTTTTGCGGCATTAGCAAAATCATTAACAACTCTGTCGATATCTGCTTGAGTCATTTCCCTAGGTATAGAGCATTCAACCATTTGTCCGTCGGGATGCTGCTCATCCACCAACCAAACTCGCGTATCTGTAGGCTTAATCGCTGACGGTGCCATAGGTGCTTGCCCTTGTTGAAATACCGGATGTGATACTCGGCCTACATGCCAAAGCTGATTAAAGATTGTTCCACCAGCCTGATGCACTGCATCAGTCACTAATCGCCAGCCAGCCTGTTGCTCCGATGTATAAACACCAGGAGTAAAAGAGTAGCCTTGGCTATCGTCAGAAATCTGTGTTGCCTCAGTGATGATTAGTCCTGCTGACGCTCTTTGAGCGTAATATGTTGCCATCATAGCATTTGGGATATTACCCGGTTGCGTAGTTCGAGAACGGGTCATTGGTGCCATTACCATACGATTTTTTAGGTGTAAGGCGTGTTTTTGATACGGGGAAAAAAGGCTCATACTAACTCCTGTAGCTGACTAAAAATGGGAAAGGCGTATTGTTGGGATTGATCTATTGTTTGCAGCTCCAACACCCATCCCCCCATACGCAAGAAAACTTGCACAACATCGCTATCCGGGACTTGGTGAATTCTATATGGCAGCAACTTTTGCTGCAGTTTATCGGTTAACTCTTTCAAGTTCATATCAACACCAAAGGCGATGTGGCCTATGGCTTCCGCTTCGATATCGTTTTCTTCAATAACATGGATAAGCGCTTGCTCGCTCTGATAGAGCCAGTGCCCATTAAAAGGGAAATTAGGACGTTCGCCGACATTAAGCCCTAAAACATCAATGAATAATGACGTACATTGGTTACCTGCTGGTGCCAATATATTGAGATGATTAAACGTAATAGCCATCGCCTCTATTGCTCCAATTGAAAACATAAACCTAGCTTACGCCTATTAACAAGTTTTGATAATTAGGCTAATATTAAAATCATTTTCAAAAAATATTTGATATGTATCATCTCAACGACCTACAGCTAGCTATTCGTATCGCTGACCTAAAAAGCGTTTCAGCCGCAGGACGCGAACAAGGCATGACTCCCGCTGCTGCCAGCGCAGCATTGCAAAGGCTAGAAAAGAAAATAGATTGCTTGTTATTTGCGAGATCAACGCGGCAAATGACTCTAACTGAAGAGGGGCAACTATTTATAGATTCAGGTCGCCAAGCATTAACTCTGCTAAACAATGCCAGCAATGCACTTGCGGATAATCGCGGCGAACTACAAGGAGAACTAAGAATAGCGCTGCCGTCAGATCTTGGGCGTAATATCATACGCCCTTGGCTAGATGAATTTTCACTGCGTGCACCGGAGTTAAACATCAGCCTCTATTTCGGCGACCAGATCACAGATTTGATTAGCCAAAACGTCCATTTGGCTGTGAGATATGGTCAACTAGAAGACTCAGGCCTTATGCGCAGGCAATTAGCGATGATGCCAAGAGTCGCCGTTGCTGCGCCTAGCTATATTCAGCAGTATGGACAACCACAGCAGCCCAAAGAGCTGGTTAACCATAAGACTTTAATCTTAAATAGAGGCGGCCAACCTTGGAGTAAATGGCCGTTTTCGAGCCAAGATACAGATTATCATGTCGAGCTTATTGGATGTAAAAGCAGTAATGATGGCGCTGTCATAAAAGATTGGGCGCTAGCAGGGAAAGGAATTGCTTTTAAAAGTTGGTTTGATGTGGCTAAAGAGATACATCAAGGCAAACTCAAACGACTCTTTACTGAGCAAGCCTCAACTAAAATACCTTTACAAATATTGTACTTACAAACAGATTACCCAAGCCATAAAGTCAGGGCTGTGATCGATTTTCTTAAGGAAAAATGTCAGCAATTTACCCAGCAATATCCACCAATCTAGTAACTTGTACAAATGCGCTAGGCTGTTACCAACCGATAGAGCAAGGTTGTTTAGCGCAAGCCGTTATCCAGCTAGACGTTGCTTTCGCTTAAGCATGTCTTGATCAGCTCTATCTAGTAAATTGGTTATGTCGATATTGCTATCAACAATCGTGGCACCGATTGAAACAGAAAAATCCGGTAAAGATAACGCCTCACGCTGAACCGAAAAAGCAGCGCTAAGCTCCTGTTTTACCAACAGCAATGCTTGCTCATCTTCAATTGCGATCAAAGCGACGAACTCATCACCACCTAAACGCCCAATGACATCGGCCTCGCGAGTATGGTCTGTTAATACTTTAGCAACCGTCTTTAACACTGCATCACCAATGCCATGTCCATATTGATCATTTATATGTTTAAACTGATCAACATCCAAATAAAGCATCCCTAATAAGCTTGATGTGCGAGTCGCAAACTCAATTCTTTGCTGCGCTAATACATCAAAACCCCGACGGTTATAGACCTCACATAAAGGATCAGTTATTGCCAATTGCTGCAATTGAACATAACTACCAAGCAAAGCTAAATCAGATTCTAGCAAGTCCTTTAACTGAGTAATTAATTCAAGATAAGTGGCTTCATAATTCGTAGCCTGGTAATCCATCACGCAAAACGTGCCGAAAGGGGTACCACATGGCCAAAAAACAGGAACCCCAAGATACGAGCGAAAACCATCATTATGCACTTCAGGGTTAGTATCCCAGCAAGGATCTAAAGGGGCATTTCCAACATAAAGGGGCTTACCTGTATCGACTATTTTGCGGCAAAAAATATTAACTTCAGGCTCAATGATTACCCCCGCCGGATAAGGATTCGAGACTTGCTGACTTGCAAGGGTCACCTGGAACCCTGCCGTAGTGTACTGCACAAGAAAACCTGCTGGCGCATTAAAAATCTTAGCCAATAGGTTTACTGTTTTCTGCCACTTATCAACCGAAATAAGATCATTAGGGTTATCGAGCAAAAAAGAGTCGGTAGCAAATACAGTTTTATTTTCCATAGTCAAACGGCCATCCCAATATTGGTGCCAATGTACACAGTATAACTTTAGTTCATTAGGTTTCAGCAGCCAAACACTGTTTAAGCCTATACTCTCCTTAAAAAGCTACACTATATTTTCTGCGACATTAGATTCATCTTAACTTACTAGACACTCGGTTCTCGATGATCAGCAGTAGGCTTTTTCAATAATTTACGTTGTAAAGTACGTCTGTGCATTCCTAGCTGCCTTGCGGTAGCAGACACATTGCCGTTATTAGCGGTAAGAACTTGTTGTATATGCTCCCATTCTAACCGCTTAGGCGATAACGGTTCCTCTGTTAATGTTTCTATCTCATAGTCAAACTGCGTCACTGACAACGCACTGAGCAAGGTCTGGGTATCAACAGGTTTAGCCAAGTAATTATCAGCTCCAAGACGAATAGCTTCTACTGCAGTGGCAATGCTCGCATACCCAGTTAACAGCACCATTGTGACATCGGGCAATAACTGCCTTAGCGGCGAGATTAATTTCAAACCATTCTCTTGCTCTAATTTCATATCAAGCAGCACATGCGTCGGCCTAAACTGCCTAGCGATTAATAAACCTTGAGTCGCATCATGGCACTGCTGGCATTCAAAGCCTTGCTTGGTCATCCGCCGAGTCAAAACGCTCGCTAAAGCGATATCATCTTCGATGATTAATAACTTCTTTGCTGTGGTAGTCGTCATTATGCAGCTCCAACTTGGGAGGCTGATATAGACTCACAGACCGGGAAACAGACTTTAGCAATCGTCCCACCTTCGTTAGCACTGCTCAGTAATAACTGGCCACCTAAACGTTCGAAGCTGGCATTACTTAACAGGAGTGCCATCCCCATGCCACGCTCACTTTCAATCAATTTATGACCTAACTGCAACTGCATCTCTTTTGGGATCCCTGCGCCAAAATCTTTTACCGAAATACACAAGCGGTGACTGCCAGCATCAACCTTTACCGACACCAATACTCGCGACTCGCCACTGTGAGCCAAACTGGCACTGCCGGCATTTTCAATTAAGGCTAATAAGGCAGGCAATAAACTTGCATCGGTTTGGATCATTCGTTCATTTTCAGACTCATCAATCTCATGGGCTAAACTCAACTCTAAATTGATTTCAGGCATGAGCAGCAACACTTGCTGCTTAATCGTCGCCGCGAGTTGTTCGGCACTCATTAAGGCTTTTCTTTGTTGGCGAATAGATTCCGTTGCCATGCGCAAAGAGTTAAGCGTTTGCTCACAGCGCACCAATGCAGTATCCATCTCTTGCAGCACTTGCGGCTCACTTACCGCATCCTCAACGGCTTCATCGACCAATAAACGCAAGCTAGCTAATGGTGTTGCGAGTTGATGTGCCATTTGCGCCGATGCAGTTCCTAGCGCAATTAACCGCTCTTGGCGTAATTGTGCCTCTCGCATATAACCCAGCTCGACTTCTTGCTTGCGCATACGCTGCGCGATATAGGCCACACTGGTAGTCAATACTAATGACGAGATTAAGAAGTTAAACCACATGCCTAGATAGTGAGAACTCATGTCCATGCCATGGTGTTTCATCTGGCTTTCAGGAACGGAGAAAATCATCAGGCTATAAGCTAATGTCGATATCAATGCTAAGACCCAAGGCGCCCATGTTGGCAAAACAACCGCGGCGATTGCCGTTGGCAACAACAACAGCGAGATAAAAGCGTTCGTTGCCCCGCCGGTGAAATATAGCCAAGAGATCCAAAATAGGGTGTCGAGCAAGAGTACGATAAATAAACCTGAGCCTAACCGTGCGATAGCGCTACGATGCCAAAAGGTAAAACCTAAATACAAGGCTTCTAAGCTCATGCCCCAATACAACACAGGGCTCGTTAATGACAAACCAAAGGTGTCTGCCGCAAAAAATGTCAGACCAATTTTTAATAACAGCCCAGCAAATCTTAATAGGGCCAACTGATCGACCGCACCAAGATTGCGGATGAGTAAATTTTTAACGCGCAGGTTTAGCATGAGAAGGTTTTCTTAATCTATTGTTATTGATTTTAAACATTAATATTTAGCATTAACCTTGGCGTTCATCGATTTACTTTAGCCATTGTTGAACAACGACCGACTGCTGTAATGCTTTGGTTATGCCGCTTGCAAAAGGTAGCGTGCTTTTAATCCCTAAACTCATAAGTCGCTCACAGCTTAAGGTGCAGTCTTTAGGGCGTTTAGCGCTATCTGTGGGGGAAGTCACAGGCTGTAGGTGCTCAGTCGATACATTCAGCACTTTAGCCATCTGCAATAACATCTGGTATTTAGTCATGGTTTGCGCTGCACTAAAGTGGTAATACCCTGTAATCGGCTCGTCAGCCAGTTGCAGATTGAGTAATTTCTCTATCGCTAATGCAATGTCTTCAGTCGAAGTCGGGCTTCTTACTGCCCAGTCATCCACAGGTAAAGTCGCTGGTTTGACGACGTTCGACTTGAAGCCATCCTGCAGACTTCGCAGCAATACCGTTACAGCAGACTCATCTAGGGTTTGCACCTCACCGTAAAGAATAGGTAAGCGGAGTACTGCAAATTGCGCAGCGACTTCGCCAATGATCTTTTCACCCAGTAACTTAGATTCACCGTAAAAATTAACCGGATTAGTGGCTGCTTTCTCAGTGTATTTAGGCTGCGTGCCGTCAAACACATAGTCGGTAGAGATATACAGTAACCAAGCGCCATTATCGCGCGCGGCTTGGGCTAAAGTACGAGTGGCATCCGCGTTAAGCGCCAATGCAGCTTGTGGATCTTGCTCTGAAATATCAGGTCTGCGTTCGGCAGCGCAATGCACAATCACTTCAGGTTGATGCAGAGCAATAAAATCTGTTACTTGCTGATTCTGGGTTAAATCAAGTTGAAACTCCCCCTCGCCAACACGACTATAACCACACGCAATAACTTGGTGTACATTAACTTGTTGCAATTGCTTTACCAGCGCACGCCCTAATAAGCCTGTCGCGCCAGTAACCATGATTTTCGCCATAACAGCTGCTCCCTTGTGCAAAACTTTGCCATCTAGCTTAAGGGCTTTTCATCTTCTAAGCACTGGTTTACTCTTGATAAAGATAACTTTTTGCTAAAGAACTGATTTATGCCAGCAGCTAAACCTATTCCACGCATCATTGCAGGGCCCGCTTTACGTCATTGCGATGAGCAACACTTTACCCTGTGGTTTGTTTGTCGCGAGCGCTTATCTTGTTTACGTTTGGCGATATTAGGTGCTGATTTTGACCGAGAGTTAAATGCTAGCGAAATCCATTGTATCCCCCTTGGCCTGCATGCATATCAGTATTTAATTCGCGTCTCAGAAGCGGCGCTGTTAACTAAAGATATCCCACTCACTTATGAGCTGTTCGAGTCCAATTCTGAGCGTTCGCTGTTCGCCGATGTAGATGAACTCAGTTATCCACAACGGTCTTCAGGCGAATTTATCGTCAAACCGCACATCGACAAGTTATTACATGGCTCATGCCGTAACGCCCACCATCACAGTAGCGATGCCTTAGTGGCTGCCGATACACAGCTAGCAAGCTGTACCGATATAAACCAACGTCCAGCATTACTAATGATGAGTGGCGACCAAGTTTATGTCGATGATATTGCGGGGCCTATGCTGTATGCCATTGGCGAAGTGATTAAGTTACTTGGTCTACAGCAAGAGCAGTTTGTGGATGCGCCAATTACAGATTCAACTCAGATAAATTATCAACCTGAGGCCATGTATAAGCGCCACCTCCATCTGCTGCCAAAGACCCAATATAAAGCTAAGACAGCGATTACGCGTTGGTATATCAACCATCCTATTTTTACCTCGTCATTGGCTGAGAATCATTTAATTAGCCTCAATGAATTAATGGCGCTATATCTGCTTTATTGGTCACCAGAGCTATGGGAGTTAATCGACATACCTAAAGAGGTCCCCGGGCTTAGCGCGGCGCATAACCAAAGGTGGCAACGCGAATGGACCCATCTGTTAGCATTTAAAGCAGGGCTCAAGCAAGTACGCCGCTTAATGGCGCATGTACCGACTTATATGATTTTTGATGATCATGACGTCACCGATGATTGGAATCTCACCGCAAGGTGGGAGTTAGCAGCGTATCAGCATGCGTTTTCAAAACGCATCATAGGTAATGCTTTAATTGCCTATACGGTATTTCAAGGTTTGGGCAACGCCCCTGCTCGCTTTGATAGCGAAATTACCCCAGATTTGGATGCATTCTTTGCAACCCCAAACCCAGCAGCGCAAGATGCCTTGATAGAAAAATTATTGGCGTTTGAACATTGGCATTACAGCTTGCAAACCACGCCAAAACTGCTGGTGCTAGATACTCGTACCCGTCGCTGGCGTAGCGAGTCTAACTTAGGTAAGCCGTCTGGATTAATGGACTGGGAAGCGCTGATGGAGTTTCAGGCAGAGCTCGTTAACCAACCCAATGTGATTATTGTGTCTGCAGCGCCAATGTATGGCGTCAAACTGATTGAAACCGTACAACGAATGGCAACCTTATGCGGCGGCTCGTTATTAGTGGACGCCGAGAACTGGATGGCACACCCTGGCACGGCAAATACGCTACTGAGTATTTTCCAGCATAGAAAAACACCTGAGCAATTTATTATTTTGTCCGGCGATGTGCACTATTCATTTAGCTACGATGTCAGTATTCGTTTTCGTCATGGCGGGCCGCAGATCTATCAAATTACTTGTAGTGGCTTTAAAAACCAGTTCCCAGAAAAGCTATTACCAGTTTTTGATAAGCTAAACGGTTGGCTTTACGGCCATTTTTCACCGCTTAACTTCTTCACCAAGCGTAAACGCATGTCGATCAGAGGTCGCCGCCCTAATGGCGAACGCAGTAAACGCCTAGTCAATAAAAGCGGAATTGGCATTGTAGAAATTGCCCCAAGCGGCGCGCCGACTAAAGTTGCGGTACTGCATGGTGATATGACTGAAACTGAGTTTTTACCGCCAAGACATTAGATCATAAACCTAGGCCTAGGAAAAGCAGGTTTGAGCTCCTAGGACCTAGCAAGAATAAAGCTATCAAAGAGTCAGTAATAATATTTATAGGTTTTTTACTTCATCTTGTAGGTTAAAGCCATCACAGCTCACATTGATTTGCTTACGACTTATGGGGTCGATAAAGCATAGACGTCTTGCCATTAGTTTTAACGGCTTATCAAAATCATCATCAGCTTTATCGAGTAACTCTGGGTACAGCCTGTCGTTAACAATCGACATCCCCAGACTCATCATATGTACTCGCAATTGATGAGTTCTGCCTGTTACAGGCTCTAGTTCAAATAACCCATATCCATCGAATACTTCAATCAAACGAATTTCTGAATGGCTGTTTGCCTCGCCCTCAGCGACACACATTCTAAAACTAGGAATGGTTTTGGCTATGCGGTTTTTCACTGTCCATTGCAACGGCAATTCAGTTTGCTCTAGCAGTTGCTTTACTTCGGCCGATAAAGACGCAATGGCTTGATAAGTCTTACTAATATTTCCAGACTTAAAAAGCTCATGATACTCATGACGTGTTTGCGCATTAACACTAAGCAACATAACACCGGCTGTAGCTCGGTCTAGACGGTGAGCAGCAACTATTTGCTGATTATTGGTTTTTAGACGTAAACGATTCACTAAGCACTCATTGACGAAGTTGCCACTAGGATTGACCGCTAGAAAGTGTGGCTTAAACACCAACATAAATTCATCAGTTTGTTGCAGTAATTGCTCTTTAAAAGGAATGAGGCTTTCTTGGGCGACTTCTCGGTAATAGTAAACACGTTCGCGAGGAATAAATTGCGACTCTAGAGTAACCAAGCTACCGTCACGCCAATGTACTTTGCCATCAACAATACGCTGTTGCCAAACAGCAGCTGTAATGGCTGGAAATTGGCTCACTAAAAAGCTCAACACTGTCGGTTTATCAGTGACGGTTTCAGATAGTACAACGTAAGAAGCCTGGGCGGCGCGTACAGAAGAGCTCATAGGACTCGATTATCAGATAAGGTCAAAACAAAAGTGGCGCTACTGTAGCAAACACCTGTCTATTGTCAAAATAGGCTTATCATAAATTGCCAGGATCGAGAAAACGGCCTAATTAGGTAGTCTCAAGAGTATTGATTATCTCTAGCGTGCGATTTAATCAGTTCAAGCACAAAGTTCATGGTTTTATGGCAGTTAGGCTGGTTCATCAAGCGCAGCTTATCTTGGTTATAAAGCGGTAACACTTCAAGCCAACGCTGACTAACCCACGATGCATCTTCAAGATGAACATCATTTTCATATAGGCCGAATAGGTCTGGGTTAACCTCATAAAACTGCTCTAACGCAGCGCTAATTAACTCAAACTCACCATAGATAGGTTCTTGCTGCCAATTATGACTGCGAAGTACTCGGCTGATCCACACTCCATCACGGCGCTGCGCCGCTGAAAGCACCCTTACTCGCTGCTTACCTTCGAGTACTATACCTAATGACTCATCATCAAGTTGATTAAAGTCGATGATTTCACATTGAGTTGCCATCTCATAGCAAGGTAGCTCACTGTTAGCCTTGCTCATACCAAATACCAACGAGTAATGCCCTTTAAGGATCTCTGCAATCATGCTTAAGTAACGCGGATCGATCACCCGGATCTCTACCCGACCTTCAGGTAACAACAAGGTGTCGTGTGTTAATAACGCCATTTCTTGTGTTTGCATAATCACCTCCCCCCTTAACTAGGTAGGCTGTATCATTTTGGCTATGCTCAAGTAGTAACTTAAGTAAAGCTAAAGTGTAGCAGCTGAACCAATTTCAGCCAGCAAGCCAAACACCTGAGCAGTTCAATTATTAGACAGGGTTTAAGGGGGATTTATTACAATAGTAAGCAGTTAAATTATAAATGTTCCAACCTATCAAGCAGACTCCCCTTTGCAATAACATTGGCAAAATCATCAGCTAACACTTGGCTCATCACTGCTGATTGGCGCCAATATTTAATTCGGCTATCACTATCTAATTGGGTAAAATCTTCTCTATCTGGCAATTTGTTATAAGGCAAACTCTGCAGGTAAGCATCGGTCGGCGCTAAGATAAGTGCATTGTCATAATTGTGCTTAGCAAAGCGCCACGACAAAGATTTATCAAACCAGCCCGGTGACATTCTAGGGTAAAAATGTGGGTACAAGGTCAGCCCTTTACTGTGAGCAAGTGGCAAATCAAAGTGGTAATCGGTAATACCGCCATCATAATAATGCCCTTTCGGTGCGCCGTTAATCTCAGTAACAGGCGCCAGTACTAAAGGGATTGAACCGGTAGCTAATAACACTTGATGAATGTTTGCTTGCGTTAAAGAGTAATACTGACTCGGCAGATCGGTAAGCTTTGCAAAAGGCGATAGTTGCTGCTCAACACCAAATACACAGCGCGTAAAATGCAAAGATAAACTCTTGCGATTAACAAGGTTGGTCATCGCAGCCGCAGTGAGCCCCACACCGAGACCAGCGCGGGTGCCCATGCGATTAAAGTGGCGCCCCTTACATGCAATGTAATGGCTATTTATGTGTTGGTGCCCAATCACCTCTTCGGCTCCAGTGCTACCTAATAGCCCAGTGATAATACCGCTGACCTGAGCAGAGATTTGCACACTCGTTGGCTTAGTATCATAGCGTTGACCTATATACAGCTCTTCTAATCGGTCATAAGCCGCATTTGGATTACTTTGCGCTAAACAAGCTAAGCGCCATGCACCTGACGAAGCACCTAACGTATGTAGAGGTTGGTTCAAGTCTTTAAAAAACTCAGTAAACAAATACCGATCTAACGCCGCAATGCCTATCCACTTAGGACCACCAGATGCTGCGAGTAGCTGAGTAAATAGCTCAGGTTTAAAGGCATTTTCGCTCAGGGTTTTATAGGCTTTAGCGCCTGCAATAAATCGTAATGAAGACACATATATCCTTATTTTTTATTATTGTGACTTTAAATCGACCTTGGTATTAGGTTATTCTTTAAGCTAAATGGACACAACTTAAGAAAGTATTATGGATAATACTGTTATTTCGACTCCTACCGTAATAAACACCTTTCCCAAACTGGGCTACTGGGCGATTTTTTTTACCATTGGCTTAATATGCTCGCGGTCAGCCTATTTAGATAGCTTTTGGGATTACGCTTCGTTAGCTACCCCCTGTATAGTAAGCGTCATCATTGTGCGCTTATGTTGGCAACAACGAGTCATTTTTACTGATTCAGAAGTCAGTTTTATCAAAATGCAGCAAAACTCAGATTTCAGCTTACCAACAACGTTAATTCTAAACTATCAAGATATTGATTCAGTGCGTCTACTTGGCGATCACCTCTTTATCCATTCTGCTAAAGGTAAGATTAACTTTCCTTTACGGTTCAAATCAACATTCGCCAAAAAATTAAAACACGCTTTTGAAGCAAAAGGTATCGCATTTGAAGTCAACTCTAGTATCCTCTAAAGCAAGTTAGCGCTACACTTCGCCCTCTAAATGGCACTTTTTAGGTGCTCTTATTAAATGAATTTTAGGTCAAGTTCGGCCAAGGGTGAGTAAAAATCATGATTGTTGATACTTTAGCTAACCGCGACATCTACGCAGCCATTAATCCACGCATTGCTAGAGCACTAGAGCACCTTGCTACCACTGATTTTAGCCAATTAGAAACCGGTAAATATGAGCTAGAAGGCAAAGATCTATTTGTGATTGTTAACGACTACCAAACACAGCCTAAAGAACAACAACCCTTTGAAGTCCACCAGCAATACATTGATGTGCAATATGTTGTAAGTGGTGAAGAAGAATTTGGTTACCTGCCACTGGCTAACCAAACACCGTCTAAAGCCTATTATGCAGAGCATGATTACGCTAACTATGACTATGAATCCAACAAAGATGATGCGACATTTATTCCTCTAAAAGCCGGCATGTTTGCCTTGTTTTTCCCGGATGATATTCATATGCCTGGTACGGGCGATAATGCCAGCCAAGTGCGTAAAGTCGTGATAAAAGTCAAAGTCTAACGATTAAGTCTAAGTATTAAGACTAACTATCTGTTCTGCATCTGAACTTATGCATTAAGTCTTACTCTTATACCCGTTGATATTGATTACATAAAAGGAAACCAAGATGCGCTTTATTTTATTGCTAACAAGCTTGCTTAGCCCTTTGGCATTTGCAGCGATAACACCGGATGCGTTACAGCAAGTTAAAGATGTTCAGTTTAATAGCGATAGAGTCATCACTGCTGGCTTACCTACGCAATCTCAATTCAAAGCACTTCAAGAGTCTGGTGTAGAGCTAGTGGTTAACTTAATCCCGCAAGATAATCCTACGGGTTATGCCAATGAAGCAGAGCTGGTTAAACAAGCGGGCATGGACTATGCCCAAATTGATGTAGATTGGCAGCAGCCTACTGTTGCAAATGTTCAGCAGTTTTTTACCATCATGGACGCTAACCAAGACAAACAAATTTTAGTGCACTGCGCTGCCAATTATCGAGCGTCAGCCTTTTATTATTTGTATCAGTTAGCGCGTGGACAGAGTGATTCTAAGGCTTACCAGCAACAAGTCATGGCGCCATGGGGAGAGCTTTCAAAAAGTCTACAAGAATACCCTCAATGGCAGGTTCTTATTGAGCAAGTAAAGGCTGATATTGCCCAATAGAACTTGGTTTAACAAGCTAACAACCTCTTCTCAAAAAGCGCCTAGATAGGCGCTTTTTTATTTTGGTTGGTATTCACCTTCCCCTCATTTTCCTTCATGGCAACCACTGAACTTAGCTCTAGTGAACCTATTGTTCAAAACTAAAAATAGAACTCCCTTCGTGCATAAAATGTGATCTTGATCATTATTACCAAACTGCTAATATAGCCAACTAGAATTAGTTATACCCAAAAAGAATATAAAGTTTTCATTGTAAATAAAATAACAATAAAGAGCCTTACGCCATGCCAAACCACAATGAACTAACCCAAGTTTATCTCGATGCCAATGCAACAACTCCTGTGCTACCTCAAGCTGCAGATGCAGCCTTATCCGCAATGCAAACACTGTTTGGCAATCCAAGTAGTAGCCATATTACCGGTTTACAAGCTAAACACTTAATGGAGCAGACTCGTGCTAGAGCTAAAACCTTATTGGGCACAGGAGAAGGAAAGTTAATCTTTACCAGTGGCGCAACAGAAGGGATCCAAACCTCAATTTTATCAGCTCTTATTGCAGCGAAAGAACTTATCCACCAAGGAAAAACCTATAGCGTACTCTACGGTTCGACAGAACATAAAGCGGTACCAGAATCACTAAAACATTGGCTTAAAGTGCTAAATATTCCAGCACAAGTTCTGGCGATCCCTGTAAATGAGTTTGGTATTTTGGATGATGAATTTATTCGTCAGCACGTACCTGATGCATTGATGATTTGTACTATGGCAGTTAATAATGAAACAGGTGTTTATCAAAATCTAAACCACTTAGAAAAAACAATACGCGATGCAAACCCACATATTTTTTGGATGGTCGATTGTGTACAAGCTTTAGGTAAAACCTCATTAGATCTGCAACACACGAGTATCGACTATGCGCCATTTAGCGGCCATAAACTGTATGCTCCAAAAGGCATTGGCTTTGTGTATATTCGTGATAACGCACCTTTTACACCTTTTATTGCCGGTGGAGGTCAGGAAGCGGGTTTACGCTCAGGCACAGAAAACCTGCCTGGAATGGCTGCACTTAATGTTATTTTCGAGATGCTATTACGCACAGAAGATTCAGCTTTTAGCGACACTCAAACGCTGCACAGCTTTCGACAGCAAATTGCCGATACACTGACAGATTGCTTCCCGCGCATTATTTTCAATAACAGCTTCGAGCACAGTGTACCAACCACCATTAACTTTGCGGTTCCAAGCTTTAGCAGCAAAGAGATTATGGACCTATTTGATGCCGCCAACATTCGTGTGAGCTCAGGTTCAGCTTGCAGCTCCAAAGTTACAGGTAGCTTTGTTCTCGACGCGATGGGATTACCCACGTGGCAAAGTGAATCAGCAATTCGTATGTCATTTGGTCCTGCAATGACTCAAGCCGATGTTGATACAGCTTGCGCACGCATAAAAACAGCTTCTCTGGCGCTAACACATAGCTGCATGGTGCTCGAAAATTCTAAAATAGGTGCAGATATTAACGACAAAGCCCAATTAGAGGGCCTATTGCAACTGCGTTCAGGGGCAAGCTGTACTTGGGTCTATGCCGATACAAGCACTAAGCAAGCTTTGATTATCGACCCATTGCCAGAGTTACAACACAGGCTTGATACCCTGCTGCAGTGCCAACAGCTTACCCCCATTGCCATTATAGATACCCATGGTCATGCGGATCATGTTTCGGGTCGAGAAGTACTCGCTAACCGCTACTTAGCAGACCAAGATAGCGATATGTTAGGTTGGCCGTATAATAGCAAGACTGTTAGCTATGCTGGCACAAAATGTGAGGCTATCAACGTCGGTGATTTACAACTGCTTAAAGTGCCGACTCCTGGGCATACAAGCGACAGTATCAGCTTAGTTTTATGCTCAGCACAACAAGCTAAATATGCCTTTTGTGGTGACACCATTTTAATGGGCAGCTTGGGTAGAACAAACTTTGAATCTAGCTCAAGTGCAGCACTATTGAGCAGCCTTAAACTGCTCAATAATACCCTTGCGGAAGATACACTTATTTGTGCAAGCCATGATTATAATAACGAATTTACAACGACCTTATCGGCTGAGAGTAAACGTAACTCTTTATTAAACTCAGCATTGCTTGATCTGATCTCTGAGGCTGACTTTATTAAGCGTAAAGCCGAACTAGATAGCCATTTGAACGACCAAGTGGGTAGTGAGATTATGTGTGGCGCTTATGTCGGAAGTTGCAATAAATCAGCAATTCGTGAGTACGATGCGTCAAGCCTCGCCGACGCAATCGCAAGTAATACAGGCGTCAAAGTCATTGATATTAGAGAACCTCACGAATATGCACTAACGCACTCACAAGACTCTAGCCAAAATGTGCCATTAACCCGCTTAGTGCAATTTATTCAAGAACATCAACATCAAAAAGACCAGCCTTGGGTATTAGTTTGTCGCAGTGGTAGCCGCTCCATGGTTGCAGCTCAAGCGATGCATAGGCTAGGTTTTGCTAAAATATCTCACCTAAAAGGTGGCTACGCCTTGAGTTACTAAATATTAAGGCAAGCCATTCAATTAGAAACTCGAAGGCTTGTTTTAGAAAAATAAAAGCCACCAGATATGTATTGTCTGCTGGCTTTTTGTTTTAACAACAACGCAAAATACCGAATAGCTATCTTAAGGTGCAGCCATCACTACAGAACATTGCTTGGGCTTCACTTTTTTAGCTTTAGGTTTGGGCTTAGGTTGAGGTTTTTTAGGAACTTTTGGCTTTGAAGGCTGAGTCTGAGTAAATTGCTGCTTCCACCAGCCCAATTCATGGCAACCATTGCCACTCGGAATAGCCGCCTGATCTCGACATGACTTATCGCCATTTGGGCAGTTCAATCGCACATGCATATGGTAGGTATGTCCCCACCATGGCCGAACTTTATTCAGCCAAGCATCGTCCTTTAACTTTAAATCACACAAGTACTGCTTAATTACCGGGCTGACAAATATACGTGCCACACGCTCATCTTCTGCAGCTAACTTAACCATATTGGTTTGCGCGTCAGACCATAACTGAGTATCGAGGGAAAATTGCTTTTTATTGACTAGTTTTAAAGGCGTAGGTTGCTCACGCTCTACATTAGTTAGCTGTTTATCGGTTTGTTTAAACCACACATCAACATCTAAACCAATTTGATGACTGCTATGACCATGACTAAAGTTACCGCCTCTAGGCATAGACATATCGGCTATTAAAATATCGTCTAAACCTTGTTGTTTTAACTCAACCGCATATTGAGTAATAAATTCGATTAGCTCTGGGTGACCATAATAGCGTGACCGTTGAGTACGGATCACTTGATATCCCTCACCAATGACGGGTAAGGCTTCAGCCCCTTTTAAGCAGCCATTCGCGTAACTACCTATCGCACTAGGCCGAGAATGATAAGGTGTTTTAATGGACTCCCATGGGTTAGCTATCGCTCCCCCCATAAAAGCACAAAGACATATTAATATTGTAGTTAGAGTCAGCAAGCAGCGAGTATGATTTAACATTTATTGACCTCAACCACCACCAAGTTCGTTCTGACTTGCATCAGCTTTACTCTCTTAAGTTTAAATTGTCTTAATCAATTGGATTTGAGCTTAAGCTACCAACTTAAGATTAGACACAATAGATTAGTCTTATTAAGTTTAGCTGGCTTGTTCATCAGCAGAGCCAATATTTAACCCTTGAACAAACCTCTGATTTTGATGGATGTTCACTTCTAATAAGTTAATTAACTGCTGCAAACGTTCTAATTCAGGTTTCTCAGCCTTTACTGAATCAGTGTTGAGTAAACGGCTCGCAACTTCTTTTGCCAATACCTGCATTCGAGTCGAGAAAAGTACACTCGCTTTATCCTCTACTCGCTTAGCTAAATGGCAGATCTTTGCGACATCATCTTGATCATAAGCAGTTATTAGCTGGGTAATTGTTAACTCAGCAAATTCATTAAACTCACTAATACTGCGCGTAAACTCTGCCAAGTCATTGTTAAACAACTCTCGCAATTGCTGATAATTAATATCAGCCTCAGTGGTGTTAAGCTCTTTAGTTTGATGCCGCGCTAAACACACAACTTTATGCTGATTTTCAGCAGGTTGAGCTTGGCAAATTAAATGACAGTATTGACTCAATGCATCTCTAAAACTCTGCTCTTGCAAAGGCTTGGTAAGTACATGGTTAGCCCCTGCTTTTATCATATTGTCATGTGCTTCTTTAAACACATCCGCTGTACAAGCAAAAATTGGCACAGACAAACCTAAAGTCTTCCTAATGTATTCCGTTGCCTCTATTCCGTCCATTTCAGGCATATGGTTATCCATTATGACTAAGTCATAATGCTCATGCTGTAACGCACGAACAGCCTCGAGACCATTAAAGGCGATTTCGACACTATGACCTAAGCGCTGACAAAATGTCTTGGCAACTAACGCATTCACCTTATTATCTTCAGCTATCAAGATATGGATATTCTCGGGCAGCGCCTCGGTTTGTGGCCCCCCGACTTCAGCTTCCTTAGGCTCTGCTTCGCCTCGCTCTAATGCAAGAAAAACCTCAAACTGAGTACCTGTGCCAGCTTGACTTGAAATAGTGATGTTGCCATCCATCAGCTCCACGAGCTGCTTAACAATAGATAGCCCTAGTCCAGTCCCGCCATATTGTCGAGTCGTTGATGATTCGGCTTGAACAAATGGCTCAAAAATCGAGTCAACCCGCTCTTTTCTTATACCTATGCCAGAGTCCTCAACCGTCATAGCAATGCCAGACTGCCCAGACAAACCTATTGATTGCTTAAACTTAAGCGTCACTTGTCCCGATTCGGTAAACTTTACAGCGTTACTCAGTAAGTTATAAATAATCTGTCTGACTCTGGCTTTATCTCCCTTAAAAGCCTGCTGTTCTTCAATCAAGTTCTCTACGATGAAACCAATATTTTTCTCATTACAAATAGGCTGATAGGTATTAATTATCGGCTCGATCACCGTTTTAAATTCAAATAACTCATGCTCTAAAGATAACTTTCCCTCTTCGACTTTTGAGAAATCTAAAATATCATTCAGTAAAGAGGTGAGATGGTTACCAGACTCCAATAGTATTTGAATTTGTTGCCTATGCTCAGGGTTTTCCAAGTTGGGTTCGATGATCTGCGCCATGCCTAAAATACCATTGAGCGGCGTTCTTAATTCATGGCTCATGGTTGCCAAAAATGTCGACTTGGCTTTATTGGAAACATCGGCCTTAACCACGGCTTGCGCCAGTTCAGTTTCCATTTTCTTACGCGCAGTGGAGTCCCTTTCTACTGCGATAAAATTAGTCAGCTCGCCATTAACATCAATGATCGGGTTGATGGCAATATCAATCCAATATTCACTGCCATCTTTATGGTAATTAATCAGTTCAGCTGTTACTGGTTGCTGTGCAGTCACCCCTTTACGTATTTTATCGACCTCATCACAGCAGGTGTTTTCTCCTTGCAGTAGTTGTCCGGGTTTTTTGCCTTTTATCTCGTCAGCTTGATACCCCGATAAAGTAACAAACCCCTTATTAACCCAAGTTACATGCCCGCTATCGTCGGTAATAATAATCGCATCCTGAGCATGCTCGGCAACTAAGGATAATTGAGCTTTCTCGGCTTCAACCTCATAAAGGCTTGCGAGTATTTTGGCTTCTTTACGATATTGCTCTGCTTGCTGCACCCGATAGTTAACACTGTAAATACCAATTAAAACTAGAATATTGAGTAACAGATAAACCTTACTATCATCAACCTGACTCAGCCAAAACATGGCTTGCTGCGCCATTCCTTCGCTCACACTGCTATGAAATACTTGCTGACTTTTAAATCGAATTTGTTCATCTAGCTCAGTCCCAAGCCTGCTATGTATAGCTAAACTTTGGTATTGATTTGTGTTAAAAAGAGAGTTTGTTGTCGCTACCTGTAAGGGGTGACCTGCTACTAGTGCAAATATATGCATTCGACTTTCAGCATCAATAAAGTTTGTCAGTAACTCTTGCTGTAATAACTCTTCAGTGTGCAGGGAGTATTGCTGTGAAATTTTTAATCGCAGCAGTGTTTCTAAATTGGCAACTAACTCAACGACTATGGTTGAAATCTCATCTGCATGATTTCGCATTTCACTATCGACAATTAACGATGCTAGCGATAATGCAGACCTATCGTTCTGCAAACTTGCCTGCAAGGCTTGTACTTGGCGCTCGACCTCCACTAATGATTGCGAAATATCGTCATAACTGTAGCTATCACTGATTTTTATTTTAAAAACTTCATCCCTAATCGATAACACCTGATGACTTAAGTCGGTAAAAGCATATTGATACTTTTGTACCAAACTAATTTTGACCAATAGCATCAACAACACCATCAATGCCGTAATACAAACCACAACTAAAGCGTAACTTTTTGCCTTATAACTTATCGTTTTATAGATTAGCGTTTTCACTGTTCAAGCTCCTCCAGTACAGCAGGTGTAGGAGCTGAAAGTGAATCAAGAAAAGCGACCAATTCAACAAGTGTTGCTGGCTCAAGCTCTTTACCCAATTGTGTCCTTGCCATCACCACTACAGCTTCTTCTAGACTGGCCGCTCGTCCATCATGAAAATACGGTGGTGTAGTCGCTACATTTCTTAAACTAGGTACCCTAAAAACATGTTTATCGCTACGATTACCTGTAATCGTAAATCGGCCAAGATCACTACCTTGCTCTGTTAACGCTTGTACATTGCCAAATTTTTGAAATAGATTGCCACCGAGGTTTTGACCTTGATGGCAATAGATACAACCTAATGAACGAAACTTATGCCAACCATTTACTGCTGCAGTTGATATGGCCTGTTCGTCTCCCATTAAATATCGGTCAAAGGGGGCTCCTGGTGTATTTAGCTGTAACATAAAGCTGACTAGAGCATGCTTAATCGTCTCTTCGGTAATAGCCTCATCATAAAGCTCATCAAAAGCTTGCTTATAATAAGGGTCTGTCGTTAGCTGCTGAATGACCTCATGCCAGCTACTGTCCATTTCTAGCGGATTATGAATAGGGCCATCAATTTGTTCCTGCAAACTATTCGCTCTACCGTCCCAAAAGAAACGCGTGTTAAAAGCAACATTAAATACAGTAGGAGAATTACGTTCGCCTGTACCATTGACCCCTGTAGACACAGCAATTAGCTCAGCACCGTTATCATTCAAGTGATGGCATGACTCACAACTCACCTTACCGTTTGAAGAAAGCCGAGGATCGAGAAATAGCTGCATTCCCAGCTTAATTAAAGGTTTATCTTGGCTTGAAAAACTTGTAATTGGGATTGGGGAAACAGAAAGAGATTGGACTTTAGGGGATCTGGTGCTGACGACAAGGTTTTGCTCATCGATTTTCAATGCAGCTACTGGTGCATCTATTACGCTGAAATAAAGGTATAAGCTAAAGCAAGTAACGAAAAGAGCCGCTAGTAACCAGCGTAATTTAAATAACATATTGACCTCCCTGTATCGATCGCAGCATTAAACAACAATCCTTTGTCGTTTCTTTAGTGTAGTTAGAGTCGCACAAATAGCTAGCTCACGAACCCAGTGTGCTGTGTTTCCGCCCAAGCACTGACAAAAAAGCGGAGCAAGCCTGCTCCGCGTACTAAATATACTCGCCACATCAGTGTGATTAATCAAACAGGTTAGGCATAACCGCAAGTACCACTAATGGTCACTCACTTTAATCAATAACACACTGCACTTTGGCAAGAAAACCGTAGCAAAAAAACCAGAGGTAACGCCGAGGGCAGACTAATGCATCGACGCCTTACTCAAGTCCTTTCCATTGTCCCTAATGGAAATATAATCGTTAAAAATCAATATTTGGCGCCCTAAGAGCACTGAGCCCCTGTTAAGACTTACCGCCTTGGTAAATCCAGCGGTAAAGTGTCGGTAACACTAATAGCGTCAGTGCGGTTGAACTAAATAAACCGCCAATGATCACCACAGCAAGAGGCTGCTGGATCTCACTACCTACGCCCGAAGACAGTAGAATCGGGATCAAACCTAGTGCCGAGGTTAACGCCGTCATCAGTACTGGACGTAAACGCCCTACCGTGCCCTCATAAACTGCGTCATAAAGCGAAGCATCTGTTTCTTCAGTCACGCTGGCGCGTCTTTGATTTATCGAATCCACCAGCACCACACCATTGAGCACTGCCACGCCAAATAGGGTGATAAAGCCAATCGAACTTGGTACCGACAAATAAGTGCCGCTGGCGTACAAAGCCACAACACCACCAATTAATGCCAATGGTACGTTAGCCATAATCAGACCCACCTGCTTTACCGAGCCGAATGAAAAGAACAGTAACAAGGCAATCAACACGATAGAGATAGGTACCACCAACATTAGCTTTTGCTGTGCACGTTGCTGGTTCTCGTATTGGCCACCGACAACGACTGTGTATCCCGGTGGTAATTCAGCCTTTGGCACAATGGCGTAAATATCATTTACCACTGAACCCATGTCGCGGTCAGCAACGTTAGCTTGCACCACCACACGGCGCTGCACATCATCGCGACGAATGTTAGGCGGCGCCATTTCAATCGCCACATCAGCCACTTCACCAAGACGTACCGTTGCTCCGCTGACACCTGTCAGTAGCAAGTTTTCCAACGCATCAGGTGAACTGCGGTATTGCTTAGCTAGACGTACATAAATATCGTAACGCGCATTACCATCAATCACTTGGCCTGCGCTGCCGCCACCAATACCTTGACTAACCAAGGCCATCACTTCATCAACGCTAATACCATAGCGCGCCAGTTGATCACGCTTAGGGCGCACCACTAACTGCGCTTCGCCGCTCACCTGCTCAAGCGATACATCCACAGCCCCCGGAATTTGCGCCACGAGATCTGTTAATACTTGGCCACGCTCAGACAGTACATCTAGGTCTGGACCAAAGATCTTAATCGCTAGCTGGGCTTTTACACCGGATAATAGTTCGTCAACGCGAGTGGCAATTGGCTGAGAGAAGGTGAACAACAAGCCCGGATAGACATTGAGTTTCTCTTCCATTTTACGCTGTAGCTCAAAACGATTGCTCGCGCTAACCCACTCTTCAACTGGCTTAAGACCGATGTAGATCTCGATGTTATTCACCGGCTCTGGGTCACCACCTAACTCTGCAGCGCCAATACGGCTGAGTGCGTAGTTAACTTCTGGGAACTCAAGTATTAACGCCTCAAGCTTTGGCGCGACATCAAGAGATGTCCCTAAACTTGCCGTTGGAGCTAGCGTGACGCGTAAGTTAATCGTGCCCTCTTCAAGCTCAGGCACAAACTCAGTACCCAGTCTTGGGAGCAACAACATACTCAAGACGAACATCACCACAGAGGCACTCAATAGTACCTTTGGATGTGCCATCGTCGTGCTCAGCAATTTACGATATAGCGCTTCAATCGGTTTAAGCACTGGGCTTTTACGTAATACAACGCCGCGCTTAAACAGATAAACCGCCAACGCAGGTACAGCAATTAACGCCACTAATAGTGCCGATAGCATCGCTAAGATAATACTCACAGCCATTGGCTGGAATAATTTACCTTCTACGCCTTCAAGGGCAAACAAGGGCGCAAACACCACGATAATAATCGCGGTCGCAAAGAAGATTGGGCTACACACTTCTTTGGCGGCCAGCATCACTTGATTGATCATGCTGCTTGAACCAACGTCTGACTCTTTGTTTTTACTCGACTGCGTGAGGTGTTTAAAGATATTTTCTACCATCACCACAGAGCCATCAACTAGCATACCAATCGCTACAGCTAAGCCACCAAGCGACATCAAGTTAGCCGACATTCCGAAGTAAGACATGACTAGCAATGCTAGACCGATTGAAACTGGAATAGATAGCAGCACTAACAAGGTCGCGCGAATGTTGACGAGGAACAGCGCTAAAATCACCACAATAAACACGAACGCCATTAATAACGCGTCACGTACCGTGCTTACCGCTTGGTTAACTAAGTCTGATTGATCGTAGAACACTTCAAACGAGACACCGTCTGGTAGTGCTTGCTCAATCATGGCCGTACGCGCACTAATGTCGTCGATAGTTTCCTTGGTATTAGCGCCCATACGTTTAAGTACAACACCGGCAACCACTTCACCAAGATCTTGCGCATTGCCCGCTTCATCACGGCGAGTCATGGTCACTGCGCCCACGCGGATCTCACTGCCGTAATCGACTTTAGCAATATCGCCAATACGCACCGGTGTACCCGCGACTTCAGTTAGCGGAATTTGTGCAATCGCTTTAAGACCCGCATCACCAGAAGGCAACATGCCATAGCCACGCACGACTAATTGCTCTTGCCCTTGGTCCATAAACCAGCCGCCAGCATTGCGGTTATTACTCTCTAATGCGCTAGTCACTTGCGCCATAGATAAGCCGTAACTCATCAGTTTATTAGGCTCAATTTGCACTTGGTATTGACGAACTTCGCCACCAAATGACAAGACTTCGGTGACACCGCCAACAGGCATCATCAGTAACTTAACCATGTAGTCGTTAATACTACGTAGCTCTGACGCATCTACACCCGATTCAGGAGTCGCACGTAAGATGTATTGATAGATTTGCCCAAGACCAGAAGTGTTAGGACCAATTTCAGGTACCCCAACACCATCAGGGATCACTTCACGAGCCGCTTGTAACTGCTCAAACACCTGCTGACGCGCGAAATAAATGTCCGTGCCTTCGGCAAATACGACCGTCACAATCGACAAACCAGTACGTGAAAGTGAACGTACTTCAGTTACCGCAGGTAAAGCGTACATGGCCGATTCGACCGGATAACTAATCAGCTTTTCTACTTCTTCAGCCGCCAAGCCCTCAGCCGCTGTGTTAACGGTAACTTGTACGTTGGTCACATCAGGAAAAGCATCTAAATTCAATTTTGGTAACATGGCGATACTGGCAACAACTAAGGCCAGCAGCGCAAGCACCACCATCAGACGATTGCGTATGGCAACGTCTATCAGTTTTTGTAACATAGCTGTCGCCTCTTAGTGGTTGTGGATATCGAAGCCAGATTTGGCTTGCTCTGATGCCAGGAAGAACGCTCCAGAGATCACCACCTGCGCATCTTTAGCTAAACCGCGCACTAAGTTCATACCGCGCTGACGCTCAACCACTTCAATCTCAACCCCTTCAAAGCCTTCTGCGCCTTGAATAAATACCTGCCAATGACCATCGCTGCTGCGAGTTAATGCCGAATCCGGCAAAATAACTCCGCCTTCTGACGCATCAGGTAGGTATAACTCCGCAAATTGACCGGCATGCAATACATGACCTGCGTTTTCAAATGCCACTAAGATCTGCTCAGTACGGGTGACACTATCAAGCTCATGAGAACGGCCAATAATGGTACCCTCTAGGCTCTTATCGCCGACCTTAACCACAGTCTTGCTGCCGATGCTGACTTTTTCAGCCTGTACAGGCGTTAACTCAGCTTCAACCCATAAGTGAGACTCATCAGTTAACTGCATCAAGGCTGTGCCTGCAGGCACAATTTGCCCTAACATAGCGATGTCTTTTTGCACACGACCACTGATTGGCGCGATTAGCTGATAGCTACCTATGGTTTCAGGTGCATCAGCAAGCGCGGTAATTTGAGCAGACGTCATCTTCATCGCTTCTAGCGTGGCACGCTTAAGTTCTGCATCCACTTGCGCTTGTAAGCGGCGGCTCGCACTGACAGCGCTAGCGCTCATGCGTTTAACTCTGCTCCATTCAGCAGCGGCATTAATATAGTCAGCTTGTGCCTGTGCAACGGCAACACCGCCCAATGTCAGTAACACATCGCCCTTATTCACTTCTTGCCCCGGTACTACACTGCGCTTAAGTACGCGTACATCAACCTGTGGTGCAATAGTCACGGTTCTGTCGCGATCAACGACTAGAGTTGCTGTTGCAACGGCTTCTAAACTAAAGCTTTGCTCACTAAGTTGCGCCACTTCAATCTTTGCCAACGCTAATTGCTCAGCCGTTAACTCAATACCGTGAACGTCTTCTACTGCTTCCTCAGCGCTATGACCATGGCCATCATCTTTAACTAACACCGCTTCTTCAGCGCTGTGATCATGCCCATCACCTGCGGTTGCCAAAGTCGGGATCAGCAATGCCGTTGTCAAGGTCATTAATAAACCAAAGCTCATTGCGCGGGTAATGGCGTTAAGTCCGAATGCGCTAGATTTTGCAGTGCTATTAGTCAGCATCATTGTTGGTACCACTTTTTTATTGTTCGTTTTCATAATCAAAGCCTTTAGTGAGCACGTTCAGGTGCTGCCGCATTGGCACCCTGAGTTGATAACTGGCTATTGAGGTAGCCTTCCAATTGTCCACTTGTTCCCATCCAGGAAAGCCATCTCTCGTAAAGGGCTGACTCGAGCGCTAGCCCAGCTAAATAGCTGCCACTCATCTGTCTTTGGCTTTGTAAGTAGTCACTGGTATTGATATCGCCCGCTTGCCATTGTTGAGACAAAGACCGCGCAGCTTGGGTGCCAGAGGTCAAAACCAACTCGCTCCAATCTTGATATCGCTGGGTGAGCCTTGGAAGGCTTAATGAAAACTGCTTTTGCTGCTGTAGTAATACACGCTCTTGGGCTAAATAAGTTTGCTCAGCTATGGCTACCCCCTGGCTCGCAACAGCAATCGCTTCGCTGTAGTTATTGCGGATCTGCAGCGGAATAGATACACCGACGCCAAACTTGTTTTCGTCGCCTTCGCGTTCAGCACTTAAGCTAATACTCGGATCGGCGCTGCCATCAGCCTTGGCTTGTTCAGCCGTCACCTTAGCAACAAGTACTTGCTGATAAGCACTTTTAAGCGCAGGTAATTCAGGCGAGATGTCTAAATGCGCCGCTTGCACCGTTAAGGCATTAACAAAGTCTGCAAACGGCAAGTCAAACTCACCAAACAAAGCTAATACTTGGCCGTCCGCCGCAATAGAAACTTGCTCAGCTAATGCATAATCGGCTGCATTACTAGCAACATCAAGCTGCATAAGTTGCAATTCAACGCTCGACAAGTCACCCACTTCAGTACGTTGACGGGCGATATCAAGCTGGCCTTTAGCTAAGTTAAATTGCTGCCTTTGAAACTCTAATGCTTTACGAGCCTGACTTTGATTGGTCAAGGCTTGCAGCCTTTCGGCTAACATTTGGTTACGTTCAAGCGTAATGCTAGATAAAAGGATTTCACTTTCTAACTGGGCAATACGTGTCGCTACGCCACGTTTATCACCCCAGTCAATTGTCTGGCTAATATCTAAGCTGTAAGTATCTTCACTCGCATTTTGGTAGCCTAAACCTAACTCTGGGTTATACACCGCTTTGTCGGCGGCCTCTACGCTCAATAAAGCTTGCTGACGGCGTGCGGCTTGCGCTTGCACTTCTGGCAGACTATTAAAACGTTGCATTACTTGGGGTAGCCAGTGACTAAATTGGTCAAGACTATTTGCTGTCGCAGCAAGCCCAGTTTGGCTCATTGCACCACTGAGAGTTGACTCAGCAGCGGTTACAGTCGTTACAGGTACCATTAAGAGGCCCATTAATAGACTGGCGATTATGGTTTTGTTCATCGCGGATCCTATCGACCCGGCAATCACGAACTCATGGTTATTAGCCTAACCTTGCACTAAATATAAGGCGGACTTTTACGTGATATTGCCTAGGTACAAATCAATATAACAGTCGCGTAAACATTGCTGGTGCAGCCAGTTAATACTCAAGCTAAATTGAGCTAAAAACAGCGATGCAATAAATACACGGTGATTAAATAAAGATTTAGCGAAGCGGAAGTTAAGGCAGCAATGCCATTCAAGCAAAGATGTAAAATCTTGCTAACTTCAACCTCTTAAGGATTAAACGATTGGAGGGCGATAGTCTGGAAGTTGCTCTGGAGGTAAATACTGTCCATCAATACTGGTAAGTGCGTCACTCACAGGCACTGAAGGCACAATTGACACTGTAGACATGGCGGTGACATGACCACCATGGCAAGGACAATCTAAACAAAGATCAAAGCTTTTTGATTCGGTTTTAGCAACGGTGTGGCTATGTGGCTCGCTATCAGCTGCTGCACTGTCAATAATCGAGTCAAAGGCACAAGCGCAATCTACACACTGCGATAAGGTGGTAACGTCAGCAGTAAATTGAATATGTGGGTGGGGTGCGCTCTCTTCTTCATGATCTCCTAAATGTAACTGATGCATGCCTAGGTTGCCGCCTGCAAATTGCAGTACAACAACAGCAATTAATACAGCTGCCATTTTATACAGAGATTGAGGAGTAAATAGACGCAAAATTCACCTATCGATTAATGTAAAAGCGTAAACATTGATACTTTCGTAGCAAATCAGACCCGCATCATAAACAAAAGTTCACTGCAAACAAGATTTTATAGAGCCCTTAGTGAACTTGGTCTCATTTTAAATTTAGGTCTGATAAAGAAATGATTATTTAAAAACGCAGTGCTTAGCGTAATCAGTCGCTTCGTTAGCAGACCAGTCACCAGATGGCTTTTCTTTCATCTGCTTACACCAAGCTTCGCTGCCAACTTCTGGGGCACAGGCACTCAAGCCAAACACTAATGCACACACTAACGACAATCCAGACAGCTTAGATAACGACATTGGTAAATCCTTCTATTACGATGACTAAAAATATATTTTACGGGATTATAACAAGATTCAAATTAAGTTCTTGCTGCAATCCACTCTATTGCAGACTCTTTTTGCTCTAGTGGGTACCAAGCGACCTCACCTTGCATAAATGGGCCCATTAACCTTACAGCATTACCGAACCAGTCAGGCCCACCTACAAGTACAAGGGCGTCAAAATTGGGTAATTGCACCTCACCACTGCCCGCTAATGACTCTTGTTGCCAGCCTTCGAGCAAGACATCGGCTTCAACGTAGATACAAATCTTAGCGTTATCGTCACGACAACGCTCAATTAGCGGCTGCATGATCTGCCCATAATCTTCTGTAGATAAACGGCCGCTGGCAAATAAGCTAATCACATCAGCCGTTATATCAGGGATCTTACACAGCATACTCTGTCTCCATAATGCTCAATTTAGAGAGAAACATTGCTTGATAATAGCAAACCCGCCATGAAGGAAAAGTGGACCGCGCCCTTATTTCGGCTAAAAGTCTGTTAATATTGAGCAAAGGATTAAAAGCCTACGCCTAGTTTTGCGTTAGGTAAACCACCAATTATTAAGGTACTGCTTTGGCAACCATAAAAATATCAAACTCAGTATCAATTCAAGACAGCGAACTTGAGTGGCAATTTATCCGCTCTAGTGGCGCAGGAGGTCAGCATCTCAATAAAGTCTCTACTGCTGCCCAGTTGATATTCGATATCAAAAACTCTTCTTTGCCAGAGTACTATCAACAGCGCTTACTCGCTAAAGCGGATCACCGTATCACCAAAAGTGGCAAAATCATCATTAAATGTCAGCAAAGCCGAAGCCAAGATTTTAATCGCCAAACAGCATTAGAGCAGTTTATCGCCTTAGTCGTAAGCGTAAATGCGGTGCAGAAAAAACGCATCGCAACCAAGCCGACTAAAGGTAGCCAACGCCGCCGAGTCGATGCAAAAAAGCAAAAAGGTGCCACCAAGGCACTAAGACAGAACAAAAGCAGTTTTTAGCACTAAGTCCAAATGCCTTAGTCATTTTATCTTTCTCGCTACAGCAATCGACAAATGACTGATTATTTGTTGAAATCAAAACGATATTAGCGCGATTGCGTGCACTTAAGTACACCAAGGGAATAGTCATGAGCAGCCAAACAAAAATCTTACTCGTTAATGGTCCTAATTTAAATTTACTCGGCCGTCGTGAGCCTGGTCATTACGGCCACCATACCCTTGAGCAAATTGTCGATGACCTTAAGCAAAGTGCAGCCCAATCCAATGTGGAGCTTGAGCATATTCAATCCAATGCAGAACATTTATTGATTGAGGCGATTCACAACAGTGATGCCGACATGGTGATTATCAACCCAGCGGCTTTTACCCATACCAGTGTGGCACTGCGAGATGCATTACTTGGTGTAGCGATCCCCTTTATTGAAGTGCACCTTTCTAACGTGCATAGTCGCGAACCGTTCCGCCATCATTCTTACTTTTCAGATAAAGCCATCGGCGTGATTTGTGGATTAGGCGCCCAAGGCTACCAATTTGCTCTGCAAGCAGCCATTGCCCGTTTACATTCCACAGACAAACATTAAGGTCAGCTTACCCAATGGATATTCGTAAAATAAAAAAGCTTATTGAGCTGGTACAAGAGTCAGATATTGCAGAGCTTGAAATAAAAGAAGGCGAAGAGTCTGTGCGTATTTGCCGGCATAGCCCAGTACCTATGCATAGCAACTCGCAGACCTTTTTAGCGCCCGCCAGCAGTGTTGCCGCAGCAGTTCCTAGCCAACAAATCAAACAAAATAGTGATTCTGACAATAACGACGATGAGCCACACCAGTTAATCTCGCCTATGGTCGGTACAGTTTATTTAATCGATAAGCAAAGCCAAGCTCCACTTTGCCATGTGGGCCAAACCGTGAAGGCTGGCGATATCGTTTGTATCATTGACGCTATGACTATGAGTAACCGTATTGCAGCTGATAAAGACGGTGTGATTAGTGCCATTTTAGTTGATGACGGACAAGCTATTGATTTTGAACAGCCGCTAATCGAAATCGAATAATAACGAAAACGATAAGTCCAGTGGTTAGCTTATATCAATCTAAATATTCGGCTGAACAAGCTTCAATAAAGGACTCTAATGCAATGATATTAATTACCGGCGCTAGCAGTGGTTTAGGAGCTTCTTTAGCTCAACTTTATGTCGAACAAGATGATATTGCGATTACAGGGCGTAATGCTGAACGCTTAGAACAAGTTGCGGAATCAATTAAATGTCCGATTAATTCCTATGTTTGCGATTTAAGCGACGGGCAAGCGGTTACGCACCTATTTGACGCCTTACCCAGCACACCAAACATGATCATTCATTGTGCTGGCAGTGGTTACTTTGGCCCAATCGAGAATCAGTCTCCTGACGCTATCAAGACGTTAATTGATAACAACCTCACCTCAGCAATTTTAGTGCTACGTGAAGCCGTTAAACGCTACAAGGCTCAAGCTGTGACAGTGGTAATGGTTATGTCTACCGCAGCATTGGCAGCTAAAGCTGAAGAATCGACATATTGCGCAGTAAAATGGGCGATAAAAGGCTTGATAGAATCCGTGCGTTTGGAGCTAAAGTCCAGCCCAATGAAGCTAATTGCAGTATACCCCGGCGGTATGGATACTGATTTCTGGCCAACCAGTGGTAAACAAACAGATACCAATAGTTTTATGGCTGCAGATGAAGCGGCTGGTATGTTAAAGCAAGCCTTACAAAGCACAGCTCATGGTTATATTTCAGATCTCACGATCACTCGCGGTTGATTACAGATAAAAACAGCGAGTAAATAACAGGAAGTTTTCGAGCTTTTTTCTATACTTAGCAAACATCGATTAAAATTCGCTTGGCAGTTAGTCATAAATAAGGACAAGGAATGCGCACGAGCCTAATCATTTTTATCGTCACAAGCTTACTCTTATTTATTGGCTATCATATTTACCTATTTATGATGCCAAGCGTTAAGATTGTGAACCAATCAGGACAAATCTTAACTCGTGTCGAAGTCAACTTACCTAGTAATCGCTTAGTGTTTGATAATATCGCGCCAACAGAAACTATGCGAATTCACTACAAGACAGACCAAGCTGACGGCGAGTATGCCTATCAAATTCGTTTATCCTCAGGTGCCTATTTAAACGGCCAGTGTGGCAGCGTGACTCACGATCAATACATGAAAGTACTAGAGCTAATTGTCGATAGTGAAAACAAGGTTAATTGTATTGAGTAAATTGCGGATACATCCAACCCTGTGATATGACTAATTGGAAACTAAATGACTGATTTGTTCAAAGCTCTTACTCGCGTCAGTATAATCAATATCAATTAAATAGAGCTCACCGTTAACTAATAACACCAGTGAAGGAAAGCCTTGCAAAGGCAGATGACGCGTGCGATTAATTTCTTCTAGCAAATTAGCCTCTACGACTTCACTTGTTAACGCTTTAGCAAAAAGCTCGGCACTTATTCCTAGATTACTTGCAAGCTCTATTAAGGTTCTATCATCAGAAGGGTTCTTAGCCTCAAGATAATATGCCTGCTGGATAGCCAGCAGCATCTCTTTCTCTAAACCTTGTTCCCGTGCAATCAAGGTTGCACGGCAAGCAGGGTAAGTTGAGCGTCTAGGCTCATTTTGCTGCCAAAAATCAAAATTAAACTCTGTACCTAGTTGCTGAGAAATCTTGCTCCAGGTTTGCTTTAACAACTCCTGCATATCGTTAGCCATAGGTTCATCAGTATCCGGCGCCAAACCACCTAATCGATATTCAACTTTAAGCTCAGGGTAAACTTGTGCTAACTGAGTTTGTAATGCGGACCAAGCAGGTCTATAGCCCCAACACCAACTACACATAGGGTCGTAAACATAATAAAGAATTGCCAAGTTCATGAAATGATTTCTTTAACTACAATATATTCCTTAGACTACCTAGGCAGACAAAAAAGTCTAGCCATTGGCACCACAAAAATGATAACAATTGAAACCATCAACTTTACACTGATATAGGTAAAGCATGAAAAGCTAAGCAAGTTTAAGTATTCTACCAATATAGCCATTAGCAAAAAGACAAGCAGTGTCCAAACTCAAACCTAATATAAGTATTATCCGCAGCGGAATATTCACCCAGTGGGATGATGCAAGTGATGACTTGCCACGGCAATTAAAAGCCACGGTGCATGTTCCAGCTGAAATCGATATCGAATTCGGTTTTATCGCTCACATCAAAAAAGCTAAAAACCAAAAGCTAAGATATTGCATTTATCACCCTAATATCCCCGACGATAAGGGTAATGTTCGCCCACCTTTTGAAGGCGAAGTATTCGTTCAATCAAACGATTGGAAGTTCTATTTAGGCGACACCATCTGGGCTCCTGAACATAACAAAGTCGGTAACTGGCGAATGACGTTAGAACTCAAAGGCAAGGTGGTTGCCGAAAAGACCTTTAAAGTGCATATGAATGATGAGCAAGACAAGATTGATGCTTTTTGGAAGCATAGAGGTTTCTAGCTAGGGCAACAAAGCCCCCAAAAGCTCTGGAGGCGTCATAAACGGTTATCTGTTTACACTCACCTCTTGAAAGCTAAACTGGTCACTGTCTAACTTTTGTTTAACTTCACTCTTAGCCGTAAAATCTAATTGATTAAGATCCACTCTTTTAATTGTACTGTTATGCATTGTTTTATAAAACAAGAGTCCATTACTTTGATCTATCACTGACGTCCACTGAGTGGCACTCGGTAAATCAGGGATATGAGACTTATTGTTAAATTCGCTCCCTATTGGAATATCGAAGTTGTTCAAAATATGGAATGCTTGCGAAACAGCTTGTTGAGCATTTTCCATTACCGGAGCAGTATTGACATAGAAAGCCGCGCGAACAAAACGAGATGGTGGTGAAATATCACCAGGAAGGCCGACAAAGTTAGAGCCTACCCCGAAGGATTGTGTCTCAACGCCATTTATCTTTTGTGGCGGACTGATACCGGGATGGAGGTTGATATAATTGTTAAGGTTTGTGACCTGCCAACTATAGTCGGGCGAGTTAGTTAGTACCTTAGCCGTATTTTTATGGATATTGATTTTGCCGTGCTCCATTATCTCAATCACAATACTGTGACCCTGCTTATCAGATACTCGCCAATGTGCTGTCGGTGATGGATTACCTTGCTGATCAAAGTAAACAGTGACAATCTTAATTTTACCTAATGCTGCCTCGACTTCTGCAACCGTTTCAAATTGCGTTAGCATCCAACGAACAAAATCCATATCGGTAATGTTATCCGCAGTTTGTTTAGGATCATACTTAGCAAGTGAGCCGTAATTGCGGAAATAAAATAAGCCTGCGCTTAGTCCCTTTTCATTCAAACCTTCAGCAATAAAACGATCATCGCTGACAGAGATCCCTGCAAAGCCATATTTGCTGTTCCAGCTTAGTCCTTGCTGTTGATCAGGCATAGTTGCTGTGTATTGATGATTACGGGGGGAAACGATAAGTTTGCTGTTTAGATCGCTATGACCCCATTCAATCGTTCTAGCCTGGATCTGTTCATTCGCTGTGGTTGATAAAGTTATACCGGTACAAGCACTAGCTGCATAACTAAAAGTAGAAGCGAGTATTAAGGTGAGTAATGTCTTTTTCATGATATCAGCTTAACCCTTTGAAGAATTGTCGACCAATGAGCTCTTACAATGCTCTTCATTAGCCATTGGTAGCTACAAACTTACACCCAAATATCAAGAATACAAAATACTTCTACTTATCAGCATAAGAAGTTGACTAAGCGAAATATTTTAAAAGTTTGTCATAAATGGCGGTATGAAAATAGTCTGCTTGATTCGTCTTACTTCATATGAATATTGAACCACACTAGGTTCAGACTTTTTACTTACCCATGTTCGAGTGGTCAATTCTCGTAATTAAAGAGTCTAGACAAACGAAAAAAGCCCGTTGCGTTAGCAACGGGCTTTCTCGCTTCTCTTTCGAGAATAAATTAGCGCCTGGAAATGACCTACTCTCACATGGGGAGACCCCACACTACCATCGGCGATATTGCGTTTCACTTCTGAGTTCGGAATGGATTCAGGTGGTGCCACAACTCTATGGTTTCCAGACAAATTCTTTTAAATCATGGTGCTGATACCCAGAATCGAACTGGGGACCTCATCCTTACCAAGGATGCGCTCTACCGACTGAGCCATATCAGCAAAATCTCTTTTATTAAATCGTCTTACGTTTTGTCTGCGATTCAACATTACTCTTTCGAGTAAAATTTAGCGCCTGGAAATGA